>NZ_JBAKHE010000009.1:0-194246 GCF_049065885.1 Brucella sp. IR068 | reverse complement strand
CACGGAAATGGTCATGCCTGGCGATAACGTCGCCATGGACGTGCAGCTGATCGTGCCGATCGCCATGGAAGAGAAGCTCCGCTTCGCTATCCGTGAAGGCGGCCGCACCGTCGGTGCAGGCATCGTCTCCTCGATCATCGAGTAATGAAGGTTTGTGCAGGAACGCTCGCTCAAGAGCGGGCGTTTCCGCGTAACAAGGAACAGATGAAATGAACGGTCAAAACATCCGCATTCGCCTGAAGGCGTTTGATCATCGGATCCTTGACGCTTCGACGCGGGAAATCGTGTCGACTGCCAAGCGTACCGGTGCAAATGTGCGCGGACCGATCCCGCTTCCAACACGGATCGAGAAGTTCACGGTTAACCGGTCGCCGCACATCGACAAGAAGAGCCGCGAGCAGTTCGAGATGCGCACGCACAAGCGTCTTCTCGATATCGTTGACCCGACCCCGCAGACGGTGGACGCGCTGATGAAGCTCGATCTGTCCGCCGGTGTCGATGTCGAGATCAAGCTTTAATCGGCTTGAGGACGGAAGGAACGAACCCGATGCGTTCAGGTGTTATTGCACAGAAGCTGGGCATGACCCGCGTCTATAACGACGCCGGCGAGCATGTGCCGGTGACGGTTCTCCGCATGGAGAATTGCCACGTGGTAGCTCAGCGTACAGTTGAAAAGAACGGTTACACGGCTGTTCAGCTTGGCGTTGGTATCGCCAAAGTAAAGAACACGTCCAAGGCTATGCGCGGTCATTTCGCGAAGGCCGAGGTCGAGCCTAAGGCGAAGGTCGCGGAATTCCGCGTTTCGCCGGATAACCTCCTCGAAGTCGGCGCTGAAATCACCGCCGAACACTTCGTCGCCGGCCAGAAGGTCGATGTGACGGGTACTTCGATCGGTAAGGGCTTTGCCGGTGTTATGAAGCGTCATAACTTCGGTGGCCATCGTGCTTCGCACGGTAACTCCATTACCCACCGCGCTCACGGCTCGACCGGTCAGCGTCAGGACCCGGGTAAGGTGTTCAAGGGCAAGAAGATGGCTGGTCACATGGGCCAGACCCGCGTAACCACGCAGAATATTGAAGTTGTCTCGACGGACAGCGATCGCGGCCTGATCCTGGTTCGCGGTGCGGTTCCGGGCTCCAAGGGTGCCTGGATCATCGTACGCGACGCGGTAAAGGTTTCGCTGCCTGAGAACGCGCCGAAGCCGGCCGCTCTGCGTGCAGGTGCCGCGAAGGCTGAAGCTGTCGCGACTGAGGGAGCCGAATAATGGATCTCACGATTACCACTCTTGAAGGCAAGGATGCCGGCAAGGTCAAGCTGAACGAAGAAATCTTCGGCCTGGACCCGCGTGACGACATTCTTCAGCGCGTCGTGCGCTGGCAGCTGGCTCGCCGCCAGCAGGGCTCCCATAAGGCTCAGGGCCGTGGCGACGTAAGCCGCACCGGCGCCAAGATGTACAAGCAGAAGGGTACGGGCCGCGCTCGTCACCATTCGGCTCGCGCACCGCAGTTCCGCGGCGGTGGTCAGGCTCACGGACCGGTTGTCCGTTCGCACGATCACGATCTGCCGAAGAAGGTTCGCGCTCTTGGCCTGCGTCATGCCCTGTCTGCAAAGGCAAAGGCATCTGACCTGATCATTATCGATGATCTGGCTGCCACGGAAGCCAAGACGAAGCAGCTTGTTTCACAGTTCGCCAAGCTCGGTCTCGAAAACGCACTCCTCATCGGCGGTGCAGAGATCGATGCGAACTTCCAGCGCGCGGCTTCGAACATCCCGAACATCGACGTTCTGCCAGTGCAGGGCATCAATGTTTACGACATCCTTCGCCGTGGCAAGCTCGTTCTTTCCAAGGCGGCTGTCGAAGCCCTCGAGGAGCGTTTCAAATGACTGATCTTCGCCATTACGACGTGATCGTCAGCCCGGTTATCACTGAGAAGTCCACCATGGTTTCCGAACACAACCAGGTTGTCTTCAACGTAGCCCGCAAGGCAACGAAGCCGGAAATCAAGGCTGCAGTCGAAGCGCTGTTCGGCGTCAAGGTTACCGCAGTCAACACTGCAGTGCGCAAGGGTAAGGTCAAGCGTTTCCGCGGCCTTATCGGGCGCCAGAGCGACGTCAAGAAAGCGATCGTTACTTTGGCCGAAGGCCAGAGCATCGACGTTTCGACCGGTCTCTGAGAGGCCATGGAGTAAGAGACAATGGCACTCAAGCATTTTAATCCGATCACGCCAGGCCAGCGTCAGCTGGTCATCGTGGACCGTTCGGAACTCTACAAGGGCAAGCCGGTCAAGTCCCTGACCGAAGGTCTGTCCAAGAAGGGTGGCCGTAACAACACCGGTCGTATCACTGTCCGCTTTCAGGGCGGCGGTCACAAGCGTTCGTACCGTTTCATCGACTTCAAGCGCCGCAAGCTTGACGTTGTCGGCACCGTAGAACGCCTGGAATACGATCCGAACCGCACCGCGTTCATCGCGCTGATCCGTTATGAAGACGGTGAACTGGCATACATCCTGGCTCCGCAGCGTCTTGCTGTTGGCGACAAGGTTATTGCCGGCAACTCCGTCGACGTGAAGCCGGGCAACGCAATGCCGCTCGCTTCCATGCCGGTTGGCACGATCATCCACAACGTCGAGCTGAAGCCGGGCAAGGGCGGTCAGATCGCTCGTTCGGCTGGCACCTACGCACAGCTCGTCGGTCGCGATCAGGGCATGGCCATTCTGCGCCTCAATTCCGGTGAACAGCGTCTGGTTCCAGGTGCCTGCTTTGCTTCGGTCGGTGCAGTATCCAACCCGGACCACGGCAACATCAACGACGGTAAGGCCGGTCGTTCGGTATGGCGTGGCAAGCGTCCGCACGTTCGCGGCGTTGCAATGAACCCGGTCGATCACCCGCATGGTGGTGGTGAAGGTCGTACCTCGGGTGGTCGTCACCCTGTCACTCCGTGGGGCAAGCCTACGAAGGGCAAGAAGACGCGCTCGAACAAGGCGACCGACAAGTTCATCATGCGTTCGCGCCATCAGCGCAAGAAGTAAGAGAGGTAGTCTGAAGTGGCTCGTTCAGTTTGGAAAGGTCCGTTTGTCGACGGCTATCTTCTCAAGAAGGCTGAGAAGGTACGCGAAGGCGGTCGTAATGAAGTTATCAAGATGTGGAGCCGCCGCTCCACCATCCTGCCGCAGTTTGTCGGCCTGACTTTCGGCGTTTACAACGGCAACAAGCATGTGCCGGTGTCGGTTTCGGAAGAAATGGTCGGACACAAGTTCGGTGAATTCGCGCCTACGCGTACCTATTACGGTCACGGCGCGGACAAGAAGTCGAAGAGGAAGTAACGATGGGCAAGGCTAAAGCTCCCCGTCAGCTCAAGGACAACGAAGCGCAAGCTGTTGCCCGCACGCTGCGCGTCAGCCCGCAGAAGCTGAACCTTGTTGCGAGCATGATCCGCGGCAAGAAGGTGAATGCGGCACTTGCCGATCTGACGTTCTCGCGCAAGCGGATCGCCGATACGGTCAAGAAGACGCTTCAGTCCGCAATTGCGAACGCTGAAAACAACCATGACCTCGACGTCGATGCTCTGATCGTCGCCGAAGCTTATGTCGGCAAGTCGATCGTCATGAAGCGCTTCCATGTCCGCGGACGTGGCCGTGCAAGCCGGATCGAGAAGCCGTTTTCGCATCTCACCATTGTTGTCCGCGAAGTCGCGGAAAAAGGGGAGGCCGCATAATGGGTCAGAAGATTAATCCGATCGGTCTTCGTCTCGGCATTAACCGCACCTGGGATTCGCGTTGGTACGCGAATACCGGTGAGTACGGCAAGCTGCTGCATGAAGATGTCAAGATCCGCGAATTCCTCACCGAGGAACTCAAGCAGGCCGCGATCTCCAAGATCGTTATCGAGCGTCCGCACAAGAAGTGCCGCGTGACGATCCATTCGGCTCGTCCGGGCATCATCATCGGCAAGAAGGGTGCAGACATCGAGAAGCTCCGCAAGAAGCTTTCCGAGATGACCAATGCCGATACGTCGCTCAATATCGTTGAAGTTCGCAAGCCGGAAATCGACGCTACGCTGATCGCCCAGTCGATCGCTCAGCAGCTCGAACGCCGTGTGGCATTCCGTCGCGCCATGAAGCGTGCCGTTCAGTCGGCAATGCGTCTTGGAGCCGAAGGTATCCGTATCAACTGCTCGGGTCGTCTGGGTGGCGCGGAAATCGCTCGCATGGAATGGTACCGTGAAGGTCGCGTTCCGCTTCATACGCTGCGCGCCGATATTGACTACGGCACGGCAGAAGCGAAGACCGCTTATGGTATCTGCGGCGTGAAGGTCTGGGTCTTCAAGGGCGAAATCCTTGAACACGATCCGATGGCTTCCGAGCGTCGTGCGGTCGAGGGTGACAATCAGGGTTCCTCGTCGAACCGCCGCCGCGAAAACGCTTAAAAAGCGGGCCGCGGGCGAGAAATTTGGAGTAGAGAACAATGATGCAGCCTAAGCGCACCAAGTTCCGCAAGCAGTTCAAGGGCCGTATTCACGGCAACTCGAAAGGCGGCACGGATCTGAATTTCGGTGCATTCGGTTTGAAGGCCGTTGAGCCGGAACGCGTCACTGCACGTCAGATCGAAGCGGCCCGCCGCGCGATCACCCGTCACATGAAGCGTGCCGGTCGCGTGTGGATCCGCATCTTCCCGGACCTGCCGGTAACTTCGAAGCCTACTGAAGTCCGTATGGGTAAAGGTAAGGGTTCGGTTGACTACTGGGCATGCCGTGTGGCACCAGGTCGCGTGATGTTTGAGCTTGACGGCGTACCCGAAGATGTGGCACGCGAAGCCCTCAGACTCGGCGCCGCAAAGTTGCCGATCAAGACGCGCTTTATCCAGCGCATTGCTGAATAAGAGAGAGGCAACTATGAAAGCCGCAGACGTTCGGGCGAAGAGCCTCGATCAACTGAATGACGAGCTGGGCACCCTGAAGAAAGAGCAGTTCAACCTGCGCTTTCAGAAGGCCACCGGCCAGCTCGAAAAAACCGCGCGCGTGAAGCAGGTTCGCCGCGACATCGCGCGTATCAAGACTATTGCCCGCCAGAAGGCGGCCGCAAGCAAGGCATAAGGAAGAATATAATGCCTAAACGCGTTCTGCAGGGCGTTGTCGTCAGCGACAAGAATGACAAGACTGTTGTGGTCAAGGTTGAGCGCCGCTATTCGCATCCGCTCCTCCAGAAGACCGTGCGTCAGTCTAAGAAATACAAGGCGCATGACGAAAACAACCAGTTCAAGGTCGGCGATTTCGTTTCCATCCAGGAATCGGCTCCGATCTCGAAGGACAAACGCTGGGTCGTTCTGACGAACGAAGCAGCAGGCTAAATTATAAACACGCAGCTTAGGTAGGGCAGGAGCCCTTAACCAGCTGAGAGGAAAGAAGGCGGCCAGTCATGATTCAGATGCAAACAAACCTCGACGTGGCGGATAATTCCGGCGCACGTCGTGTCATGTGCATCAAGGTGCTGGGCGGCTCGAAGCGGCGTTACGCTTCCGTTGGCGACATCATTGTGGTGTCGATCAAGGAAGCTATTCCGCGCGGCCGCGTCAAAAAGGGTGACGTGATGAAGGCGGTTGTTGTACGCACCGCCAAGGACATCCGTCGTCCGGACGGCAGCGTTATTCGTTTCGATAACAATGCAGCCGTTCTCATCGATAACAAGAAAGAGCCAATCGGCACGCGTATCTTCGGACCGGTTCCGCGCGAACTCCGCGCAAAGAACCACATGAAGATCATCTCGCTGGCTCCGGAAGTTCTGTAAGGAAGCAAGACGATGCAGAAGATTCGCAAAGGCGACAGCGTTGTCGTGCTGTCCGGTAAGGACAAGGGCCGTAAGGGCGAAGTTCTCAAGGTTATGCCGAAGGATGAGCAGGCGCTCGTTCGCGGTATCAACATTGTAAAGCGCCATCAGCGTCAGACCCAGACCCAGGAAGCCGGCATTATCTCCAAGGAAGCGCCGATCCACCTGTCCAACCTGGCAATTGCTGACCCCAAGGACGGCAAGCCGACTCGCGTCGGTTTCCGCGTCGAGGACGGCAAGAAGGTTCGTGTCGCAAAACGTTCTGGAGCGCTGATCGATGGCTGAAGCTAAGGCACTTCCCCGCTTCAAGAAGCTTTACAATGAAAACATTCGTAAGGCTCTGCTTGAAGAATTCAAATACGACAACGAGATGCAGATTCCGCGCATCACCAAGGTTGTCCTCAACATGGGCGTTGGCGAAGCCACTGGCGATTCCAAGAAGCCTGCGGTTGCTGCTGAAGACCTCAGCCAGATCGCCGGCCAGAAGGCCGTCGTGACCCGCGCCCGTAACTCGATCGCAACGTTCAAGTTGCGTGAGGGCATGCCGATCGGCACGAAGGTTACCCTTCGCCAGGACCGCATGTACGAATTCCTTGATCGTCTTGTCACGATCGCTCTTCCTCGCGTCCGCGACTTCCGCGGCCTGAACCCGAAGAGCTTTGACGGCCGCGGCAACTATGCCATGGGCATCAAGGAGCACATCGTGTTTCCGGAAATCAACTACGATAAGGTTGATCAGATCTGGGGCATGGACATCATCGTTTGCACGACCGCCAAGACGGATGATGAAGCGCGCGCTCTTCTGCGTGCATTCAACTTCCCCTTCCGGCAGTAACGGCAAGCGTAGCGAGGTATATTAATATGGCCAAGACTAGCGCAGTCGAAAAAAACAAGCGCCGCGAAAAGTTGGTTAAGCGTCACGCTGGCAAGCGTGCACGTCTGAAGGCGATCGTAATGGATCAGGGCCTTCCGCTGGAAGAGCGCTTCCGCGCCACCATCCGGCTTGCCGAACTGCCGCGCAATTCATCGAAGGTTCGTATTCGCAATCGTTGCGAAGTTTCGGGCCGTCCGCGTGGTTACTACCGTAAACTGAAGATGTCGCGTATCGCGCTCCGTCAGTTGGGTTCGCTCGGTCAGGTACCGGGCATCGTCAAGTCGAGCTGGTAAGGAGTAGCATATGTCTGTGTCAGATCCTATCGGCGATATGCTGACCCGTATTCGCAACGCAGTAGGCCGCAAGAAGACCAAGGTTACGACCCCGGCTTCCAAGCTGCGCGCTCGCGTTCTGGATGTCCTTCAGTCTGAAGGCTACATCCGCGGATACACGCAGAGTGAATTCGTGAACGGCAAGGCCGAGATCGAAATTGAACTGAAGTACTACGAAGGTGTTCCGGTTATCCGTGAGATCAGCCGCGTATCGAAGCCTGGCCGTCGCGTTTACGTGTCGGTCAAGTCGATCCCGCAGGTCGCGAACGGCCTCGGCATCTCGATCCTCTCCACGCCGAAGGGCGTGATGGCGGATCATGAAGCCCGTGAACAAAACGTTGGTGGTGAGCTGCTCTGCCGCATCTTCTGATGCGGTTGACAGCGAACAGATAAAAGACAGGTATCAAAATGTCTCGTATCGGTAAAAAACCCGTGCCGGTCCCGGCAGGCGTGACCGCCAGTGTTGATGGGCAGATCGTCAAGGCAAAGGGCGCGAAGGGTGAACTCTCCTTCGTCGTGCACGATGAAGTTCTGGTCAAGATGGAAGACGGCGCTGTAAGTGTCGATCCACGCGACCAGTCGAAGGAAGCTCGTTCGAAGTGGGGCATGTCCCGCACTATGATCTCCAACATTTTTGTTGGCGTGAAGGACGGCTTTGAAAAGAAGCTCGAAATCAGCGGCGTCGGTTACCGCGCTGCCATGCAGGGCAAGAACCTGCAGCTTTCGCTCGGCTTCAGCCACGAAGTGGTCTACGACGTGCCTGCTGGCATTACTGTTGCTGTTCCGAAGCCGACGGAAATCGTCGTTTCGGGTATCGACAAGCAGCAGGTCGGTCAGGTCGCGGCTGAGATCCGCGAATATCGCGGCCCCGAGCCTTACAAGGGCAAGGGCGTCAAGTATGCTGGCGAGAAGATCGTCCGCAAAGAAGGCAAGAAGAAGTAAGGGAAGCGCGTCATGGCATCGCCAAAAGAAACTTTGCAGCGTCGCGCTGCTCGTGTACGCCGCCAGGTCAAGGCTGTCGCCAATGGCCGTCCGCGTCTCAGCGTGCACCGTTCTTCCAAGAACATCTACGCCCAGATCATCGACGACGTCCGCGGCGTTACGCTTGCGGCCGCTTCGACCCTCGATGGCGACCTCAAGGGCAAGCTCAAGACCGGTGCCGACTCCGCAGCAGCCGCTGCCGTTGGCAAGCTGGTTGCTGAGCGTGCCGTCAAGGCTGGCGTCAAGGACGTAGTGTTCGACCGTGGTGCATTCATTTACCACGGCCGTGTGAAGGCTCTCGCCGAAGCTGCTCGCGAAAGCGGCCTCAGCTTCTAATTAGCATTTGTGCTTCCGGAAAAGAAAAAGGAAATCAGGATATGGCACAGAGAGAACGTAACCGCGAAGATCGCGGCCGTGAGGAGCGCGACAGCGAATTCGTCGATAAGCTCGTTCACATCAACCGTGTTGCCAAGGTCGTCAAGGGCGGCCGTCGCTTCGGTTTTGCTGCGCTCGTCGTTGTTGGCGATCAGAAGGGCCGCGTAGGCTTCGGTCATGGCAAGGCACGTGAAGTGCCGGAAGCTATCCGCAAGGCTACCGAAGCCGCTAAGCGCGACATGATCTTCGTACCGCTGCGTTCGGGCCGTACGCTGCATCACGATGTTGAAGGCCGTCACGGCGCCGGTAAGGTTCTGCTTCGCGCAGCTCCTGCTGGTAAGGGTATCATCGCCGGTGGTCCGATGCGTGCAGTGTTCGAAACGCTCGGCGTTCAGGACGTTGTCGCCAAGTCGCTCGGTTCGTCGAACCCTTACAACATGGTTCGTGCGACGTTCGATGCTCTGAAGCATCAGATGCATCCGAAGGACATCGCTGCACAGCGCGGCATCAAGTACTCGACCCTTCAGGCTCGCCGCCATGATGTGGTCGGTTCGGAAGAATAGCCGATAGTTTGTGTTCGTCCGGGGCCGCTCAGGCCACCGGATACGCCATAGACAAGGGATTTGAGTGATGGCTGAGAAGAAGGGCAAGACGGTTACGGTCGAGCAGATCGGAAGCCCAATCCGTCGTCCAGCCGAGCAGCGCGCAACGCTGATCGGTCTGGGTCTTAATAAAATGCACCGCCGCAGCACGCTGGAAGATACTCCGGCAGTCCGTGGCATGATCGCCAAGCTTCCACACCTCGTTCGCGTTGTGGACGAGGCGTGATAGCGCAGGGAGATAGAGATATGAAACTCAACGATCTGCGTGACAAGCCAGGTTCGGTCAAGGCGCGCAAGCGCGTTGGTCGCGGTATCGGTTCGGGCACCGGCAAGACCGGTGGTCGCGGCGTCAAGGGTCAGAAGTCCCGTTCGGGCGTTTCGATCAATGGCTTCGAAGGCGGCCAGATGCCAATCTACCGCCGTCTGCCGAAGCGCGGCTTCACCAACATCTTTGCAAAGAGCTTCAACGTTGTGTCGCTCGGCCGTATTCAGGCCGCTATCGATGCAGGCAAGCTCGACGCCAAGGCTGTTGTGAACCTCGATTCGCTGAAGGCTGCCGGCGTGATTCGTCGCGCCAAGGACGGCGTTCGCATCCTTTCGGACGGCGAACTGAAGGCAAAGGTTGCCTTCGAGGTCGCCGGTGCTTCCAAGGCTGCGGTTGAAAAGATCGAAAAAGCCGGCGGTAGCATCAAGCTTCCTGAAGCCGCTGCCGAATAAGGCTTCGATACAAAAATAAAAAGCGGCGGCCTTAGTGCCGCCGCTTGCACATTTATGCCAATGCGCATATCTGGGTAGGGTCTTTTTAGTCTCGAGGCGCGACCGCTATAGATTGCGCTGACGGGGGCGGAGGACCGGAGACTTTTCACCGGAGAAATTTAATGGCATCGGCTGCTGAACAGCTAGTTTCCAATCTCAATTTTTCGGCTTTCTCGAAGGCAGAAGAACTCAAGAAGCGCATCTGGTTCACGCTGGGTGCTTTGCTCGTATACCGGTTCGGCACCTATATTCCGCTTCCCGGCATCAATCCTGACGCGCTTGCGCAGGCTTTCCAGCAGCATAGCCAAGGTGTGCTCGGGCTCTTCAACATGTTTGCCGGTGGCGCCGTGGGCCGTATGGCCATTTTCGCGCTCGGCATCATGCCTTATATCTCTGCCTCCATTATCGTGCAGCTCATGACGTCCGTTGTGCCGTCGCTTGAAGCGCTGAAGAAGGAAGGCGAGGCGGGTCGCAAGATCATCAATCAGTACACGCGTTACGGCACGGTGCTTCTGGCGCTTGTTCAGGCCTACGCGATTTCGGTCGGTTTGCAGTCCGGTAACGGCATCGTTACCAGCCCCGGACCTTTCTTCATGGTCTCGTCGGTGATTACCCTTGTGGGTGGCACGATGTTCCTGATGTGGCTCGGCGAGCAGATCACTGCGCGCGGTATCGGCAACGGTATTTCGCTGATCATCTTCTCTGGTATCGTCGCAAATCTGCCGCACGCAATTTCCGGTACACTGGAACTCGGCCGTACCGGCGCGCTGTCGACGGGCCTTATTCTGGGCGTCATCATTCTTGCTATCGTGCTGATTGCGGTCATCGTTTTCGTCGAACGTGCGCAGCGTCGTCTTCTGATCCAGTATCCGAAGCGTCAGGTCGGCAATCGCATGTTCCAGGGCGACACTTCGCATCTGCCGCTGAAGCTCAATACTGCAGGCGTTATTCCTCCGATTTTCGCTTCGTCGCTGCTGCTTCTGCCTGCGACTGTTGCCGGCTTCGCCAACACGACGGAAATGCCTGCCTGGGCGACGACCATTCTCAATGCGCTTGGTCACGGACAGCCGCTCTACATGCTGTTCTATGCTGCATTGATGGCATTCTTCTGCTTCTTCTATACGGCCATTGTGTTCAATCCCAAGGACACCGCTGACCAGCTCAAGAAGCATTCCGGCTTTATTCCGGGCATTCGTCCGGGTGAGCGCACCGCCGAATACATAGACTATGTGCTGACACGTATCACTGTTGTCGGCGCCATCTATATCGTGCTTGTCTGTCTCCTGCCGGAATTCCTGATTTCCGCAACCGGTGTGCCCTTCTATCTTGGTGGCACCTCGCTGCTGATCGTTGTGAGCGTGACGCTCGACACGGTTGCGCAAATTCAGGGGCATCTGATCGCCCATCAGTATGAAGGGTTGATCAAGAAGTCCAAACTCAGAGGTGGGAAACGCAATAAATGAGACTGATACTTCTTGGGCCGCCCGGAGCAGGTAAGGGGACGCAGGCTGGACTTCTTACCAAGAAGCATGGAATTCCTCAGCTCTCGACCGGCGACATGCTGCGTGCAGCAGTCGCCCAGCAGAGCGAGATCGGGAAGCGCGCCAAGGCCGTGATGGACGCCGGGCAACTGGTTTCCGACGAGATCGTGAACCAGATCGTATCGGAGCGCATCGATGCTCCGGATTGCGCGAACGGGTTCATCCTTGACGGTTACCCTCGCACGGTGCCGCAAGCCCAGGCTCTGGGAACCATGTTGGCAGGCAAGGGCCTCAAGCTCGATGCAGTGATCGAGCTGAAGGTTGACGAGAATGCCCTGGTCAAGCGGATGGAGAGCCGCGTGAACGAGACGATCGCCAAGGGTGGTCAGGTCCGTTCGGACGACAATCCCGAAGCTTTCCGCAAGCGTCTCGTGGAATACCGCGAAAAGACAGCGCCGCTTTCTAGCTATTATGCGGGAACCGGTGAACTGCGCGTCATCAATGGCATGGCGCCGGTTGAAGAAGTTACCGCCGAAATCGAGAGAATTCTCGTTCCGGCGTAAAAATTGATGAGGCTTGAAGAAGCCTTGTTCCAATACGGGCAGGGAATGCGTGAAGCGTTTTCTGCCCGTTTATTGCTTCCAGAAGTTGCTTGAATTGCCTGTCAGGCCGGTTTGATGGCTTTACGGACAGTTAAGAGTTGACTTTTTCGGGCGATTCCGTCAAAGACTGCGCCACTTCAACTGGTTTTGAATGGCGGGTATCGGCGGAAATCGAAAGAGGCCGGTACCGGTCATTTAATGCTGTCTGGTTGATCGCATCTGCCAGATGGAAATTTTTATAACTCAAGGAGAACAGACGTGGCACGTATCGCTGGCGTCAACATCCCGACGAACAAGCGCGTTGTTATTGCGCTTCAGTACATCCACGGGATCGGACCGAAATTTGCTCGGGAAATCGTAACGAAGGTCGGCATTGCTGACGATCGTCGCGTTAACCAGCTGTCGGATGCTGAAGTCCTTCAGATCCGCGAAGCAATCGATGCCGACTACCAGGTCGAAGGTGACCTGCGTCGTGAAGTTTCGATGAATATCAAGCGCCTGATGGATCTGGGCTGCTACCGCGGTCTGCGTCATCGTCGTTCGCTGCCGGTTCGCGGCCAGCGCACGCACACCAACGCACGCACCCGCAAGGGTCCGGCGAAGGCAATCGCAGGCAAGAAGAAGTAATTTCGACGGGACGCATGTTCCGTCGAGCCCTTCCGGTGCGCCGGTTGGGTTTGATGCTGGTCCTTTCTTGAGGGCCGGTGTAGCCGCTGGAATTACGGCGGTGTAGAGATCGATTGAAAGGACTGTCATGGCCAAGGAAGCCACGCGCGTTCGCCGTCGCGAGCGTAAAAACATCTCGTCGGGCGTTGCCCACGTAAATTCGACGTTCAACAACACCATGATCACCATTACGGATGCTCAGGGCAATGCGATTGCCTGGTCGTCTGCCGGTGCTCAGGGTTTCAAGGGTTCGCGCAAGTCGACCCCGTTTGCCGCTCAGATCGCTGCCGAAGACTGCGCCAAGAAGGCACAGGAACATGGCATGCGCTCCCTCGAAGTCGAGGTTTGCGGACCGGGCTCTGGCCGTGAATCCGCGCTGCGCGCCCTTCAGGCTGCCGGCTTTGTGATCACGTCGATCCGCGATGTTACGCCGATCCCGCACAACGGTTGCCGTCCGCGCAAGAAGCGCCGGGTCTAATCCTCGTTCACATGCCGTATGAGCCTCGGGCTTTTGAAGTTCGGGGCTCCTCTGCGGTTTCTTCACTTGATCGCTACGATAGGATAGTAGCGACGATTGATAGAGGGATACTCACATGATCCAGAAGAACTGGCAGGAACTTATCAAGCCGAACAAGGTCGATTTCATCACCAACGGCTCCCGCACGCATGCAACCGTCGTTGCTGAACCGCTGGAACGCGGCTTCGGTCTGACGCTCGGCAATGCCCTGCGTCGCGTGCTTCTGTCGTCGCTTCGCGGCGCTGCCGTGACCGCCATTCAGATCGATGGCGTTCTGCATGAATTCTCTTCGATCCCGGGCGTCCGCGAAGACGTTACGGATATCGTTCTGAACGTCAAGGAAATCGCCATCCGCATGGAAGGCGAGGGCCCGAAGCGCATGGTCGTCCGCAAGGAAGGCCCAGGCGTTGTTACGGCTGGCGACATTCAGACTGTCGGCGATGTCGAGATCCTGAACCCGGATCACGTCATCTGCACGCTGGACGAAGGCGCTGAAATCCGCATGGAATTCACCGTCAACACCGGCAAGGGCTATGTGCCTGCCGACCGCAACCGCGCGGAAGACGCTCCGATCGGGCTTATCCCGGTCGACAGCCTGTATTCCCCGGTTCGCAAGGTGTCGTACAAGATCGAGAACACCCGTGAAGGTCAGGTTCTTGATTATGACAAGCTGACGCTGAACATCGAGACAAACGGCTCGGTCAGCGGTGAAGACGCAGTGGCATACGCTGCTCGTATTCTCCAGGACCAGCTGGCGATCTTCGTCAACTTCGAAGAGCCGCAGAAGGAAGCTCCGCAGGAACAGGTTGCGGAACTGGCTTTCAACCCGGCTCTGCTCAAGAAGGTGGACGAACTCGAACTGTCCGTCCGTTCGGCAAACTGCCTGAAGAACGACAACATCGTCTACATCGGTGATCTGATCCAGAAGACGGAAGCCGAGATGCTGCGGACTCCGAATTTCGGCCGCAAGTCGCTCAACGAGATCAAGGAAGTTCTGGCATCGATGGGTCTCCATCTCGGTATGGAAATCCCGTCCTGGCCGCCGGAAAATATCGAAGATCTCGCAAAGCGCTACGAAGACCAATATTAAGACCGGCTATCCGGCTAGAACTAATTAAGGAGAAGGCTCATGCGTCACGGTAACGGATACCGTAAGCTGAACCGCACTGCCTCGCACCGCAAGGCGATGTTCGCCAACATGGCTGCTTCGCTTATCGAACACGAGCAGATTGTGACGACGCTTCCAAAAGCTAAGGAAATTCGCCCGATCGTTGAAAAGCTTGTCACGCTCGGCAAGCGCGGCGATCTGCATGCCCGCCGTCAGGCTATCTCGGCTATTCGCGACGTCAAGCTCGTCGCAAAGCTGTTCGATACGCTGGCTGCTCGCTATGCGACCCGCAACGGTGGCTACATCCGCATCATGAAGGCTGGCTTCCGCGCTGGCGACAATGCGCCTCTGGCAGTTGTCGAATTCGTGGAACGCGACGTCGATGCAAAGGGCAAGGCTGACCGCGCCCGCGTCGAAGCCGAACAGGCTGCGGAAGCAGACGCAGCATAATCTGCGCTGATTTCTGATCAATCAAAGGGCCGCCTTGTGCGGCCCTTTTTGTTTGTGTTCTTGACCGTTCATGTTTTTTTGCGGGGCAGCATGCGCCAAAAACCGACGGTTTATGGCTCCAGGTCACAATGTGGCCCTTTATCCTTGCGTTCAGTTGACTACATTCAACACCCGAGTCTTGCTTCCTTCGTGGAAGCGGCAGACCTTGATAAGTGCGGAGTATGTGCATGAATTGGCGACGTTTAAGCATATTGGGTCTCGTGCTGGCATCGGTCGGTCTGGCTGTTCCTTCTGCCATGGCGCAGGATGCGCCCGCGGCGCCACAGAAACAGATACCGCTCAACCGGGCCGACATGCAGTTGTCCTTCGCTCCGCTTGTGAAGGAAACGACGCCGGCTGTTGTGAACGTCTATGCCGCTCGTCAGGTGCAGGCGCGTTCGCCCTTTGCGGGCGATCCTTTCTTCGAGCAGTTTTTTGGACGGCAGTTTGGCGAAAGCAAGCCGCGCATCCAGCAATCGCTCGGTTCCGGGGTGATCGTCGAGAGTTCGGGCATCGTGGTGACGAACAACCACGTCATCAAGGATGCGGATGAAATCAAGGTCGCCCTGTCGGATGGGCGCGAGTTTGAAAGCAAGCTGCTTCTGCGTGACGAAACCACTGATCTTGCCGTTCTGAAAATCGAAGCCAAGGACAAGTTTCCAGTTCTCGGCCTCGGTAACTCTGATGACGTGGAAGTCGGCGATCTGGTGCTTGCGATTGGCAATCCCTTCGGCGTGGGCCAGACGGTGACGAGCGGTATAGTTTCCGCGCAATCGCGCACTCAGGTTGGGATTTCCGATTTCGATTTCTTCATCCAGACCGATGCTGCCATCAATCCCGGCAATTCGGGCGGTGCGCTGATCGACATGCGCGGGCGCCTGATCGGGATCAACACCGCGATCTATTCGCGTTCCGGCGGCTCGGTTGGGATCGGCTTCGCGATTCCGTCGAACATGGTTCGCGCCGTTGTCGAGGCTGCGCAGAATGGCAGCACGAGTTTCGAGCGCCCCTATATCGGCGCGACTTTCCAGGGCGTGACCGCCGATCTGGCCGAAGGCCTCGGTATGGAGAAGCCATACGGGGCCTTGATCACGGCAGTCGCAAAAGGCGGACCGGCTGAGACCGCCGGGCTGAAAATCGGCGATGTGGTTTTGTCCGTCCAGGGCGTCCGCGTCGATAACCAGGACGTTCTTGGTTATCGTCTTTCGACGGCCGGTATTGGTAACACCGTGTCGATCGAAATCATGAGGAACGGAAAAAATCAGACCATCCCGGTGAAGCTCTCCAAAGCGCCAGCGGTCAAGGAAACCGCGCCGCAGGTTATCGAAGGCGACAATCCCTTTGCTGGTGCATCGGTGCTTGAACTCACGCCTTCGACCGCTGCAAAATTGCGCCTCAAGCGCGACAGTCAGGGTGTGGCGGTCGTTGAGGTCTATTCCGGGTCTCCGGCGGCAAGGCTCGGCTTGCGTCCCGGTGATATCGTTCGCAGCATCAACGGAAACTCCATCCGGACCGTGGGAGATCTGACCGCGATTCTGGAAGCGGGGCGCGGTCTCGCCTGGCGGCTTGAGGTGGAGCGTAACGGAATGCTGTTGCGCCAGTTTGTGCGTTAAACCGATACCGACAGATCGCTAAAAGTTGCATGCCGCTTCGGGCCGCATTATGCCTGAAGCGGTATGGTCTTTTGATAGAGCAATTGAATGAGCGATCTTTTCTCAGCAGCGGCAGACCCGAACGCGGACCGGAACCGTCCGCTTGCTGACCGTCTGCGTCCTAGACATCTGTCGGAAGTGACCGGGCAGGAACATCTGACAGGGCCTGAAGGTGTGCTGACGCGCATGATCGCATCCGGGTCGCTCGGCTCCATGATCTTCTGGGGGCCACCGGGAACCGGCAAGACGACGGTTGCTCGGTTGCTAGCCGGAGAGACCGATCTGGCGTTCGAACAGATTTCGGCAATCTTTTCCGGCGTTGCCGATCTCAAGAAGGTTTTTGAAGCTGCGCGCGCACGTCGTATGTCCGGGCGTCAAACGTTGCTTTTCGTGGACGAAATTCATCGCTTCAATCGCGCACAGCAGGATAGTTTTCTGCCGGTCATGGAAGACGGCACCGTAATCCTGATCGGCGCCACGACAGAGAACCCGTCTTTCGAACTCAATGCCGCTCTTTTATCCCGGGCGAGGGTGCTGACCTTCCATCCGCATGACGGCGAGAGCATCGCGACACTTCTAACCCGCGCCGAGGAGCAGGAAGAACGCCCGCTGCCACTGGACGAAGAAGCACGGGCCAGTCTCATCCGCATGGCTGATGGAGACGGACGCGCAGCGCTGACGCTTGCCGAGGAAGTCTGGCGCGCTGCCCGTCCGGATGAAGTGTTTACGGCAGAAAAATTACAGGATGTCGTGCAGCGCCGTGCTCCAGTTTACGACAAGGGGCAGGACGGGCATTACAATCTGATTTCGGCGCTGCATAAATCCGTTCGCGGATCGGACCCCGACGCGGCGCTCTATTATCTTTCGCGTATGTTCGATGCGGGCGAGGATCCGCTCTATCTCGGCCGACGGCTTGTGCGTATGGCGGTGGAAGATATCGGCCTTGCCGATCCGCAAGCCCTGGTCATCTGCAATGCCGCCAAGGATGCCTATGATTATCTGGGGTCACCGGAAGGCGAACTCGCGCTGGCGCAGGCCTGCGTTTACCTTGCGACCGCCCCGAAGTCGAATGCGGTTTATATGGCCTATAAAGCCTCTATGCGTGCAGCCAAGGAAAATGGTTCGCTTCTGCCCCCGAAGCATATCCTCAACGCGCCAACCAAGCTGATGAAGAATGAGGGCTATGGCGAGGGCTACGCCTATGACCATGATCAGCCCGATGCTTTTTCGGGGCAGGATTATTTTCCGGAAAGCATGGGAAGGCAGAAATTCTACGATCCGCCGGAGCGCGGCTTCGAACGGGATATTCGCAAGCGCCTGGAATATTGGGCACGGTTACGGCAGGAGCGTCAGGGGCGCAGGTGAAGACCGGTTTCAGCGGAACCGTCTTATTCATTTGAAAATGAACTATCCCCATAGTTATCCACACTTGTCCACAGCTCGAGCCGCGTCCGCATTGGATGCGGCTCTTGTTTGTTTCTCACAGGGGTTTGAAGCGGCGGGTAGGGGGCAACCTCTCGTTAGAAAGGTCTTCTTAATTTTTACGCTTTATCAATCTTTGCAAAGAGACGAGGTTTTCCATGATGCGCGTTTTGTTTCTCGTCGCGCTCGTGATCCTTGGAGGCTGCGCGACCGCCCCACGGCAGGTCAACAATGTATGCGCGGTCTTCGATCAACGCGACGGTTGGTTCAATAACTGGCAGACGGCCGCTACGCGGGTTTCACGCGAGTTCGGCGTTCCGGTTCCTGTTCTGATGGCGACGATCTATACGGAATCCGGCTTCCAGCCCTATGCGCGGCCGCCGCGCACCAAGATTCTCTGGATCATCCCGTGGAAGCGGGCTTCCAGCGCCTACGGCTATTCGCAGGCGCTGAATGGCACCTGGGACCGCTACAAGCGCGAAACCGGTCGCTGGACGGCATCGCGCACCAATTTTGCGGACGCGGTCCACTTCATCGGATGGTATCACTACCAGAGCTATCTGAAGAACGGGATCAATCGTGGGGATGCCTATAGCCTGTATCTCGCCTACTATTCCGGCCATGGCGGTTATGCACGCGGCGCCTGGCGGGGGAATGCAACGGCGCTCAATGGCGCAAAACGCGCCCAATCAATGGCCAATCGTTACGCCGCGCAGTTGCGCAATTGCGGAGGCTTCAGTTAAAAAGCGACTGGCTGGATTCAATCTCGTATCCAAAACACCATCCGGCCTTAATCGCTACTATCATGCGAGCGGATTCGCTAATCGAGGATGACCATTTCATGCTGAAAAAGACCGGTATTGCCCTTTTCGCCGCCACATTTCTCGCAGGCTGCACCACTGATCCTTATACCGGGGAACAGAAGATGTCGAACACTGCCGGTGGTGCTGCGATCGGCGCGGCTGTGGGTGCTCTCGGCGGCCTGATGGTCGGCGGTTCGAGCCGTGCGCAGCGCAATGCCGTGCTGATCGGCGCCGGTATCGGTGCGCTCGGTGGTGGTGCAATCGGCAATTACATGGATCGCCAAGAAAACGAGCTCCGCGCGCAGTTGCAGGGCACGGGCGTTTCCGTAACCCGTAATGGCGACCAGATCATCCTGAACATGCCTTCGAGCATCACCTTCGATACGGATCAAGATCAGGTGAAAAGCCAGTTCTATCCGACGCTTAATTCGGTCGCGATCGTGCTGCGCAAGTTCAATCAGACGCTCGTGGACGTCTACGGCCACACCGATTCGACGGGCAGCGTCAGCCATAATCAGGCTTTGTCGCAGCGCCGCGCCGCCTCGGTTGCAAGCTATCTCGGTTCGCAGGGCATCGACCCACGTCGTTTTGCCGTCATCGGCTATGGAGCCAGCCAGCCGGTTGCCACCAATGCGACACCGGAAGGACGCGCGCAGAACCGCCGCGTGGAAATCCAGATTTCGCCGCTCCGCGCTGCCAGCTGATTCCGTTTCGCAAAACCAGTCACTGCAATCACGCAGTCCTTCGCAAGAAGGGCTGCGTTTTTGTTTGTTCTCGCGAATCGTCGGGGCCGCGGTTTGGTTTGAAACAAGTTAATTGGTGGATGGCTTGATTATTTTCGTAATTACTGATGTTAGAGAACGATTAAAGAACAAAATTTCGGAATTGTTTATAATCAATGGGTTAACGGCATTGCAAAATGAGAACAAAACAGATACAAATAGATCGTGGCAACGAGCCTGCCGGGCTTCTAGCGAGACAAGAGGATGGTGTAAGATGTCTCAGAATTCATTGCGACTTGTTGAGGAAAATTCAGTGGACAAGACTAAGGCTCTCGATGCGGCGTTGTCGCAGATTGAAAGGGCGTTCGGCAAGGGCTCGATCATGCGCCTTGGCCAGAACGATCAGGTCGTAGAGATCGAAACAGTATCGACCGGATCGCTCTCGCTGGACATCGCGCTCGGCGTTGGTGGCTTGCCTAAAGGACGTATTGTCGAGATTTATGGCCCGGAAAGCTCCGGTAAGACGACACTGGCGCTGCACACGATCGCGGAGGCACAGAAGAAGGGCGGTATCTGTGCATTCGTCGATGCGGAACATGCGCTCGATCCGGTCTATGCCCGCAAGCTGGGCGTTGATCTTGAAAACCTGCTGATTTCGCAGCCGGATACCGGCGAGCAGGCGCTTGAGATCACCGATACGCTCGTGCGTTCGGGCGCTATCGACGTTCTCGTCGTCGACTCGGTGGCTGCCTTGACGCCTCGCGCCGAAATCGAAGGTGAAATGGGTGACTCCCTGCCTGGTCTTCAGGCACGTCTCATGAGCCAGGCGCTCCGCAAGCTTACCGCGTCTATCTCTCGTTCCAACTGCATGGTGATCTTCATCAACCAGATCCGCATGAAGATCGGTGTGATGTTCGGTTCGCCAGAAACGACGACTGGCGGTAACGCTCTCAAGTTTTATGCTTCGGTTCGTCTCGATATTCGCCGTATCGGCTCGATCAAGGAACGTGATGAAGTCGTAGGCAACCAGACCCGTGTCAAGGTCGTCAAGAACAAGCTTGCTCCGCCCTTCAAGCAGGTCGAATTCGACATCATGTATGGGGCTGGTGTTTCCAAGACCGGTGAGTTGGTCGATCTTGGCGTGAAGGCTGGTGTTGTCGAAAAGTCGGGTGCGTGGTTCTCCTATAATTCCCAGCGGCTCGGGCAGGGCCGTGAAAACGCCAAGCAATATCTCAAGGACAACCCGGAAGTGGCCCGCGAGATCGAAACTACACTCCGTCAGAATGCCGGACTGATTGCCGAGCAGTTTCTCGAAGATGGCGGACCCGAAGAAGACGCTGGCGACGCCGCAGAAATGTAGGATCGCCAGTCCGGGTTGAATTACCAAGGCCCCGTGTATGCGCACGGGGCCTTGTTTTTGGGCGATAGAATCTTGCGGCATGAAAGGCGCCTGCTTTAACGTCTTTCAGCAGAAATTGCTTTTATGGCGCAGCGTACTTATCTGGACAGAAAAGCAACGCACCGTTAAAAGCGGTCAACCGAAAACTCCACTTCACGTCCTAGCAGTGCGAGAGAGCCTCGGGCCTTCGATGACGGTTGGCGGCTGTGCGAGTTTGAACAGGATAATCGATGCAGCTTTCTGCAAAGCTGTATCCGTGCAGGGCAGTAAAGCCCAAAGGTGACTTATGGCTGGCGTCAACGAGATTAGGTCCACATTCCTCGATTATTTCCGCAAGAACGGACATGAGGTCGTTCCATCGAGCCCGCTCGTTCCGCGTAACGATCCGACGCTCATGTTCACTAATGCGGGGATGGTGCAGTTCAAGAATGTCTTTACCGGCCTCGAACATCGCTCCTATAATCGCGCCACGACGTCACAGAAATGCGTTCGCGCCGGCGGGAAGCACAACGATCTGGACAATGTCGGCTATACGGCGCGTCACCATACTTTCTTTGAAATGCTGGGCAATTTCTCGTTCGGCGACTATTTCAAAGACGAAGCCATCAGCTTCGCCTGGAACCTGATCACCAAGGAATTCGGTCTTCCGAAGGACAAACTCCTTGTCACCGTTTATCATACGGACGACGACGCAGCGAATTACTGGAAGAAGATCGCCGGTCTTTCCGACGACCGTATTATCCGCATCGCCACCAGCGATAATTTCTGGGCCATGGGCGACACCGGGCCCTGCGGTCCATGTTCGGAAATCTTCTTCGACCATGGCGACCATATCTGGGGTGGACCTCCCGGATCGGCTGACGAAGACGGCGATCGTTTCATTGAGATCTGGAACCTCGTTTTCATGCAGTTCGAGCAGATCACGCCTGAACAGCGTATTGATCTGCCGCGTCCGTCCATCGATACCGGCATGGGGCTTGAGCGTGTTGCAGCCGTTCTGCAGGGTGTGCATGACAATTACGATATCGATCTCTTCAAGGCATTGATCCGCGCTTCGGAAGAGGCTACCGGCGTGAAGGCTGACGGCGAATTCCGTGCCAGCCACCGCGTGATCGCCGACCATCTGCGCGCGTCGAGCTTCCTGATCGCCGATGGCGTTCTGCCATCCAATGAAGGCCGTGGTTATGTGCTGCGTCGCATCATGCGCCGCGCGATGCGCCATGCCCAGCTTCTGGGCGCGAAAGAGCCGCTCATGTGGCGTCTGCTGCCCGCCCTGATCCGCGAAATGGGACAGGCTTATCCGGAATTGATCCGCGCTGAGGCTCTTATTTCGGAAACGCTCAAGCTCGAAGAAACCCGCTTCCGCAAGACGCTGGATCGCGGGCTTGGCCTTTTGTCGGACGCAACTGAAAATCTAGTTGAAGGTGATCGCCTCGACGGTGAAACTGCTTTCAAGCTTTACGACACCTATGGTTTCCCGCTTGATCTGACGCAGGATGCGCTGCGCCAGCGTGGCATTGCCGTGGATACGGACGGTTTCAGCGCGGCCATGGAACGCCAGAAGGCCGAGGCACGGGCCAATTGGGCTGGTTCCGGTGAAGCTGCAACCGAAACGATCTGGTTCGGTATCAAGGATAAGGTCGGTGCGACTGAATTCCTCGGTTATGAAACTGAAAGCGCGGAAGGTGTCGTGGCTGCCCTGGTGCGCGACGGTGCTGAAGTGCAGTCGGCTTCTGAAGGCGAGGTTGTTTCGGTGGTGGTCAACCAGACACCGTTCTACGGAGAATCCGGTGGCCAGCAGGGCGATACCGGCACGATTTCCGGTGAGGGTTTTGTCATCACCATCAAGGATACGCAGAAGAAGGGCGAGGGCGTCTTCGTTCACATCGGCGAAGTTGCCACGGGCACGGTCAAGACCGGCGATGCGGTTGAATTGAAAGTGGATTCGGCGCGCCGCACGCGTATCCGTTCCAACCATTCGGCAACGCATCTTCTGCATGAGGCCCTGCGTGAAACGCTCGGCAGCCATGTCGCCCAAAAGGGTTCCCTCGTCGCGCCGGATCGCCTGCGCTTCGATTTCTCGCATCCCAAACCGATTTCTGCCGAAGAACTGGCGAAGGTTGAAAGCCTTGCCAACGAGATCATTTTGCAGAACGCTCCTGTCAGTACGCGTCTGATGGCCGTTGACGATGCCATTGCCGAAGGCGCCATGGCGCTGTTCGGTGAGAAATATGGCGACGAAGTGCGCGTTGTTTCCATGGGCACCGCCAAACACGGCTCGAAGGAAGGCAAAGCCTATTCGGTTGAGCTTTGTGGCGGCACGCATGTGCGCCAGACCGGCGATATAGGCCTCGTGCGTATCGTTTCCGAAGGCGCGGTCGCCGCTGGCGTTCGCCGCATGGAAGCGCTGACGGGTGAGGCTGCACGCCTCTATCTCGAAGAGCAGGACGAACGCGTAAAGGCCATCGCCGGTGCATTGAAGACGACACCGTCTGAAGTGCTGGAACGGGTCAACGCACTGCTCGATGAACGCAAGAAGCTGGAGCGTGAACTTGCTGATGCCCGCAAGAAGCTTGCACTTGGCGGCGGCTCGGCGGACGGGGGCAGTGCAGTTGAAGCCGTGAATGGCGTCAATTTCCTCGGCAAGATTGTTACCGGCGTTTCTCCGCGTGATCTGAAGCCGCTTGCTGATGAAGGCAAGAAGCAGGTCGGTTCCGGCGTCGTGCTGTTTATTGGTGTCGGCGAAGACGACAAAGCCAGCGCAGTAGCGGCGGTCACGGAAGATCTGCTTGGTCGGTTCAGCGCGGTCGATCTGGTTCGGGCCGCTTCCGCAGCCCTTGGCGGTGCAGGCGGCGGCGGTCGCCCGGATATGGCCCAGGCCGGTGGCCCGGATGGTGCAAAAGCGGCTGATGCAATCGCTGCGGTCAAGGCGCTGATCGGTTAGGGCCGAAAACAGAAATAGAGAAGCCGGGCAGTGCCCGGCTTTTCCTTATGCAGCATGCGCTGAACGGCTGTCTTCGGGGACCTCGATACGATCATCGAGGCCATAATCGCGCATGACGTTGGCCACACGTAAGCGATAGTTCTCGAAAACGACCTTGCGGCCCTGTCCCTGTGCCAGTCGGTGGGACGGCAAGTTGCGCCATTCGCGCACGGCTTCTTCGTCGCGCCAGAACGAAAGCGAGAGCAACTTGTCCGGATCGGCAAGGCTTTGAAAACGCTCTATCGACAGGAAGCCGTCGATTCTGGAAAGATCGTCGCGCAGGCTTGCTGCAATATCGAGATATTGGCCGCGCCTGGCCTCATCAGCCGGCCAGACTTCGAATATGACTGCAATCATGGCTTGATAAACTCCCCATGCGGTGCGGATTGAAGTTTCAGGAAGATGCGATCCTCTGACCGGATGAATTGCTCCCGGCGCGCAAATTCATAATTCTCGCGTCCCAGTGGATCGGAAGCAAGCCGAGCTCGGTAGGCTTCGTAAGCGGCAAGATTTTCGATTGAATAGACGCCATATGCTGTCGTTGACGAACCCTCATGTGGTCCGAAATACCCAATGAGATTGGCGCCGCATCGCGGAATCGCCTGTCCCCAGTTGCGTGCATATTCAGCAAAGGCATCCGCCTTGAACGGGTCGATCTGATAGCGGATGAAACAGGTAATCATGCGTGTCTCCTTCAAATGCCTGTCTTCGATGCTGACAATGTAGCAATTGAATTATCTCTATAGTTCGGCTAGCATCGAAGTATGAAGGATGGTCCGATCATAGCTTCCGTTGCCGCACTGCTTGGTGACCCTGCGCGTGCAAACATGCTCACGGCGCTGATGGACGGCCGCGCACTGACAGTCAGTGAGCTTGCGTCTGCGGCAGGTGTGACATTGCAAACGGCCAGCGGGCACCTTGCAAAACTTGATGCTGCTAATCTGCTGGTTGCGGAGAAGCAGGGACGGCATCGCTATTTCCGCCTTTCAGGAACGGATGTTGCGCAGGTTCTGGAAGGACTAATGGGACTCGCGCAACGCACCGGCGCCGTGCGGGTGCGGACCGGCCCGAAAGATCAGGCGTTACGCAAGGCGCGCATCTGCTACGATCATCTGGCGGGTGAACGTGGCGTCGAGATGCTCGATGCGTCGCATAGACTTGGTCTCATTGCCGACGATGGCGAGCCGATGCTGACCGAGAAGGGCAAATCGTTTTTCAACTGTCTTGGTGTGAATGTCACCACCCTGGAGCAGGGCAAGCGTCCGGTCTGCCGCCATTGCCTCGACTGGAGCGAACGCCGCAACCATCTTGGCGGAGCACTGGGCGCGGCGCTCCTGAACCATTTTATTTCGCAAGGGTGGGCACGTCGCGAAGCGGGGCGGGTCATTGCTTTCTCGCCCAAAGGATCGCAGGCATTTTCGCGGACATTTGAACTGGCTGGCCAGATCACGTGACCTGAACAGCCAGCGATTCAGTATTAATGTTGTGTGGCGGCAGCGGCAGCTTCGTCCAGTTCAGTGGCTCGTTTCATCGCTGGGCGATCCTTCAACCGGTCCCAATAGGCCACAAATGCTCCCCGGGCGGGCAGCGTGCCGAAGCGCAAGCCCCATCCTACGTGTGAACCGACGTAAACGTCAGCTGCGGTGAAACGGTCGCCGGTGATATATGGATGCTGTGAGACGGCTTTCTCCAAAGTGTTGACCACTGTGTCGTAATTGCCGTAGCCGACCATTCCCTGCTTGTCGACGGGGATTTCAACGCCGAGCGCATGGTTGGAAAGTGCAGCTTCGACGGGGCCGGACGTAAAGAACAGCCAGCGGAAGAAATTTGCACGCTCATTCGGATGCGGCGCCAGACCGGCTTCGGGAAATGTCGTTGCGAGATAAGCGCAGATCGCCGCCACTTCCGTTACCACCGCATCGCCGTGACGCAGGGCCGGCACTTTTCCCATGGGGTTGATCGTGCAGTAGTCAGGGCCTTTCATCGGCGGGCCGAAATCCAGTATTTCCACATCGTAGGGTTTGCCGATCTCTTCCAGCATCCAGCGCGCGATACGTCCGCGCGACATCGGGTTGGTATAGAGCTTCAACTCAGCCATTTCATCCTCCCTGTAAAAGGTGGCAGGATGCGCTTTTTCCCTTGAAAAGGAAATGAAAAAACCCGGCAGCGACGCTGCCAGGTTCTGCATATCGAGAATTGGTCGAATACCCGATCAGGCGGCCATTGCCTTCTTGAGGTTTTCATCGATCTTGTCGAGGAAACCCGTGGTGGAAAGCCAAGGCTGATCCGGACCGATGAGCAGCGCCAGATCCTTGGTCATGAAGCCGCTTTCAACGGTGTCCACGCAGACCTTTTCCAACGTGTCGGCAAAACGCTTCAGCTCGGCATTGTCGTCAAGCTTGGCACGGTGGGCAAGACCGCGGGTCCATGCGAAGATCGAAGCGATCGAGTTGGTCGAGGTTTCCTCGCCCTTCTGATGCTGGCGGTAGTGACGGGTGACGGTGCCGTGGGCAGCTTCAGCTTCAACGGTCTTGCCATCCGGCGTCATCAGAACGGAGGTCATCAGGCCGAGCGAGCCGAAGCCCTGTGCCACGATGTCCGACTGAACGTCGCCATCATAGTTCTTACATGCCCAGACGTAGCCGCCCGACCACTTGAGTGCCGAAGCGACCATGTCGTCGATGAGGCGGTGTTCGTACCAGATCTTCTTTTCTTCGAACTTCGACTTGAATTCTGCGTCGAAGACTTCCTGGAAGATATCCTTGAAGCGGCCGTCATAGGCTTTCAGGATGGTGTTCTTCGTGGAGAGATAGACCGGATAGCCGCGCTGCAGGCCATAGTTGAACGAAGCGCGGGCGAACTCGCGGATCGATTCGTCGAGGTTGTACATGGCAAGAGCCACGCCAGCCGAAGGAGCCTGATAGACTTCGTGTTCGATGGTTTCACCATCTTCACCAACGAACTTGATCGTCAGCGTGCCTTTGCCGGGGAACTTGAAATCCGTCGCGCGGTACTGGTCGCCGAATGCGTGGCGGCCAACGATGATCGGCTGGGTCCAACCCGGCACCAGACGCGGTACGTTCTTGCAGATGATCGGCTCGCGGAAGATCACGCCGCCCAGAATGTTGCGGATGGTGCCGTTTGGCGACTTCCACATTTTCTTGAGCTTGAATTCTTCAACGCGCGCTTCGTCAGGCGTGATGGTTGCGCACTTCACGCCGACGCCATGTTCCTTGATGGCATTGGCTGCATCGATGGTGACCTGATCGTTGGTCGCATCGCGGTTCTCAACCGACAGATCGTAATATTTCAGATCGATGTCGAGGTAAGGATGGATAAGCTTGTCCTTGATGAACTGCCAGATAATGCGGGTCATCTCGTCGCCGTCGAGTTCGACGACCGGGTTCGCAACCTTGATTTTTGCCATGGATGAAGCCTCTTTTTCAATGCGTCGCGCCCGTATAGCACTCACGGCGAATAAGGCAAAGCGTAAGAGGCTTATTCTTTGGCCTATAGACCATCTGAATGGTCAAAAATTCGGGAGAGATTTTGCGAAATGCGCGAAACGTCTTTCAGGCAAACCCGATCATGCAGCGCGGTGAGCCGACCTGTCGTTATCGCGAGACTTCTCCCAAGATGATTGCTGCTGGCGATAGTTTTTCTCTTCACTTGCCAGAATGGCGTCCGCATCCAGCGTGGAGATGGCAGTTGCCCTGTCTGTGGGTACGAGACCATTCAGCTGCAGCGAAAGATATCGACCGCTACAGACCCGCAGGAATGAGGCGAAATTATCGAGGTCGTGGCCTTCATTCCGGGATTCATCATAAAGTTTGCCAATGAGGCGACTGACAGTGAGATCATCGCGCGCCGCAATATCTTCCAAGGCCCACCAAAAGAAATTTTCAAGGCGAACGCTTGTTACAACGCCGTCTATGCGCAGCGATCGCGTCACGCTCAGCCAGAGTTCAGGATTGGCGCCGATGAACAGCCTGCACATGGTTTCCTCCGGATCATTCTCCCAGACTTACTGTCGCGCAGTTTTACCCCGCCTGCAACCGTGTCGGGTACGGGCGGGGCAGCGCGATCAGCTGTGGGTGATCCTGGTGCCGAGGACTGTGAGGAACTGTGCCAGCCAGGCCGGATGGGCAGGCCACGCAGGCGAGGTGACGAGATTGCCATCCGTAACGGCCTGATCGACCGGAATATCGGCATAGGTGCCGCCGGCGAGTTCGACTTCCGGCCGGCAAGCCGGATAGGCCGAACAGGTGCGGCCTTCCAGAACGCGCGCTGCGGCGAGCAGTTGTGCGCCGTGGCAGACCGCTGCAACGGGCTTGTTCGCCTCGAAGAAATGTCTCACCACGGCGATAACCTTGTCGTCGAGACGCAGATATTCCGGCGCCCGGCCACCGGGAATGACAAGCGCGTCATAGCTATCCGGTTTCACTTCGGAGAAGGTTGCATTGAGGGTGAAGTTATGGCCCGGCTTTTCCGTATAGGTCTGGTGGCCCTCAAAATCATGAATGGCTGTCGCGATATGGTCCCCGGCTTTCTTGCCAGGGCAGACCGCATGAACCGTATGGCCAACAGTCAGCAACGTCTGGAACGGGACCATAGTTTCATAGTCCTCACCGAAGTCGCCGCAAAGCATCAGCATTTTCTTACCCGACATAGTTTCCTCCCTTGATCCTGTATCTGGTGGCGACAGTCTGGCACAAATGGGCGGAAGATAGGTGTTATCGGGCTACTACACAGGCTTTTCACCCGGACATGTAAGGGGAATCTTTGCGATTCAGCGTCAATTATGTCAGGGAAGCGCCACGATTTTATAGCACAGCGGAAAACATCATGGCAGGAACAGATAAACAGCGCCCCATACTCGCGGAAGGACCAGCAATCGTTCTGGTAGAACCGCAATTGCCGGAGAATATCGGCATGGTGGCGCGCGCCATGGCCAATTTCGGACTGGCAGAACTGCGTCTGGTCAATCCCCGCGAGGAATTCCCGAGCGAGAAGGCGAGGGCCGCAGCGAGCAAGGCCGATCATGTGATCGACAATGCTGTGGTTTATGACGACCTGCCTTCCGCTATCGCTGATCTCAATTTCGTCTATGCAACGACGGCTCGCGAACGCGACGGTTTCAAGCAGGTTCGCAGCGCCGTGGAAGCCGGTGGTGAGTTGCGCCGTCGTTTTAGAACTGGCGAAAAAACAGGTATCCTGTTCGGCCGTGAGCGCTTCGGCCTCAGCAACGAGGAAGTGGGACTTGCGGACGAACTGGTGACATTCCCGGTCAATCCAGCCTTTGCATCGCTGAATATCGCGCAAGCTGTCCTGCTCATGTCCTATGAGTGGATGAAATCGGGTCTTGAGAACGAAACGGAGACGGTATTCCGTGGGCCGGAACTTGAGCTGGCGCCGAAGCAGGAATTGCAGGGACTCTTCAACCATCTCGAAGAAGCCCTTGATGTGCGTGGCTATTTCCGTCCGGAAGCCCGCAAGGAAATCATGGTCAATAATCTGCGGGCAGTGCTGACCCGCGCCGGTTTCGCATCAGCAGAGCTGAAACTTCTGCGCGGCGTCATCACGTCGCTCGATGTGTTCTCGCCGAAAAAGCCGCGTGGTTCGGGTGCTCCGGATGGGCGTGCGCGCAAGCCCGCGACCGAGGCTCCGGCAACAAAGGTCAAGGACGAATGAAAAACGCACCCGCTGTGAGCTTCTCTGCCGCGCCTTCCGCCGACGCCGAAAGACCGATTCTGGTTTTCGACAGCGGCATTGGAGGGCTGACGGTCTTGCGGGAAGCGCGGGTGCTGATGCCGGATCGCCGTTTCGTCTATGTCGCGGACGATGCCGGATTTCCCTATGGCGGATGGGAAGAGGATGCGTTGAGGGCGAGAATAGTCCAACTGTTTGGCAAGCTCATTGCCGACTATGATCCTGAAATTGCGGTCATCGCCTGCAATACCGCCTCCACGCTGGTGTTGGACGACTTACGGAACGCCTATCCTGCGGTGCCATTCGTGGGAACCGTACCGGCGATCAAGCCAGCCGCCGAAAGAACCTCGTCAGGCCTTGTTTCCGTGCTGGCCACCCCCGGCACCGTCAGGCGGGCCTATACGCGCGATCTCATTCAATCCTTTGCTTCCCAGTGCCATGTTCGTCTCGTCGGTGCTGACCAGCTTGCGGCAGTAGCGGAAGCGCATATTCGTGGTGAGACGATCGACGAAGCGCTGGTCGTGGAACAGATTGCCCCCTGTTTCATTGAACAGGATGGCAACCGGACCGACATTGTTGTTCTGGCTTGTACGCATTATCCGTTTCTTGCCAATGTGTTTCGGCGCCTGGCGCCATGGCCGGTTGATTGGCTCGATCCGGCCGAAGCGATTGCCCGGCGTACCGTTTCTTTGCTGAAACCGCGTCGAGTCGACGAGGAACTGCATCATCACAACGATCTGGCGGTGGTGACCTCGGAGAATCCGGATTACGCCATTCGCAGGCTCATGCAGGGCTTCGGTCTGCATTTCGCCTGATCTCTCCCAAGGTCTTGAATTTTGCGGCCAGGTGACGATCATGGCCATGATCGTCTCACAGGGGAAATGCCATGACCGGAACCATACCACGGATTACTCTTCCATCGGGACAGGCGGTTCCGGCGCTCGGGCAGGGCACCTGGTATATGGGCGAGGACAGCGCACAACGCCGCCATGAAATCGAAGCGCTGAGGAGTGGTATCGATCTGGGAATGACGCTGATCGATACGGCGGAAATGTATGCAGACGGCGAGGCGGAGGACGTGGTCGGGGAAGCGGTCTCAGGTCGGCGGGACGATGTATTCCTCGTCAGCAAGGTGCTGCCGTTCAACGCGTCACGGAAGGGTACCATCAAGGCCTGTGAAAGAAGCCTGAAGCGGCTCCGTACCGGGCGTATCGATCTCTACCTTCTGCACTGGCGTGGGCGCTATCCACTGGAAGAGACTGTCGCGGCTTTCGAACACCTGAAACATGCAGGCAAGATCGCGAGCTGGGGCGTGAGCAATTTCGACATGGACGACATGAAAGAACTCGCCAGTATCGCGAGCGGCATGGAGGTCGCCACGAACCAGATACTCTATAATTTGACGCGGCGCGGACCCGAATTCGACCTGATGCCGTGGTGTGTAGAGCGAAAAATTCCGCTGATGGCTTATTCGCCAATTGAACAGGGACGATTGCTGGATGATCCAGTCTTGGCCGAAATTGCAGGCGAGACAGGCGGAACCCCGGCTTCGGTCGCGCTTGCCTGGACGATGCGCAGCGGCAATGTCATTGCAATTCCAAAGTCGTCCAACCCGCATCATGTCCGGGATAACAGAAAAGCCGCTGAGTTGCGGCTTTCCGACGATCATTTGAAACGTCTGGACCAGACTATCTCGCCGCCGTCCCGAAAGACGGCGCTGGAAATGCTGTAACGAGAAACGTGCTTAATCCGCTTCCTTCTGGCGGGCATCCTTCTTGGCCTGCGCTACGCTTGCAGCCTTCCGTAACCGCCCACGTTCCGCCGGACGGACGAGGCTGTCGTATTTTTCGTTCGGAATGTTACGCATGCCTTGCAGTGCGTGGCGCGTGTTGAAGTCCTTGCCCTTCTTTTCGTTTGCTTCCTTGGCCGCGAGCGCTTTACGGGCATTGGCAATCAATTGGGCACTGGCCGCCATGCGGCGCCGACGTTCAACTTCCGTGTTGATACGACGCACTGCCATGGCCAAAACGGAAACTTTGAGATGCGAGCCTTCGTCGGCCTTGGAAGGAGTGGCTCCGCGAGCCGCTGCCTTTCCGCGCATTTCGCGCCTGCGCTGATGGGCCTGATCGCGGGCCTTCTTGCGGCGTTCGCGGACTAGTTTCGCCAGATGGCCAAGTTCTTCATCGGGAACGTTTTGCAAAAAAGGATGGTGCGATTTTTCGACCAGTTCTTTTTCGTCGGCATTGAGGGCACGCGCTTCCTGCTTTCTGGTGACGGCCATGGGACATCCTTTCTGCTAACGATGGGATTTTCTCGGTGGAATATAGGCGCGGCCGCCAGAATGGAAAGATAGGCTCCTCATTTCTGCTCCTCGGCGTGGACGGCTTCGCTTTGCTCTTCAAACCGTTGTAAAAGCAGCTTCAACTCATTGAGGGGCAGATGTTCCGCACCGATTGTCTCGATCTTGGTCGTAGAGACGATAGTCAGGATTTCATCAAGTTTGGCCTGGGTCGCACTCGCTTCGCGATTCTGCGCATTCTGGATAAGAAAGACCATCAGAAATGTGATTATGGTGGTCGACGTATTCACCACAAGTTGCCACGTGTCCGAGAAGTTAAACAGGGGGCCGGTGACGCCCCATATGATAATGAACAAACTCGCCAAGACGAACGCCAGGTAATGACCTGCAAGTTCGGCAGCTTTTTCGCTGAGCTTTGTGAAGAACTGTGACATCTAAACCTCCAAAATGGCTGACATGAAACGCTCAATGGAGGGGCGCGGTTCCGCAATCGCATGAGGCAGGGAACCTTCACGCGCCGCTCAACGTTTCCCCTGCATAGAAAACGCGGAGGTTAGCCGATGGAAATTGTTGAAACCCGCATCAGCTCGGTGGGGGGCTTCAAGCTCTATATGGTGGAATTCGTCACCGAGGGCGAAGAGAAGATCACTGTCAAGGTGGAGAATGAGACAGACGCAGAATTGGCACGCGATGAAGTACTGCGGCGCGCTGCCATGAAGCTGGGTGAGGCTCTTGGGGTTGCATGTACGGAATGCGGTATCGAGCCGGGCAGTTTTGTGACGCGTCCAAGCGCCCGCCGTGCCGGCGATCGGGCTGAGCTCGAACGCCAGCTAGATGAAGGTTTGGAGGACACGTTTCCCGCTAGCGATCCGGTCTCCGTAACTGGTTCAACGATTGCAGGTTTTACCGGGCCGAAAGATTGAAAGATGGCTGCAAGCAAGAAGCCGGGCTGTTCGCCCGGCTTCTGAAGTAGTTCAGAAAATGAGTCCTGCAATCAATATATCTAACTGATAATACTCAAAGATTGCGGCGCTTACCTTCCATCAGGTCGAGCACTGCACGGGCGCAGTCGAGCACATTGGAGCCCGGTCCAAACACCGCTGCCACTCCATGATCGAACAGATACTGATAATCCTGACGCGGAACGACACCGCCGCAGACCACGATGATATTCTCCGCCCCTTTTTTGCGCAGTGCGTCCACAAGCTGGGGCAGAAGTGTCTTGTGACCGGCTGCGAGCGATGAAACTCCCAGAACGTGCACCTTCGCCTTGATTGCCATGGCAGCGGCTTCGTCGGGCGTTTGGAACAGCGGACCAGCCAGCACCTCGAAGCCTATATCACCGAATGCCGAGGCAATAATTTTGGCGCCACGATCATGGCCATCCTGGCCGAGCTTGGCTACCATCACCTTTGGCTTTTCACCGATCTGTTTTGAAAAATCGCCCAGCCGGTCAACCAGCGTTTGATATTCCGGTTCGTTCTCATAGGCTGAGCCGTAAACTCTGTTGACGACCTTCGGAACGGCGGCGTGATCGCCGAATGCGCGGCGCATGGCGTCGGAAATTTCTCCGACGCTGGCGCGCGCACGAGAGGCTTCGACTGCGGCAGCGAGGAGGTTGCCTTCGCCGGTCTCGGCGACCCTTTGCAGTTCTGCAAGTGCGGCTTCGACCTTTGCCTTGTTGCGCGTTTCCTTGATACGGTTGAGACGCGCAATCTGCGACTGGCGAACGGCCGAATTGTCGATCTCCAGAATGTCGATTTCGTCTTCCTGCTCCAGCCGAAATTTGTTGACGCCGACAATGACTTCCTCGCCCTTATCGACTGCCGCTTGCCGTTTGGTGGCCGCTTCCTCGATGAGACGTTTAGGCAGTCCGCTTTCGACGGCCTTGGTCATGCCACCGAGTTTCTCGACCTCCTCAATCAAGGCCCAAGCCTTTTCGGCAAGCTCATTGGTGAGGTTTTCGATGTAATAAGACCCCGCCAACGGATCGACCACTTTGGTCACGCCGGTTTCATTCTGGAGGATGAGCTGCGTGTTGCGAGCAATGCGGGCGGAGAATTCCGTTGGCAAAGCAATGGCTTCATCGAAGGAATTGGTGTGCAGAGACTGCGTTCCGCCCAATGCGGCCGACATGGCTTCGAAGGCCGTGCGGACGATGTTGTTGTAGGGGTCCTGTTCCTGAAGCGAAACGCCGGAAGTCTGGCAATGTGTGCGCAGCATCAGCGAGCCGGGCTTCTTCGGATCGAATTCCTTCATGATGCGTGACCAGAGCAGGCGCGCGGCGCGCAGCTTGGCAATTTCCATGAAGAAATTCATGCCAATGGCGAAAAAGAAGGATAAACGCCCCGCAAATTCATCGACATTCAAGCCCTTATTGAGCGCAGCGCGTACATATTCGCGCCCATCGGCAAGCGTGAAGGCCAGTTCCTGAACCAGCGTCGCGCCTGCCTCTTGCATGTGGTACCCGGAAATGGAAATCGAGTTGAATTTCGGCATTTCGGTTGCCGTATAGGCGATAATATCCGCAATAATCCGCATGGATGGTTCCGGCGGATAGATATAGGTATTGCGAACCATGAACTCCTTGAGAATGTCGTTCTGGATCGTACCGGAGAGTTGCGCACGCGGCACGCCCTGTTCCTCACCCGCGACGATGAAATTGGCGAGGATCGGGATCACCGCGCCATTCATCGTCATCGAAACAGAGATTTTTTCAAGCGGAATGCCGTCGAAAAGGATCTTCATGTCCTCGACGGAATCGATCGCCACGCCAGCCTTGCCGACATCGCCTTCCACGCGTGGGTGATCACTGTCGTAGCCGCGATGGGTGGCGAGATCGAAGGCGACCGAAACGCCCTGCTGACCGGCGGCGAGAGCCTTGCGATAGAATGCATTGGATTCTTCCGCCGTCGAGAATCCCGCATATTGCCGGATTGTCCAGGGACGACCCGCATACATGGTGGCACGCGGGCCGCGAACAAAAGGCTCGAAACCAGGCAAGGTGCCCAGATGACCGATCCCTTTCAGGTCGTCTTCGGTATAGAGCGGTTTGACGTCAATCCCTTCGGGCGTGTGCCAGATCAAGCTGTCTGCTGGCCGCTTCAATTCCTTTTCAGCCAAGGTTTCCCAGTCTGCGCGGGTGGTGGGGCGCTCGCTCATATCGAACCTCACTCGAATTCCATGATCAGCTCATCGACAGCGAGGCTTGCACCTGCTTCCGCTGTGATGCGCTTTACGGTAGCACGGCGTTCGGCACGCAGCACGTTTTCCATCTTCATGGCCTCTACCGTGGCGAGCGGCTGCCCGGCTTCGACCGTATCGCCTTGCCCGACGAGGATGGACGTGATGACGCCCGGCATCGGACAGAGCAGCATCTTTGAGGTGTCCGGGGGGAGTTTCACGGGCATGAGCTTTGCAAGTTCGGCTATGCGCGGCTTGCGAACGTGGGCAACAACGTCCATGCCGCGCCAGCGAAGCCGCCAGCCAGTTCCGGAGCGTGAAACCTTGATGGCAATCGGCTTGCTGCCAACGGTGAATGAGCCCAGATGACTGCCGGGATGCCAGTCACTGGCAACAGGCAGGCTGCCGCCATCCACGAAATTGATTGTTGTCCCGCCTTCGCCTTCTGCGATACGCACCGGCAAGGCAAAGCCGCCGAGCGTCGCTACCCAGTCGGTGGCCACCGATTGCTGGTCGCTGGAAAGCCGCCCGGAGATTTGCGCGTTGCGTTGTTCTATCGCCAGATTGATCTGTGCGGCTACCGCAGCAAGTATGCGTGCGTCGTCTTCCGAAACGGGCACACCAGTAAAGCCGTCCGGGTATTCCTCGGCAATGAATGCGGTGGTGAGCGCGCCTTCGCGGAAGCGTGGATGATCCATCACAGCCGACAGGAAGGGCAGATTATGGCCGATGCCTTCAACCTCGAATGCGTCTAGCGCATCTCCCATCGCGTCGACAGCGCTGGCGCGGTCCGGCCCCCACGTGCAGAGCTTTGCGATCATCGGGTCATAATACATCGAGATTTCCCCGCCCTCGAATACGCCGGTATCGTTACGAACGATTGTGCCATCCGAGTTGCGGCCTTCGACCGGCGGTCGATAACGGGTCAGCCTGCCGATTGAAGGCAGGAAGTTGCGATAGGGATCTTCGGCATAGAGGCGGCTTTCCATCGCCCAGCCGTTCAGCTTCACGTCGCTCTGGCTGAAGCGGAGCTTTTCACCGGATGCTACGCGGATCATTTCTTCCACGAGATCAATGCCGGTGATGAGTTCCGTCACCGGGTGCTCGACCTGCAAACGCGTATTCATTTCAAGGAAATAGAAGTTCCGGTTACCATCGATAATGAATTCCACCGTGCCTGCCGAAAAATATCCAACGGCTTTTGCCAAAGCCACAGCCTGCTCACCCATGGCTTTGCGGGTGGCTTCATCCAGGAACGGCGAGGGGGCTTCTTCGATGACCTTCTGGTTGCGGCGCTGAATCGAACATTCACGTTCGCCCAGATAGACGACGTTGCCGTGCTGGTCGCCCAGAACCTGAATTTCGATATGGCGTGGCTGGGTGACGAATTTTTCAATGAACATGCGGTCGTCGCCGAAGGAGGATTTCGCCTCATTGCGTGAAAGCTGGAAGCCTTCGCGAGCCTCATCGTCGTTCCATGCGATGCGCATGCCCTTGCCGCCACCGCCAGCAGAAGCCTTGATCATCACCGGATAGCCGATGCTGCCAGCGATTTTGACGGCTTCGTCTGCGTCCTCGATCAAGCCCATATGCCCGGGCACGGTGGAAACACCGGCTTCGGCCGCAAGCTTCTTGGAGGTGATCTTGTCGCCCATGGCATCAATTGCTTTTACCGGCGGGCCGATAAAAGTGACGTTGGCGGCTTTCAGGGCTTCGGCAAAACGCGGGTTTTCCGAAAGGAAGCCGTAGCCCGGATGCACGGCATCGGCCCCGGTTTCCTTGATGGCGGCCAGAATTTTATCAATGACGATATAGGACTGATTGGACGGCGCTGGTCCGATATGGACTGCTTCATCGGCCATTTTGACATGGAGCGCATTGCGGTCGGCGTCGGAATAAACGGCAACCGTCGCGATGCCCATCTTCTTTGCCGTCTTGATGACCCGGCAAGCGATTTCGCCGCGATTGGCAATGAGAATTTTCTTGATCATGGGCATCTACTCAAAGAGGAATGGTGTCGTGCTTTTTCCACGGCGTGCTTTGGCTCTTGTTGCGCAGGCTTGCAAAAGCCCGTGCAATGCGGCGACGCGATGAATGCGGCATGATGACTTCGTCGATGAAGCCGCGTTCGGCAGCTTTGAACGGATTGGCGAAACGCTCTTCATATTCCTTCGTGCGCGCGGCGATTTTCTCAATGTCGCCCAGTTCTGAACGATAGAGGATTTCCGTCGCGCCTTTGGCGCCCATTACAGCGATTTCTGCCGTGGGCCAGGCATAATTGATGTCGGCGCCGATATGTTTCGAGGCCATCACATCATAAGCCCCACCATAGGCCTTGCGGGTAATAAGCGTAACCATGGGAACGGTCGCCTGGGCGTAGGCAAAAAGCAGCTTTGCGCCGTGCTTGATGACCCCGCCATATTCCTGGGCTGTGCCCGGCAAGAAGCCTGGTACATCGACAAGGGTCAGGATCGGGATATTGAAGGCATCGCAAAAGCGAACGAAGCGAGCAGCCTTTCGCGATGAATCAATGTCGAGGCAGCCGGCAAGAACCATGGGCTGGTTCGCAACCACACCGATGGTCTGCCCATCCATGCGGATGAAGCCGGTGATGATGTTCTTCGCAAAAGCTTCCTGAATTTCAAAGAAGTCGCTTTCGTCGGCCAGCGCGTGGATAAGCTCTTTCATGTCGTAAGGCTTGGTCGCGCTATCCGGGATCAGCGTGTCGAGCCGCATTTCGAGCCGCGCAGGGTCATCGAAGACCGGACGCACGGGCGGCTTTTCTCGATTGTTGAGCGGCAGGAAATCGAAAAGAATGCGAACCTGTTCCAGCGCTTCGATATCGTTTTCATAAGCGCCGTCCGCCACCGATGATTTTCGGGTATGGGTGGAGGCGCCGCCTAGTTCTTCCGCGGTGACAATTTCATTTGTGACGGTCTTGACCACGTCGGGGCCAGTCACGAACATATAGGAGCTATCCCGCACCATGAAGATGAAGTCGGTCATGGCGGGCGAGTAGACCGCGCCGCCCGCGCATGGCCCCATGATGACCGAAATTTGCGGAACTACGCCGGAAGCATCCACGTTGCGCTTGAACACGTCGGCATAGCCTGCGAGCGATGCGACACCTTCTTGAATGCGCGCGCCACCGGAATCGTTGAGCCCAATGACCGGCGCACCATTCTTCATGGCCATATCCATGATCTTGCAAATCTTCTGCGCGTGCGTTTCAGACAAGGAACCGCCCAGAACTGTGAAATCCTGGCTGAACACATAGACCTGACGGCCATTGATCGTGCCCCAGCCGGTCACCACGCCGTCGCCAGCGACTTTCTGCTTTTCCATGCCGAAATCGACGCAGCGATGGGTGACATACATGTCGAACTCCTCGAACGATCCATCGTCGAGAAGCACTTCGATCCTTTCGCGAGCAGTGAGCTTGCCTTTGGCGTGTTGCGCGTCGATGCGGCGCTGACCGCCGCCGAGGCGGGCTTCCGCCCGTCGGGATTCAAGCTGTTCGAGAAGTTCCTGCATAAAGTCCCCACTTTTGGGCGGCCTTCGGAAGGCGTGTTATGAAACTGAAAAGATAGTCTTTTTCTCCTTCCTGCTTAAAATCCGAAGGCGCTCTGGAAAAGCTTGAAAAGGTGCGATTGTGTAAGTTATAAATTTGCAAATAGCGAAATGCGAATTTGCAAAATGGCGCCAAGAAAACTTTATATCGGCAGAAAGATACGTGAAATCCGGGAGCAGCATCGAGCAACCCAGTCGGGCTTCGCCGAACGGCTTGGGATTTCAACGAGTTATCTCAATCAGATCGAGAATAATCAGCGGCCTGTTTCGGCGGCGGTCTTGCTGGCACTGGCTGAAAACTACCAGATCGACATCGGTGCCATTTCCCTGGGGGACGACGATCGTTTGCTATCCGCTGTTTCCGAAGCGCTGGCCGATCCGGTCTTCGACAATTACAAGCCGAACCTGCAGGAGCTGAAGCTTATCACGCAAAATGCGCCGGGGCTGGCGCATGCGCTGATCGCCTGCCACCAAGCCTATCGCCGCAACAGTGAACAGCTTGCAAGTCTGGATAACCAGTTGGGTCGCGCTCCGTCGGCTGCCGAACCTGCGCCTTATGAGGAGGTGCGCGACTTTTTTCATTTTATCGACAATTACGTACATGAGATCGATATTGCCGCAGAAAAGCTGGCGAGCGAGTTGAGCATTCCGGGACGCGACATCGGCGTGGCCCTGCCGCAGTATATGGGGGAGCGTCACCGTGTGCATATTGCCCGGGCTGCGCCGGAAGAAGCGGTTCTGCGCCGGTTCGACGCGCAGGCGCGGGTGCTTTATCTCAATCCCTATTCGCCCGCTTCAACCCGTAATTTCCAGATCGCGTTTCAGATTGCCGAACTGGAGATGGAAGAGCTTGTGAGTGCGATTGCCAGGCGGGCGGATTTTCGCTCTGCCGAGGCAATCGAGATTTGCAAGATCGGCTTGCGCAACTATTTTGCCGGGGCCCTCATGCTGCCCTATCAAACCTTTCTTTCAGCAGCAAAAGAACTGCGCCACGATCTGGAACTTCTGGCGTCACGCTTCGGGGCCAGCCTTGAGCAGGTCGCGCATCGTCTGAGTACCTTGCAGCGCTCCGGTCAGCGGGGTGTGCCGGTGTTTTTTGCCCGCATAGACAGGGCAGGAAACATCACAAAGCGGCATAGCGCAGCCAAGCTACAATTTGCCCGTTACGGTGCTGCGTGTCCCTTGTGGAACGTGCATCAGGCATTCGAGATGCCGGGCCGGATCATTCGCCAACTGGCTGAAACGCCGGATGGCGCGCGTTACCTTTGCATTGCGACAGAACTGACAAAGAGCGAAGGGGGCTTCAACGCTCCCCAGCGCCGCTATGCCATCGCCCTGGGCTGCGAGGTGGCCTATGCGCAGGATTTTGTCTATGCCGATGGGCTCGACATAGCAGTGCGTTCTGCCTTCGATCCGATCGGTGTTTCATGCCGCATCTGTGAGCGTGCTGAATGTGTGCAGCGGGCGGTTCCCCCGCTGAAAAGCCGATTGGCGGTCGATCACGACCGCCGCGGGATTTTACCGTATCGGCTGCTCTGAAGGTCAGAAGCCAGCATGTTCCTTGAGGAATTCAGCTTCCTCATGGGTCGTATCGCGCCCCAGCACCTTGTTGCGATGCGGGAAGCGGCCAAAGCGCTCAATGATGTCGTGATGCTGACGGGCGAAGCCGAGCGAGAACTCGTCGCCAAGCTTTTCATAGAGATCGACGCAGCGCTTCTGGTCGTTCAGATGTTCGCTATGCATGAAGGGCAAATAGAAGAACTGGCGCTGGTCAGGCGATAGCTGCCGATCGAAATCATGGTCGAGCGCCTGCGCCGCCACATCGCGGGCCAGCCCGTCGCTTTCGAATGAGCGTGGAGAGCCGCGAAACATATTGCGCGGAAACTGATCAAAAAGAATGGTGAGCGCCAGAGCGCTTTCCGGTTGCTGTTTCCACTGCTCCAGTTTGTCGGCACGCGCATCTTCGTAAGCAGCCAGAAATTTCTCGCGAATTTCAGCGTCGATCTCGTCACTTTTGCTGAACCAGTTTTCCCGCATCCGGGGCGAAAACCAGAAGTCCAGAACATCCTTGGGTTCGATAGCCATGACAGGCCTCCTCTCTGGTTTTATTGGGCTGGCTGGCTTGTGCCTTCCTGCGGCGGACAGGGTGGCTCTCCCTTGAAATTTCGCGACATGCAGGCGAATCGATCGAAGCTCTTACCCGTGTCCATCGCGGCCTTGCCGGCTCCCCCACATCCGGCAAGAACCACCAGAGAAATCAGAATAGCTAAGTTTTTCATGGAGGTCCTTTCAAGAGACTTTCACGCGGCCATGTCGCTAGCCTTTATAATAGGGATCGCAACATTCGGCGACAACCGATATAGGCCGATCACCCTCTGCCGCGATAGTTCGGGACGCCCTGTTCCGGTATCCAGACATTCTGGGGCGCCGCTCCGGTCTGGAAGAAGACGTCGATTGGAATGCCGCCGCGCGGATACCAGTAACCGCCGATCCTGAGCCATTCAGGTTCCAGCAGGTCGACGAGCCGCTTGCCGATGGTCACGGTGCAATCTTCGTGGAATGCGCCGTGATTACGAAATGAGAACAGGAAGAGTTTCAGGGATTTGCTCTCCACGAGCCAATGCCCGGGGACGTAGTCGATCACGAGATGCGCGAAATCAGGCTGACCCGTCATCGGGCAAAGCGAGGTGAATTCGGGCGCGGTGAAACGGACGCAATAAGGTGTTCCCGCTTGCGGATTTGCAACCCGTTCAAGGACGGCATCTTCCGGATTCTGCGGCACAGAAGCTTGGGAGCCGAGCTGCTTGAGGTCGGAATATATGGTCTTTTCAGACATTTACGTGCCTTTGTTTCAAGCCACGTCGCAGTCCTACAGCGCATGATTGCGCTTGTCCTTGTTTTGACCGGGTAGGCTGCGACCGGTGGCGAATTGCCAGTAGGGTGGAGCTAGCAGACCGTGTCCATCCCGTAAAGAGCGCGTGTAAAAGCCCGCGCCTTGGATAAAAGCGCGGGCACAGTATTGTGAATTTTGCGGTTAACGTCGGTCGGAAATGGCGCAACCAATCGCGACGCCGATGAGGATGCCGATAATACCGGCGGTTCCGAAGAGCGTTGTAGCCGTACCGGGATTCTCGCGCACTGTTTCGGCTACCACCTGGCCACGTTCACGCACCGCTTGCGCCGCGTTACGGAAACGACCGGATGCATCGTCCAGCGCATCTTCCGCACGTTCCCTCAGGTCACCGGATTGGGACGCCAGCGATTTGGAAAGACGTTTCAGTTCACTGCGCATGTCAGCGATCTGCTTTTCGAGCGCCTGCTGGATGTCGTTGGTGATCTTTTCATCAGCCATTTGGAGTCTCCGTTACGTTTTATAACGGTACAACGAGGAAGGGTGCGTTCGGTTCCATGCTGCGACAATGCGGTTAACAAACATGGTAAACCGCTCGTAAACCATTTTAATTTAAGCTTTTCGAATACAAGAACGATCTGGAGCGGGGCCAGAATGTATATCGAAAAAGATGCGCTTGTTGGTCGTTGCGAGCCGGTATCTGCGCGTGTTGTCCGGGCCGCACATCTGGCCAGACAATGTATCGACCAGCACCAGCCAGATCAGGTGCGCGCGCAGGCAGAAGCGGCGTTGACGCTTTTACTTGATGATCCTTCTCCGAAAGTTCGTATGGCGATGGCAGATGTGCTCTCCACCAGTGTGCATTCTCCGCTGCATATTGTAACGGCGCTTGCCGCTGACCAGCCGGGGGTTGCGGGCTATATCCTCGCGCGCTCAACGCTTCTCAGCGACGCCGATCTGATCGATCGTGTGGCCTATGGGGCGCCAACAATGCAGGTTTTGATCGCCGCGCGACCTCATGTTTCATCCGCAGTTTCAGCAGCAATTGCAGAAGTCGGAAGTAACGACGCGGTTGCCGAAATTCTCTTTAACAGTTGCGCCCGGATCGCTTCCGTTTCGTTCCGGCGCATGAGCGAACGCTGTGGACATGATGCTGTGGTGCGCGAGGCTCTGCTATCTCATCCGCATCTTCCGGCGGAATGCCGTCATCTGCTGGCTGTGAAAGTGGGGGAGGTCCTGCAGGCCCTCCCGCTGGTGAAGATGCTATTGGGCGAACGTCGCGCCGATAAAATCGTCGGAGATGCTACAGTTCGCGCATCGATGCATCTGGCGGAAACCTGTTCGCAGGAAGAACTCCCGGCGCTGGTCGAGCATCTGCGTCTGCGCGGGGAGATTACAACCAGCTTTGTCATTCGCGCCGTTGCAGGCGGACGTATAGATTTTTTTGCCAGCCTGCTGGCTGCGCTTTCCGACCTCGATGACGCGCGGATTTGTGCGATTATTTCCGGAGGTCGTCCTGCGGCTCTTGCTGCGCTGTTGCGCTCTGCCGGATTGAGCGATGCTACGCATGCACCCTTGATTGTTGCCATTGAGGCATGGCGAGCCGTGGCCGCCGGGCGGAAGCGGTGGGGAGCGGCAGAAATATCAGCCCTTATGTGCGAGGCCACACGTGCCAGCCGATACGCTGCGGCCAATGACGATCTGGCTGCACTTCTGCGCTCTATTCATCTGGAATTCATGCGTGAATCCGCGCTGGACAGGCTACAGGCTATTCCCGCCTGATCAGGTGTTTTGCCGAAAAGGGCGGATGAGGCTGAGGCCATAGCCGACGGCGATGCCGAACACTGCTCCGGCAGCCTTGAAAACGAAATCTATGAACTCCCCATGCCGTCCGGGAGCAAGACGCTGCATCAGTTCAAAAAGCGCCGCACAGCCGACCGTCAGCAAAAGAACGCCCATCCAACGGCGTGGGTAGGCTAGCGCAAACAAAGCGCCGACCAGAAAGAAAGCCCCAAACCTTTCGAGATCGGCTGGTTCGCCGGTAACGGGGCGGAAATTGATCGGGCTGATCGTAACCGCCAGAATGGCGAGAAGTATCACCCAGGCGCCGATGCGCACAATTCGCTTCATGAAGAGCGTCTCTATTCATCCGAGTAATCTCCAGGTGGCTCGTCCTGTTTCGGGTCGCCACACCGTTGGTACATTCGGTCCGTTATTGAAGTTTTCAGTGCGTTACCGAATGGCAACTCATAATGTGAAATGACATCGACGCCCATACACCATTTGACGTCATGAGGCGACAGCCCATAATTGGTTTCGAGAAAACCTAGCGCGTAGTTCATGCCTTCGTCGCATTGGTCAGTTTTGCAGAAATTGCCATCCCTTGCGAGCTGGCGAATCGAGCCTTCTCCAATCTTGACCACGATTGCTTCCACGGCAAAGGGGCTCGCTCCTATCACGGCGATGACGACAAGTCCGATCAAAGTAAATTTTATAGAGCGCCGCATGAATCGCCGTTCGTAGCTGGTTTCCGCAAGTTCATAACGCATGAGCGGCAATATGATGGCAAGCCGGAAAGCGGTGAAACCAACGCAATTGCGGGATTTTTTAGAACAATGCTGTTATCAACCGCACTTGTCGCCGAGATTGACAAATCGCGTTGACCATCCCGCCTTCGTCCAAATTCTAGCTAACCGAATTGTAGTTTACATCGCTTGCATATTGACTTTTACGTAAATGCGGGAGCACAACTTAAGCTCTGAATCCAATTTGGTTTGGAGCATGGTCCGCTTGATATAAGGCAGAAATGTTTTGGTGCGCGAATATTATACGATCACGGAGCTGACGCGCGAGTTCGGTATTTCAACCCGTACTTTGCGCTTTTATGAAGATGAGGGCTTGATCGCTCCTGTGAGACGTGGCCGTACGCGATTGTTCCGCCCGGCCGATCGCCATCTGGTGAAGCAGATTCTGCGCGGCAAGCGGCTTGGGTTTTCCATCGCGGAAATTCACGAGATCATCCAGATGTATCGCGAGCCGCCTGGGGAAACGGGGCAGCTGAAACTGCTCATGAAGCGCGTCGAGGAAAAACGCGCTGATCTTCGGCAGAAGCGGCGTGACATTGAAGAGACACTGGGCGAACTCGATCAGATCGAAGAGTCCTGCATCGAGCGCCTCGCCGAACTGGGCGTCAATACCTGAGTTGACCTACTGAGCGTCGGGCACTGGAGAGCACATTTGTGCGATGGCTTGAACCGTGCTGTTGTTGTCCTGATCGATTTTGCCGCTGAAGACATCGTCGAACAGTTTCGCCTTGTCGAGTTCCGTCACCACACAGCCGCAGAACTGCTGACATAGCCGTTCGCTGCCGTTTTGCAGGCATGCAGCGACGCAGGACTGCGTGAAGGCTTCTCGCGGCGTCGGCTGTGCCGGGGGCAGGAGCTGCGAGAACAAGTAAACCATTGCGATCAGCACAGGCTGATGAATGAGATAGAAGGCCAGGCTGTGCCTGCCTATGAAGGTCAGCGGCTTTTCAAGAAAGTGTGGTTTGATCCCGTCAGCCAAAAGCTGCAGCCAGCCGAAGCGCTGGAAAACCCGTGCGGCAGCTATTCCGACAAGGACTGCGCCGAACCATGGAAACAGCGGTACGTAATCGTTGGAGCGCAGCGTTACGGTCGAAAGCCCCACCCAACTCAACGCTGGATGATTGAAAATATCAGCCCGCGCAAAAAGCGGAGCGCTGATGACGAATACCGCAACGATCAAGGTTGCAATGGCGGGCAGGCGCAGAAACAGAAGGCCGAGGACACTTGCCAGAGCGATCTGGTGCAAGATGCCAAAGAAAATGAAACTGTCCGGAGATATATACCATGTGAGGGCTGAAATCGCCGCCGCCGCTACAACGATCTGAGCCAGCCGTTTCGCCATAGGCTTCCAGCGGATTATGTTGCCATGCGCCAGGACAAGGCTAAAGCCCACCAGAAACAGGAAGCTCGACGCGATGCAGCGCGCGAAAAGTTTCCATCCGCCGTGAGCAGTCGTTGCTGGCGCCATATAGCCGAAGAACTCGAGATCCCAGCCAAAGTGGTAGATCGCCATCGCGATCAGCGCAATTCCGCGTGCAATGTCGATGCGCCCAAGGCGAACCCGGGACGAGGGTGCGGTATCCTGGTGGGTGATGTTAGACATGGTTCCTTCCGGCTGGATAGCGATGTCCGGCGTTTTTCGATTCCCGGCAAATCTCTAACACAGCCATTTGCAACTCTATAGTATGCGGAAGCACACGGATTCGTGCTGGCGCTGGCGCAGGTAGATGGCAGATATTGGAGAGCTTGGTTGTTTTATAGTCTGTCGAAAATTTTTTGGCTGTTTTTTCAACCCGTTACGATAATATCTGTTCTCGTGTTGATTGCTTTTCTCGCCATCTGGCGAGGTATGCGCGGTTTCAGCATGGCGCTGCTGGCGCTGTCACTGGCCACGCTGTTTCTTGCCGCCTTTACGACGTTGGGTGCCGTTCTGCTGGCTCCTTTGGAAGACCGTTTCGCAAAGCTTGATGCGATGCCGCAACGTGTGGACGGGATCGTCGTGCTGGGCGGCTATATGAATGGCGAAATCAATGCGGGTCGCAAAGGCTTTGAATTGAATAGCGCGGCTGATCGCATTTTTGAAGCAATGCGGCTGGCACGACTACACCCCGACGCCAAGGTCATTATATCTGGCGGCGAGGGCGCATTCTTTGAAAAATCCGCCAAAGAAGCGGATAGTACCCGGCAGATGCTTGCCGATCTTGGCTTTTCCGGCGAGCGCTATATTTTTGAAAACAAATCTCGAAATACCGTCGAGAACGCGGTTTTCTCCAAGGAATTGGCTCAACCGAAGCCGGGTGAAACGTGGCTTCTGGTCACTTCGGCATATCATATGCCGCGGTCCATCGGATGTTTTCGCAAGGCAGGGTTCGACGTTGTGGCCTGGCCGGTGGACTTCAAGACGCGCGCCAGCGAGCACTTTGCCCTTTATCTCGAATCCCCGAATGAAGCGCTTTCGCGGTTCAGCGTGGCCATGCGGGAGTGGGTAGGACTGGCCGCTTATGGGCTGGCTGGCAAGACAGATATGCTTTTGCCTCAACCCTGATGCCGCATTTTCGCCGTCACTTTAAAGCTTTCATTAACGTTATCGTCCGGTAACCGTTTGATAATAAATGTATAGTCGGATTGTGTGCCCGGCGCGTGGAATTCGACGCCGCATTTCAGCCGTTTTTCATCGTTGCGTTCCGGTGATCACGAAGCTATATGATCGGTAACAGCGTTGTGAAGGGCGCTGTGTAGAAGAGTTGCACAACAAGGTTGCCAAAATTTCCATGGACGAAACCGTTCAAAAATCCTGCTGGGGCGTTACGCTCTGGGCAGTCATTGGTCTCGCTGCTGTCATTCTCATGGCCTATCTGTTCTCCGTCTAGAAGTCAGGCGGCATTGCGTATTCCGGAAATTTGATGCCGCATTTCGGCATTCCGTTTGCGTTGATCCTTTCCTACAACTATCTGATAGGAATGCGCGGATTCCGCGTTAGCGACTTTTTGCCCATTTTTGTCTAATATGGATGATCGGGCAAATCGCGAGCGGCGCTGCGACCAGGAATCAATCAGCCTTATGACGGCTGCAGAAGGTGTGGAATGTTTCTGTCGGTTTTCGATCTTTACAAGATTGGCATTGGGCCTTCCAGTTCTCATACGATGGGCCCGATGACGGCTGCTCGCATGTTTCTCAACGAGGTGATCGGCGGGAACTGGCCAAGGCCGGCACATTCTAAAATTCACCGTCTGAAAGCGAGCCTGCATGGCTCTCTTGCTTATACAGGTGTAGGGCATGCAACGGACCGCGCCGTTATCCTGGGGCTATGTGGCCATCTGCCGGATACGATTGACCCCGACATCATGGATGTTGAAGTCGAAAAGGTCTTTGCTGAGAAGAAGGTGAACCCGCAAGGGCATCCAGTCTACCACTTCGATCCGAAAGTCGATCTTGTGCTGGATCGGAAGACACCTTTGCCGGGACATGCCAATGGCATGGCCTTTTCCGCATTTGACGCCGACGACAATCTCTTGCTGCGTCGCGCATATTTTTCCATCGGCGGCGGCTTTGTCGTGACGGAAGAAGAACTGAGCCGCGTTCAGCGCAGTGGAGCGAAGCAGGACGATAAGGCCGACGTGCCGTTCCCATTCCGAAATGCTGCCGAAATGCTTGAGATGGCCCATGATAGTGGGCTGTCGATTGCTGAAATGAAGCGAGCCAATGAAGAAAAGCATATGGCCCGCGGCGATCTGGATGACGGGCTTGATCGCATCTGGGGTGCCATGCGCGGCTGCATCGAGCGGGGATTGAGCCGCGACGGTGTGATGCCCGGTGGCTTGAATGTTCGCCGTCGTGCGCGTCAGCTTCACGACAAGCTACAGGACGACTGGCGCAATAACCGCAGCAACCCGCTGCTGGCCAATGACTGGCTTTCCGTTTATGCGATGGCCGTCAACGAGGAAAATGCGTCGGGCGGCAGGGTAGTCACTGCTCCCACCAACGGTGCCGCTGGTGTCGTGCCGGCAGTTCTGCGCTATTACCTGCATTTTCATGATGATGCCGATCAGAAGGGCATAAGGGATTTTCTCCTGACTTCTGCCGCGATAGGCGGGGTCATCAAGCACAACGCGTCGATTTCAGGCGCGGAAGTCGGTTGTCAGGGCGAGGTGGGTTCCGCATCGGCCATGGCCGCAGCCGGTCTCGCAGCCGTGTTCGGTGGGTCGCCCGAACAGATTGAAAACGCCGCCGAAATAGCGCTTGAACACCACTTGGGCATGACCTGCGATCCGGTTGCCGGGCTTGTTCAGGTGCCGTGCATCGAGCGTAACGCGCTCGGCGCGGTAAAGGCCGTCACTGCCGCTTCGCTCGCCGTAAAGGGCGACGGCAAGCATTTTGTTCCGCTGGATGCCTGTATTGAGACGATGCGTCAGACCGGCCACGATATGAGCGAGCGTTACAAGGAGACCAGTCAAGGCGGTCTCGCGGTGAACGTGGTCGCCTGTTGATCAGCAATTCTTGGCAGAATGCGGTGCCCCGGCTTGAAGCTCGCATTCGTCTTGGCTAAATCACCTGTATGGCTCTCAATCTCGTTAAACTTTGCGTCGGCTGCGACAGTATCGAAGATCTTGCGGCTTGGATCGATTTTCGCCTGGCGGAACAGCGCGCTGCCGGCCTCGTGCCGGAACAGTTCCATACAACGAGGATGGTACCCAAGCGGATCGACGAACTGCTGGAGGGCGGCTCGCTCTACTGGGTTATCAAGGGCAATGTCCAATGCCGTCAGCGTTTGCTGGATGTGCGCCCGTTCACGGATGAGCAGGGTATCAATCGTTGTCATCTGGTTTTGGAGCCCAAGGTCATTCCGACCGAGTGGCAGCCGCGCCGTGCGTTCCAGGGTTGGCGCTATCTGAATGACAATGAAGTCCCGCGTGACGAGTCCGCCGGTAAGGCAGCCAGGGCTGCCTTACCGGCAGAATTGCGGCAGGAACTGGCGGCGCTCGGATTGCTGTAGAGATGACCTATCCATGAAAAAGGCCCTGCTTTTAAACGGCAGGGCCTTTTCGTTCTATCTGTGAAGTTTCAGTTTTCTATCGTCAGACGGACTGAAACCCTATCGAAATTCACTGGCAAGGTCATGCGCATGGACGCACGCGGTTGAACCAGGCGCTTGTTGCGCGCCGCATGGCAGACGAGCAGTCCGACCAGATCGCGGGTCTGAAAGCCGGTACCGCGCCTTACATCCGCGATTCGCAATGCGGCCTGCTTGAGGCCTTGCACCGAGAACAGCGCGCCGAGCGCTGATGCCTTACCTTCATCCGGTGTCCAGTCGACAGTTTTGAACGGAGACTGACCGAAAGTTTCTCTCATATTTGACATCTCGAAACCCTCTACGCACTACAAATTCGGGTTTGAAGCTGGCAACGAGGAGGCGAGCCTCCTCGTTATCGATTAGTTCGCGACCGCATAGCAGCCGAAATTTTTCTTCTTGAGCGAGGCGCATGCGTCCCATGCAGCCTGCTTGGAAGAGAAGCCGACAAAGCGGGCGCGGTAGAAAGTTGCGCTGCCCTTGCTGAACGTCTCGGTATAGGGAGACGCTGCGCGCAGGGTGCCGCCTGCCGTGGCAGACGCCTTGGCCAGCATGTCACGTGCCTGGCCTTCGCTTGGCAGGGAGCCGATCTGGATGGCCCAGCCGCCAGCGGCGGGCGCAGATGCGGTTGTAACCGGATCGACGTCCTGAGCCTGCGCTGATGGAACAGCTGCCTTTGGCGTTGGACGGATCGCAGCCTGTGCGGCGAGCGCCGCAGGGCGTGCCGTTGGAGCTGCGAGCGCCAGAACCTGCGGCTGTTCGCTGTCGCCTTCGCCGCTTTCATTGTTGATGAAATCTTCCACAGCCGCGGCCTCGCGTGTCACCGGAACAGGCGCGTTCTTCGCTTTTGGAAGATCGACCGAGGCGACTACCTGCGGAGCATCGTTGCGCATAGCTACGAGCGGAGCAGCGTTACGGCTACGTGTCGCCATAGGAAGATATTTGCGAATGAGCTGCGCCATATGGGCGTCACGGCTTGCGCCGGTATTGCCGCCCATCACGACTGCCACGAGCCGACGGCCGTCGAGACTGACCGATGAGGCCAGATTATAGCCGGAGGCATTGGTATAGCCGGTCTTGATGCCGTCCACGCCTTCAACGCGACCGAGCAAACGGTTGTGACCATTGATGGTCTGGCCGCGGAAAACGAAGCTGCGGCGCGAGAAATAGGAGAATTCATTCGGGAAATGCTGGCGAAGCGCAATGCTGAGGATTGCCATGTCACGTGCAGTTGTATGCTGCGCCATGTTCGGCAAGCCCGACGCGTTACGGAAAGTCGTGTTGCGCATGCCGAGACGGCGCGCCTTTGCGGTCATCATCTGGGCAAAGCGTTCTTCCGAGCCCCCAAGATATTCTCCAACCGCTGTCGCTACGTCGTTGGCAGATTTCGTGATCATGGCCAGTGCGGCATCTTCAGCGCGGATACTTTGTCCGGGGCGGAAACCGATTTTGGTGGGCGGACGCGCAGCCGCATAAGCGGAAACGGGGATACGCGTGTCCTTGCTCATGCGACCTGCCTGCATAGCCTCGAACAGCATGTAGAGGGTCATCATCTTGGTGAGAGAGGCAGGATAGCGCTGTGCATCCGCATTCGAGGCGAACAGCGTCTTGCCGGTGTTCGCATCAATTACGATGGCTGCGTATCGGTCACCCGCCGCTATCGCCGGTATTGTTGTCGAAGCTGTCGAACACCCCGTTACAACTGCAAGAAGAAGGGTGGCTTGTGCCGCTCTTTTCAAGGCATATGCGACTTTACTAAATGCGGTACGCACGATGATGACCTACCTGTATCCCGGATTTTTTAAACTGCGGCACAAAAGGCACACAGCGTCTAATTCGGTGATCCTAATGCCATCAGCGTTACCAATCCGTTTATGGTAACCGCATTGTTCATAAATTTCGGAAAAATTAGGGAGAGGGCAACGGGACCGGTAGCGGGTATCGATAGGGCCCCTTTCGGCGTTCACGCAGATGTGTCATTGAACGGGAATCCCCCTTTCGTGGCGGAGGGAGCGATAACAACAAAAAAACCCGCTTTCGCGAGTCTAATTTTTACTGCTGCCTTATCGTATAGGAGGGGAGGGGCAGCGACTTGAAATAAGTGTGTGTTAAAAAGTTGCTTTCTAATATTATATAAAATGCACCTATTATCGTTCTGATTATATGTGCAAAATAGTATTTTTTTCCATAGGTCGAAATGGCAATTTGTATTCCGCTTTCTATAGGGTGGAGTTTTTTGGGGGACAGTTAGCCCGGTCTGTATTTGAGAACTCAGGCATTTAGACCGCTATTTTATAAAGAACGCCCTTCAATTCGAGATACCATATAACTGTGTCAAGCCGCGTTATTGCAATAAGTCCCGGTTGCAAGTGCCAGTGAAGGGCTTAAAATCACCACATGACGACCTACATAATAGGGCAAGTTGGGCCAGGCAGATGGGCATCCGGGTAATAGGTTTCATGAGGCATCTCGATATAGTCATGCAAAGCAAGACCGACGGCGGGAAGGGTCCGGAAAACGGCACCGTTGTGGTCACGCGCACGCAGCCGAAGACCAAGAAACCCAGCCTCTATCGTGTCCTGCTCCTCAACGACGACTACACACCCATGGAGTTCGTCGTTCATGTCCTGCAGCGGTTTTTCCAGAAGAACCGGGATGATGCCACGCGCATCATGCTGCATGTTCACAATCACGGGGTCGGCGAGTGCGGCGTATTTACATACGAAGTCGCCGAAACCAAAGTCAGCCAGGTCATGGATTTCGCCCGCCAAAACCAGCATCCGCTGCAATGCGTGATGGAGAAAAAGTGAGGTCATATGCCATCGTTCTCCCCAAGCCTTGAAAGGGCTCTGCATCAAGCCCTCACAATAGCAAACGAGCGGCATCACGAATATGCGACGCTCGAACACCTTTTGCTTGCCTTGATCGACGATCAGGATGCGGGCGCAGTGATGCGTGCCTGCAGCGTCGACCTTGAGCATCTCAAGCGTATCGTTACCGATTATATTGATCGCGAACTTGATAACCTGGTCACGGGTTATGACGAAGATTCCAAACCCACTGCTGCGTTTCAGCGGGTCATCCAGCGTGCGGTCATCCATGTGCAGTCCTCGAACCGTGAGGAAGTGACTGGCGCGAACGTGCTGGTTGCCATCTTTGCGGAACGGGAAAGCCATGCTGCCTATTTCCTCCAGGAACAGCAGATGACCCGTTACGACGCCGTGAATTATATTTCGCACGGCATTTCCAAACGTCCGCAGAGCAGCGAAACCCGTCCGCCGCGCGGCGCGGAGAGCCCGAGCGAAGAACGGACAAGCACTGAGCAGGAGGAGAGCGCGAAGAAAAAGCAGGACGCGCTGTCAGCTTACTGCGTCAATCTCAATGAGAAAGCCAAGGCTGGTCGCATCGATCCACTGATCGGACGTGACAGCGAAATCAGCCGTACCATTCAGGTGCTTTGCCGCCGTTCGAAGAACAATCCGCTTTATGTGGGCGATCCGGGTGTTGGCAAAACCGCCATCGCCGAGGGTCTCGCCAAGCGGATCGTTGAAGGGCAGGTGCCCGAGGCGTTGGCCGACGCGACGATCTTTTCGCTCGACATGGGTACGCTTCTGGCTGGCACCCGTTATCGTGGTGACTTTGAAGAACGCCTGAAGCAGGTCGTCAAGGAACTCGAGGAGTATCCGGGTGCGGTCCTGTTCATCGACGAAATTCACACGGTCATCGGCGCTGGCGCTACCTCAGGAGGCGCAATGGACGCGTCGAACCTGTTGAAGCCTGCGCTTTCGTCGGGCGCTATCCGCTGCATCGGATCCACCACCTATAAGGAATATCGTCAGTTCTTCGAGAAAGATCGCGCCTTGGTGCGTCGTTTCCAAAAGATCGACGTCAACGAGCCTTCGATCCCGGATGCGATTGAAATCATGAAGGGGCTGAAGCCTTACTTCGAGGATTTCCACAAGGTCAAGTACACCGTCGATGCCATTAAGACGGCGGTGGAATTGTCTGCGCGTTATATTTCGGATCGCAAGCTGCCTGACAAGGCAATCGACGTGATTGACGAAACGGGCGCCAGCCAGATGCTCTTGCCCGAGAACAAGCGCAAGAAGACCATCGGCGTAAAGGAAATCGAAGCGACAATCGCAACGATGGCCCGTATCCCACCGAAATCGGTGTCGAAGGATGACGAACAGGTTCTGTCACATCTGGATGCAGAGCTGAAGCGCGTCGTCTATGGTCAGGATCTGGCAATCGAAGCTCTGTCGGCCTCAATCAAGCTCGCCCGTGCAGGACTGCGTGAACCGGACAAGCCAATCGGCTCTTATCTGTTCTCCGGCCCTACTGGCGTCGGCAAGACGGAAGTCGCCAAGCAACTGGCAAGTTCGCTCGGTGTCGAACTGTTGCGTTTCGATATGTCGGAATATATGGAGCGCCATACCGTCTCGCGGCTTATTGGTGCCCCTCCCGGCTATGTCGGATTCGATCAGGGCGGTCTTCTGACAGATGGGGTCGATCAGCATCCGCATTGCGTGCTGCTGCTCGATGAAATCGAGAAGGCGCATCCGGACCTGTTCAACATCCTGTTGCAGGTAATGGATCATGGCTCGCTGACCGATCATAACGGCAAGAAGATCGACTTCCGCAACGTGATCCTGATCATGACCACCAACGCCGGTGCGTCGGATATGGCCAGGGCAGCAATCGGTTTTGGTTCCACACGTCGCGAAGGCGATGACATGGAAGCGATCAACCGTCTGTTTACGCCGGAATTCCGTAACCGACTGGATGCGATCATTCCGTTCGGCCCGCTGCCGGTTCCGGTTATCCATCAGGTAGTGCAGAAGTTTGTGCTTCAGCTTGAAGCACAGCTTGCTGAACGCGGTGTGACTTTCGAACTGACCGAAGGTGCAATCTCCTGGCTGGCTGACAAGGGATACGACGAGCGCATGGGTGCACGTCCGCTGGGCCGGGTTATCCAGGAGCACATCAAGAAGCCATTGGCCGATGAAGTGCTGTTCGGAAAACTCAAGCACGGCGGCACGGTTCGCGTGGACGTGGTAACCAAGCCTGACGGAAAAACCGATCTGTCGTTGGAAAGTGTCGCCGACAAGCCGGTCAGTCCGAAAAAGGACATTCCGGCTGAAAAGAAGCAGTTGCAACGCAAGAAGGCTGCTCCGAAGAAGGCTGAAAAGGAAAAAGTGCTGGCGGGCAAGGACGAACCGGCGCCAAAAACGTCCTCGAAGTCTTCGGTGACCAAGTCCTCGGTGCCGAAGGTGCCGCGCAAGAAATAGTTGGGATAGAAACGGCCCCTCCGGGGGCCGTTTTTCTTGAATCCGTGACGAGCATGGACGAAAACTGAGGTTTTCCTATTCTGGCGGAAGAAACCGGGTGCAACTTGCTTGGACCTTGCTCTAACGTGGCTCCATGCCACCGATTCATCTCAGTCCTCCTGAACGTAATTTAGAAGATCAACGCCACATGCGATGGTTTCTGCGCGGTTGTATGCGCATTTGCAGCATTCCGGCTCTATTGCTGATGAGTTCATTCATCGGTTTTGCCGGGCTGGCCATCGAAAGCGGAATTACAGTTGTCCAGGCGGTTTTCATGACCCTTACCATCTGGGCTCTTCCGGCCAAGGTCGTTCTGATTGGCGCGATCAGCGCCGGCGTGGCTTTGCCTGCCGCAGCTCTCGCCGTTGGGCTGTCGTCGGTGCGTTTGATGCCGATGGTGGTTGCATTGCTTCCCGAACTGCAGGGTCCGAAGACCCGGAAACTGACGCTCGCGGCCTTGTGTCATTTCGTGGCTGTCACCGCGTGGGTCATGGCCATGGAAGAGTTGCGCAAGATACCGCGTGATATGAGAACCAGTTATTTTGCGGGAATCGGAATGGTGCTAGTGGGAACCAATGCGATCATCGTCGCAATCGTTTATTCGTTATCGACGTCTTTTCCGCCAATCGTTTTTGCGGCACTTTTCATGCTGACGCCGATGTATTTTCTGACATCGCTCTGGCGTTCAGCCAGGGAGCGGGCAGGGCAGGTTGCGATGATTTCCGGGATCGCTCTGTTTCCCATATTCCATCATCTGGCTCCGGGATACGATCTGCTGTTCACGGGTATTCTCGGCGGGCTGATAGCGTTCGGCTTTCATAGAATGCGTCAAATACCAGCAGGAGCGGGTGAATGAACTGGGACAGTTTTTCAACTTGGTGGTGGCCGTTCGTGTTTATCCTGCTGGCGGGAGCGTTGCCGACCTATCTGTTTCGCGTGATGGGAGTGCTGGTTGGCGGGCGGGTACGAGAGGATTCCGAGGCGCTTGTTCTCGTACGATGCATCGCAACCGCGCTGGTAGCAGGCGTTATTGCGCAGCTTGTTCTCTATCCCAATGGCGAATTGGCCAACTCGCCGCTGTGGCTGCGCGCTGGTTCCGCCGTGGCAGGATTTGCCGCTTTCATCATGACCGGCAAGCGATTGCTGGTCGGTGTTCTGATCGCGGAAATCCTGCTGGTGATCGGTCTGCTTACACTTTGAAAGTTTGAGTCATATCAAATTGCTGCGCGGATTTTTTCAGCGTTTGCTGAAAGAACTGCGGCGTCTTCCATCTGTCCCGTATGGGGCTTGAGCGCGACGCCTTCAAAACGCGGGATCACATGGAAGTGCAGGTGATAGACGGTCTGGCCGGATGCAGGTTCGTTGAACTGCATAACCGTTACGCCATCGGCGTTGAAAGCCGTTTTTACGGCCTGGGCGATTTTTTGCACAACCTGAATAACGTTCGCGAGGGTTTCCGGCTTGGCATCGAGCAGGTTGCGGGAAGGTGCCTTTGGCACAACCAGCGTATGGCCCGTGCCTTGCGGCATCACATCCATGAACGCAACGACATCGTCGGTTTCATAAACACGGGTGGACGGAATTTCACTGCGCAGAATCTTGGCGAAGATATTATTGTCGTCATAGGTAGCGGGCATGCGATTCTCTCCAATGCGGAATGTTTGAACGGATCAGACCGCATCTATTCCTGGTAGGCAAGGTGGATCGGTTCATGCGTCCCTGAATGGGGAGTGTTCATGCAAAGCGCTCTGGATTTGCTCGACTTCGCGGCGCTCATGCTCAAGATAATCACGCACTGCATTCCGAAAACCTTCATGGACAATGTAATGCGCCGAATGGGTCGTGACCGGCACATAACCGCGCGCGATTTTATGCTCGCCTTGTGCGCCAGCCTCCACGACACTCAGTTTTCGATCGATGGCAAAATCGATTGCCTGATGATAGCAAACCTCAAAATGCAGGTAGGGATGATCTTCAATGCAGCCCCAGTGCCGGCCGAAGAGCGTGTCACCCCCGATGAAATTGATTGCACCGGCGATATAATGCCCGTTGCGTTTTGCCATGATGAGCAGGATGTCCTCGGCCATGCTTTCGCCGATCAGCGAAAAGAACTGCCTGTTCAGATAGGGCCGTCCCCATTTGCGGCTGCCCGTATCGATATAAAACGCAAAGAAATCATCCCAGACGGCTTCCGTGAGGTCGTTGCCGGTCAGCCAGTCGATTTCTATGCCGTCCGACAAAGCCTGGCGGCGTTCTTTTTTTAACGCTTTGCGTTTCCGGGATACAAGTTCACTCAGAAAGTCATCATAGCTTTTAAAGTTCTTGTTTTTAAAGTGAAACTGCTGATCAGTGCGATGGAGAAAGCCTGCGCGCTCCAGTGCGGTAACCTCATCGGGCAGTGCAAATGTAACATGCGCAGATGAAACACCGGTCTGGTCCGCCAGTTCCCGCAATCCGCCAGCCAGCGCCAGTCGAACCGTTTCGCTTTCATAAGCGACGTGATTGATAAGGCGCGGGCCGGTAGCTGGAGTGAAGGGCACTGCTGCCTGAAATTTGGGATAATATCGGCCTCCGGCGCGCTCAAAAGCATCCGCCCAGCCATGGTCGAAGACATATTCTCCCTGACTGTGGCCTTTGAGATAATTTGGCACCACTCCGATGAGACTGCCCCGATCGTCTTCAAGGCGCAAATGCTTCGGAAGCCAGCCCGCCTTTCGGGAAACTGAGCCCGACTCTTCCAGAGCCAACAGGAAGTTGCGGGTTATGAAGGGATTGTAGTTCGCGTCCTGTCGGGAAGCCCCGACAAGACTGCTCCATTCGTCCTTCGTGAATTCGCTGATATTCTCAACGACACGGAGAACGAAGCTTTGCTCATTCCGCGGGTCTTCGTCGTTCACCGCTATTCCTTTGCCGTTATCGCGCATGTTGCGGCGCTCGGCGTGTTGTCGTCAAGCTAACAGGGCGCGTGGATCAAAACCTTCGAACGTGATCTGGTCGACATTGAGATCGCTATGCTTCTGCATTTCGCGATCTCGAACGGTCCAACTGATCACCGGCATGTGCAACTTCTCCTGAACGAAAGTGACGAACGGGTTGGGCAGATGATGCAGGTTATAGGATACGAAGGAAATGCCATGCGCCAGCATGGAGAAATGTCTTTCAAAATCTTTCGTACTGGTACCTTCGGCGGTAAGCCCTCCCGGGATTCCCGGCGCATCTGCTTCAAAGCGGCGGATCAGGTGGTGATCGAAAGACATGATCGCCGCTTCGCCCTTATAAGACGCCAGTTCTTTGGCAACGGCGGCCACTAGACCGTCGTCCTTACCTTCTATGCCCTTCAATTCGATGACAAGAGGAACACGGCCATCGACCAGATCAAGCATCTGACGAAGCGTCGGCACGTGATCGGCGGTGCCGCCGACCTTGAGCGCGGTCGCTTCGGCAAGCGTCAAATCGCTGATGTAGCCTTCGCGACCGGCGAGACGCTTCAGCTCGTCATCATGAAAGACGACCACGCCGCCATCACGGGTGAGATGAACATCGCATTCAATGGCGAATCCCGCTTTGGCTGCCGCCTCAAACGCTGAAAGGGTGTTTTCCCAGCGTTCCTTGTTAAGATCGTGCAATCCACGATGAGCGACAGGGCGCTTCTTGATCCAGTCAATGGACGTCATGTCACGCAACCTCGATGATTGCTTCTATTTCGACAGGTGCATTGAGCGGCAGGCTGGCAACGCCGACTGCGGAGCGGGCATGTTTGCCAGCGTCGCCGAGGACTGCGACGAGGAGATCGGATGCGCCATTGGCAACCAAATGCTGCTCCACAAAGTCGGGCGTTGAAGCTACGAAGGCCGTAATTTTTACAATTCGCTTGATGCGGCCGAGGTCACCAAGTGCCGCCTTTGCCTGGGCAAGAATGTTGACAGCACAGGCGCGTGCCGCCGCTTGTCCGTGCGCAACTGTCAGCTCGTCTCCGATCTGGCCAGTGTGCACCAGCTTGCCGCCTTCGAGTGGAAGCTGGCCAGAAGTGAGCAGCAAAGAGCCGCTTTGGGCAAAAGGAACATAGTTTGCGGCGGGTGCGGCGGCTTCCGGGATGGATATACCCAGATTTTTAAGGCGGCTGTCGATCGTGTCGGTCATTATATTAATCCTTGCTTGCAAAGGTACTTCGCGATCTACCTATAAGCAGAATCGGTGAAGCTTTGGGGAAGGGTGCTTTTTTTGCCTCGCTTCCGCCACGAGTTTTTTTATCATGCTCGTCAACTCATCGGGAGATTCATGTATGCGTTTTTTCAAGAGTGCGGTTGCGGCGAGTGGAACGGCTGCTTGTATTTGGGCCGGATTTGCGGTCGCCGCTCATGCGGCCTCGACGGTAACGTTGGTTCCACATCGCGCAGTCTATGATCTGACTCTGGATCGAGCCGATGAAAAATCAGGGATCAGTGGTTTGACCGGCCGCATGGTGTATGAGTTTAACGGATCGGCATGTGAAGGCTACACCACCAATTTCCGTTTCGTGACCCGGATCGATATGGAAGAGCAGCCGCAGCGCGTGACCGACCAGCAGACGACGACGTTCGAAGGAGCGGACGGAAAGAACTTCCGCTTCGTCAACAAGACCTTCGTGGACAAGGAACTGGTCAAGGAAGTGCGTGGCGACGCGAAGCTCGAGGGCGGCAAGACCGTCGTCGAGTTGAGCAAGCCGAAGGAAAACAAGCTCGACCTCAAGGGAACGCAATTTCCCACCGGTCATATGGAAGAACTGATCGGCAAGGCGGAAGCCGGGCAGAAGTTCTACCAGACATCGCTGTTTGATGCTTCCGAAGATGCCGACCGGGTGGTTGCAACCACCGTTGTCGTCGGCAAGGAACAGTCCTTGACGGACGACGAGACCAAGATCATGGGCAAGTTTTCCAAGGATCAGGTCTGGCCGGTAACGATTGCCTATTTCGATGACAAGGAAAAGCAGGACGGCCTGCCCATCTATCGCATCAATTTCAAGCTTTATCGCAATGGAATTACCCGCGACCTTACCATGGATTATGGAGATTTCTCCATGAGGGGAAAACTCGTGAAGCTTGATGTCTATGATACGGCAAAACAGGCTGGAACCTGCAAGTAGACGCCCTGGTGGGCATGTTTGTTAGCCCGTTCAGTGCTATATTGTGCAGACGACTTGCATTTTGCGGCGTGATCAGTTAACAGCGCGCCTATTCCACACACGGGATTGGGCTTTTGTCGGGAGAAATCCGGCAAAAACCTCCGGTGGCGAGAAATCGCCTCAGCCCGTGGAGGTTAAACCGGAAAAGGAAAATAAAGATGGCATTACCTGATTTCAGCATGCGCCAGCTTCTGGAAGCTGGTGTTCACTTCGGCCACCAGACCCATCGCTGGAACCCGAAAATGGCACCATACATCTATGGTGACCGCAACAATATCCACATTCTCGATCTGTCCCAGACCGTTCCTCTGCTGCACAACGCGCTGAAGATCGTTTCGGACACGGTTGCCCGCGGCGGTCGCGTTCTGTTCGTCGGCACGAAGCGTCAGGCTTCGGACATCATTGCCGATGCTGCCAATCGTTCGGCACAGTATTACGTCAATGCACGCTGGCTCGGCGGCATGATGACGAACTGGAAGACGATCTCCAATTCGATCCAGCGTCTGCGCAAGCTCGACGAACTGCTGGCTGGCGAAGCTCAGGGCTTCACCAAGAAGGAACGCCTCAACCTTGAGCGCGAGCGTGAAAAGCTTGACCGCGCCCTCGGCGGTATCAAGGACATGGGCTCGGTCCCGGACCTGATGTTCATCATCGACACCAACAAGGAAGCGATTGCCATTCAGGAAGCCAAGCGTCTTGGTATTCCGGTCGTTGCCGTGATCGATTCGAACTGCGATCCGGACCAGATCGATTACCCGATCCCGGGCAACGATGACGCCGCGCGCGCTATCGCCCTGTATTGCGATCTGATTGCCCGCGCTGCTCTCGACGGCATTGCGCGTCAGCAGGGCGCGATGGGCATCGACATCGGTGCACAGGCTGAAGCTCCGGTAGAGCCAGCCCTCGAAGCTCCGGCTGAAGGCGCTTAATCAGCGTATGATTTCATCCATCCGTCATATCTGTGATAGGGCGGGTGGATAATCTCGTTTCATCCCGGTGCGAGATCGTGATTCCTGTAGTGCAACGCTCAGGTCAGGTCGCGATCCAGAAACCAAGCGCCGGTTAAAAGTTGGCACACCTTTTCGGTGTGCCTTCGCTTTCATGAAAGGCGACATCATGAGCATTTCCGCATCTCTCGTCAAAGAACTCCGCGACCTCACCGGCGCCGGCATGATGGACTGCAAGGCAGCACTTGCCGAAACCAATGGCGACATCGACGCTGCCGTTGACTGGCTGCGCGCCAAGGGTATTGCAAAGGCTGACAAGAAGGCTGGCCGTACGGCTGCTGAAGGTCTGGTTGGCGTTGCAGCTTCCGGCAACAAGGCTGTTGTCGTTGAAGTAAACTCCGAAACCGACTTCGTTGCCCGCAACGATGCTTTCCAGGATCTGGTCCGCAAGATCGCCCAGGCTGCTCTGTCGACCGATGGCTCGACCGAAGCTGTGGCCGACGCCAAGATCGATGGTAAGACCGTTACCGAAACGGCAAAGGACGCTGTTGCCACCATCGGTGAAAACATTGGCTTCCGCCGTTCGGCTGCGCTGACCGTTCCGCAGGGCGTTGTCGCGACCTACATTCACAACGGTGTTGCTGATGGCCTTGGCAAGCTGGGCGTTCTCGTTGCAATCGAAACCGCTGGCGATGCAGAAGCTGCAAAGGCATTCGGTCGCCAGGTTGCCATGCACGTTGCTGCAATCAACCCGCTGGCTCTGACCGCCGAAGATGTCGATCCGGCTGCTGCCGAGCGCGAAAAGGCGATCTTCATTGAGCAGGCTCGCGAATCCGGCAAGCCGGACAATATCATCGAAAAGATGATCGAAGGCCGCATGCGCAAGTTCTACGAAGAAGTCGTTCTTCTTTCGCAGGCTTTCGTTATCAATCCTGACCTGACGGTTGCAGCTGCCCTCAAGGAAGCTGAAAAGACCATCGGTGCGCCGGCCAAGATCACGGGCTTTGCCCGTATCGCTCTCGGTGAAGGCATCGAAAAGGAAGAAACCGACTTTGCTGCTGAAGTAGCTGCTGCTGCCAAGGGCTAAGCAGGTCTGTTTTTCAGCGCATCTCGCCCGAAATTAGGTTTTCCCTTTTCGGAATGCGTTGATTGCCTGAAAAGGCTTTTGATTACGAAGGGCATCGCGTGACAACGCGGTGCCCTTCGTGTATCGGAACCCGAACACATCCACTTGATCACCATCTGCGGAGAGCATCCAATGCCAGGTCAACCCGCCTACAAACGCGTCCTTTTGAAAGCCTCAGGTGAGGCATTGATGGGCAGCCAGGGCTTTGGCATCGATGTTTCCGTAGCAGACCGTATTGCAAGCGATATCAAGCAGGCACGGTCGCTTGGGGTCGAAGTCGGCGTCGTCATTGGCGGCGGTAATATTTTCCGTGGCGTGGCAGTGGCCTCGAAAGGTGGCGACCGCGTGACGGGCGACCACATGGGAATGCTGGCCACGGTCATCAATTCTCTTGCGCTGCGTACCTCACTGCACAAGATCGGTGTCGACTCCGTCGTGCTCTCGGCCATCGCCATGCCTGAAATCTGTGAGAGCTTCTCGCAGAGACAGGCTACGGCCTACATGGATGAGGGCAAGGTCGTGATCTTTGCTGGCGGTACCGGAAATCCATTCTTCACGACGGATTCGGCGGCGGCTCTTCGCGCTGCCGAAATCGAGGCGGATGCGCTTTTGAAGGGCACGCAGGTTGACGGAATTTATTCCGCCGACCCAAAGAAAGATCCGAACGCCACGCGTTTCGATCGTCTGACGCACAAGGAAGTTCTCGATCGCGGGCTTGCGGTCATGGATACAGCCGCTGTTGCCCTTGCGCGTGAGAACAACATTCCGATAATAGTCTATTCCATCCATGAAAACGGCGGCTTGGCCGAAATTCTGCAAGGCAAGGGGCGCTGCACGATCGTTTCCGATAATTGATCGGCCCTTGCTGCGTATCGAAGGAGAAAATGCATGAGTGATGCTTTCGACATCAACGACCTGAAACGCCGCATGGAAGGCGCTATCAACTCTTTGAAGCACGATCTTGGTGGCCTGCGCACGGGCCGTGCTTCCGCAAGCCTGCTGGAGCCGATCGTGATTGAAGCCTATGGCTCGACGATGCCGATCAACCAGGTTGCAAATATTACCGTTCCCGAATCGCGCATGCTTTCGGTCTCCGTCTGGGACAAGAGCATGGTGGGCGCCGTGGAACGCGCAATTCGCGATTCAGGCCTCGGCCTCAATCCAATCACCGACGGTACGACGCTGCGCATTCCGCTGCCGGAGTTGAATGAACAGCGCCGCAAGGAACTGGTCAAGATTGCACATCAATACGCCGAGCAGGGCCGCATCGCTGCCCGCCATGTGCGTCGCGACGGCATGGATACGCTGAAAAAGCTGGAGAAAGACAGCCTCATCAGTCAGGATGATAGCCGTGTTCTGTCGGAAAAGGTGCAGAAGCTGACCGACGAAACCATTGCAGAGATGGATAAGATCGTTGCCGTGAAAGAAGGGGAGATCATGCAGGTCTAGGACTTGCATGATTTTCATTGAAGGAGAGCTTCGCCATGTCCGAACCGCGCCACATCGCCATTATCATGGATGGCAATGGCCGTTGGGCGAAGGCACGCAACTTGCCCCGCAGTGCCGGACATCGGGCGGGTGTGGAAGCTCTTCGCGAGACGGTGCGGGCAGCCGGGGATCGTGGCCTCGGCTACCTGACTTTGTTCGCATTCTCTTCTGAAAACTGGTCGCGCCCGAGTGGAGAGGTGAATGACCTCCTCGGCTTGCTGAAGATTTTCATCCGTCGCGATCTCGCGGAGCTGCACCGCAACAATGTGCGCGTCAGCATCATCGGCGAACGCGAGGAGCTTGCCCCCGATATCAGGACGCTATTGGTAGAAGCAGAAACGCTTACGCATCGCAATACCGGCCTCAACCTGATCATAGCTTTCAACTACGGTTCCCGCGACGAGATCGTTCGTGCCGTGCGAAGCCTGGCGCGCGACGTTGCCGCCGGTCTGCTTGATCCGGCGTCCATTTCCGCTGAACTGATTTCCGCAAATCTTGATACGGCGGGGATACCCGATCCGGATCTAATCATCCGCACGAGCGGAGAAATGCGGCTGTCGAATTTCCTGCTCTGGCAAGCGGCATATTCGGAATTCCTATTCCTGCCCATTCACTGGCCCGATTTTCGTTCATCGGACCTCGACGCTGCCTATGATGCTTTTCGCCAGCGGGAGCGTCGATTCGGTGGTGTTGAGGTGCGCACAGGAATTGAAGAACTCGAAGAAGAAATCGCATGCCCTTCGACCAAGGGGGCGGCAGTCTAAAGTGGTTCCTGAGAATCGGAACCACTGCAATGCTCTAGAAAGGCGCAAGCCGGTCCGTCGAAAGGTCTCAATGTCCAATCTGCAAACCCGTATCATTACTGCTATTGTTCTCGGTGCAGCTGCCTTGTGGCTGACATGGATTGGCGGTTTGGGTTTCACGCTGTTTTCGATTGCGATCGGATTGGCCATGTTCCATGAGTGGACCAGCTTGACCGCACCCAAGCAGACACTTTTCTCGCGAGCATTCGGTTGGGGATGGCTGGGTCTTACGAGTATTCTGCTCGTTTTGGACCGCTCTGCGTTGCTGACCATCGGCGTTCTGTTAGCGGGCACGCTCATACTTTTGCTCACCCAATGGCAGGCAGGGCGCGGCTGGCCGGCGGCAGGACTATTCTATGCGGGTTTCTCCGCCGTTTCGCTTTCGCTCCTGCGCGGCGACGAACCTTTCGGCTTTACAGCCATTGTTTTTCTTTTCGCTGTGGTCTGGTCCACAGATATCGCAGCCTACTTCAACGGCCGGGCATTGGGTGGGCCGAAGTTGGCGCCGCGCTTCTCGCCGAACAAGACGTGGTCTGGCGCCATCGGTGGCGCCGCTGCCGCGGTGGCCGGCGGCATCCTGGTTGCCTCTCTGGTGGCGGCTCCAGGCAGCTGGCTTGTACCGCTGCTCGCGCTCCTGCTGTCTATCGTATCGCAGATCGGCGACCTCGCGGAATCCTGGGTGAAGCGTCAGTTCGGCGCAAAGGATTCAGGGCGCTTGCTACCAGGACATGGCGGTGTATTGGACCGTGTTGACGGACTTGTAGCTGCTGCCGCACTTTTGTACCTGTTTGGTGCAATTTTCGCCGAGCCAGACGTGCCGTCCGCGATTTTCTTCAGTTTCTAAGGGCGCAAGGAATTGTTTAAATTCATTCGGTTTTTTGGCGATCCGGTAGTGTTTTGTAAGGAGCAGTGATTTGCAGGACGCGTTGGCCTTTTTTCTGGGTGGCGAAAGCCTGCTTGTCGGGACCATCATTCCTTTTCTGTTTGTGTTGACCGTTGTGGTCTTTGTCCATGAAATGGGCCACTATTTGGTTGCGCGCTGGTGCGGCATCGGCTCCCAGGCTTTTTCCATCGGTTTTGGGCCCGAGTTGATCGGTTTCACGGATAAACACGGAACGCGATGGAAGATTTCCGCCATTCCGCTTGGCGGCTACGTCAAGTTCATTGGCGATGAGAGCGCCACGAGTTCTCCGGTGGACGTCAATAATGCGTGTCTGAGTGTGGATGAGCAGCGAAGGGCGTTTCACACCCAACCTGTTTGGAAGCGTGCGGCGACGGTCTTTGCCGGACCTGCTTTCAATATTATTCTGACTGTCGTCATTTTCAGTGTGTTCTTCGCGCTTTACGGCCGTCAGATTTCTGATCCGCTTATCGCGGGTGTCCAGCCGGGCAGTCCAGCGGCTGAGGCCGGGTTTGAGGCTGGAGATCGCTTCATCAGCGTCGACGGCGAAAAGATTACCACTTTTTCCGATGTGCAGCGCATCGTATCCGGGCGAGCCGGGGACACGCTGAATTTCACTGTCGAGCGTGACGGCAAGATGGTTGATCTTCAAGCTGTTCCGGCAATTGTCGAGCGCACCGATCCGCTTGGAAACAGGATCAAGCTTGGCGCTATCGGTGTGGAAACCACTGAAGCTGTAGGCAATTTCCGCCGGATTGAATATGGCCCGCTCGAATCAGTGGCACAAGCTGTCATGGAAACGGGCTATATTATTGGTCGCACCGGAGAGTTTTTTCAGCGCTTTGCGGTCGGTCGTGAGGATAAATGCCAGCTTGGTGGGCCGGTCAAGATTGCCAATATGGCTGGCAAGGCAGCAAGCCAGGGATTTGATTGGCTCATCCAGTTGATGGCGATGTTATCTGTCGGCATCGGGCTTTTGAACCTGTTTCCGCTGCCTCCGCTGGATGGCGGTCATCTGGTTTTCTATGCGGTGGAGGCCATCAAGGGCAGTCCGGTGTCTGCCGCAGCGCAGGATATTTTCTATCGTGCCGGGTTCTTACTTGTTATGGGATTCATGGGGTTCGTACTTTTCAACGACCTGTTTGCCTGCTAGATGACTCTCCGGCTGGCTCAGTTGGTGATCTTGGGGATCGGTGCAGGCTGGAAGTTCCAGCGAGCAAACCGCTATGATGCGTTTCTTCTCCGGCGAGGACCGGGGAAGGTGTTAAACAGAAATGAAAGTTGGGAGTGACGGCTGGAAAAGCTAAGCGATTTGTTTACCATAACACCTAAATCGCGTGGCGCGGATGCCACGCTGGTTGCTTAAGTAAACAGAATTTAACCGTGACGCTTGCTTGTATGGAAAAACCGGGTATGACGGTTGTATCTGTACGTGCTTTTCTGGGTTAATCGCCCCGGGGACAGAAAGAAACGAAGGTTCGGAAAGCCTATGACGGCAAGTTCTAAATTCTTTGGCGCCGCTTCTGCGCTCGCCATGTCAGTGGCTCTTGTGGCTTCGGGTACTGCTGCACTCTCGCTGGCTTCGGTCAACGTTGCCGAGGCTGCTGTCGTTAGCCGTATCGAGGTACGCGGTAATACACGCGTCGACGCGCAGTCCATCCGTGACAATATCGATATTCGTCCGGGCAAGGCCTTCACCAGCGCCGATATTGATGCTGCGGTGAAGCGTCTGTTTGCGATGGGGCTGTTCTCGGATGTCCGCATCAACCAGTCCGGCAGCACGCTCGTCGTCAACGTTACGGAGCGCTCGGTTGTCAACAACGTCCTCTTCCAGGGCAATAAGAAGATCAAGGATCCCGATCTTGCCCGCGCTGTTCAGCTCAAGGCTCGCTCGCCTTACGATGCTGCAACGATGGAAGCGGACGTCGAGGCAATCAAGGGAGCATATGCACATATCGGGCGCAGCGATGCGACTGTGAATGCGCGTACCGTTGATCTCGGTCAGGGCCGTGTAAACGTTGTTTATGAAATCAACGAAGGCTCGCGTACCAAGATTGCGAACGTCGATTTTGTCGGCAATCAGGCTTTCAGTTCCCGTCGTCTGCGTGATGTGATTTCGACCAAGCGTTCGAATCCGCTTTCGTGGCTGACGCGTAACGACGTCTACGACGAAGGTCGTCTTCAGGCTGACGAAGAAACGCTCCGCCGTTTCTATTACAATCGCGGCTATGCGGATTTCCGCGTCATTTCGTCCAATGCTGTTCTCGATCCTTCGACGAACGAATACACGATCACCATCACGGTCGATGAAGGTCAGCGCTATACGTTCGGCAACGTCAGCGTCGAGAGCAATGTGGCTGGTGTCGACGGGCAGGCTCTGGATCATCTGGTCAAGACGCGCTCGGGTAAGCCTTACAGCGCGAAGGAAATCGAGGATTCTGTTCTCGCGGTTACCGAAAATGTCGCTGGAAGCGGTTACGCTTTTGCGAAAGTCGAGCCGCGTGGTGATCGTGATTTCGAAAACCGCACGATCTCGGTCGTTTACAGCGTCGATGAAGGTCCGCGCGCTTACATTCAGCGCATTGAAATCCGCGGCAACGATAAAACCCGCGATTTCGTGATTCGCCGCGAATTCGACGTGAATGAAGGTGATGCCTTCAATCAGGTCATGGTGCAGCGTGCAAAGCGTCGTCTGGAAGCGCTTGATTTCTTCCAGACCGTCAACATTTCGACCGCGCCTGGCTCTGAGCCGGATCAGGTCATTCTGGTTGTCGATGTGGTTGAAAAGTCGACCGGTGAATTCTCGATTGGTGGTGGCTATACCACCGGTGGTGAATCGCCAGGTGCGCAGGTTGAAGCTGCTATCACCGAGCGTAACTTCCTCGGACGTGGCCAGTATATCCGTATCAGCGCGGGTGCCGGCCAGGACGATATGCGCAATTACGGCCTTTCCTTTACAGAGCCATATTTCCTCGGTTACCGCCTCTCGGCCGGCTTTGACGTCTTCCGTCGTACATACCGCGTAAACGACGACTACGACGTCGAGCAGACCGGTGGTACCATCCGTTTCGGCCTGCCGATCACGGATGACTTCTCGGCAGGTATCGCGTATAACCTGGTTCAGGAAAAGTACGATCTGTTCCGTCCGGACCGGGAAAATTTCTATGCACCTGCTTTGCTTGAGGCTGCCGAACATAGCCCGTGGTTGCGTTCTTCGATTAGCTATTCGCTGACCTACAACTCCATCGATGACATGAAGAACCCGCATGACGGTCTTTATGGAAAGTTCACGCAGGAGTTTGCTGGTCTGGGTGGTGACGCCAAGTACATCAAGACCACGTTCAAGGGTAACTACTACAAGACGCTTTCTCAGGAAGCCGATATCGTCGGCATGCTGGGCATCGGCGGTGGTTATATCCATGAATTTGGTGATGATGGCGTCCGTATCTTCGACTTGTTCAAGAACAATTCGGACATCATTCGTGGCTTCAAGTTCAATGGTATCGGTCCGTATCAGGATGCTGCGAACGGCAAGCGTTACTGGATGGGTGGCACGACCTACATCAATGGTACGGCTGAAGTTCAGTTCCCCATGCCATTGGTTCCTGAGAGTCTGGGTATCCGTGGCGCCGTGTTCGCAGACGCTGCAACGCTTTACGGCAACGACTCCTCGCAGGGCGGTTCTCCGATCTACGGCGACGACAAGAAGCTTCGTGCTTCGGCAGGTGTCAGCTTGATGTGGGCTTCTCCGTTCGGTCCGCTGCGCTTTGACTATGCGTTCCCGATCGCGAAGGCTGATACCGACAAGGTTCAGAACTTCAACTTCGGTGTTTCGACCAAGTTCTAATAGATTTGCCTTTTCCCGGGGTATAACAACCCCGGGAAAGAAAGTGTTTTGATGGCAGATCCTGTTTTTTTCGCGCCTTCGCGTGAACTCACGATTGGCGATATAGCAGATTTTACCGGTGCAAGACTTCGCGATGCGAAGCTTGCGCCGCGTTCTGTTGCGCGTCTCTCTTCTCTTAAAGATGCAACTGAAGGTTCTCTTGTCTTCGTCGAGGGCAAAAAGAACGCCGATGGACTTTCGTCGATCAGTGCGGCCGGTGTTTTGTGTACGGAAGCCGTAGCCGACATAGTACCGTCGCATATAGCTGCATTGGTGACCCGTAATCCTCAGCGAGACTTTGCCTCCGTAGGGCGAATGCTGTTTCCTGCGTCGGTCAGACCAGTAAGCTGGTTTGGTGAAACAGGTATTTCGTCGTCGGCGATCATTCACCCGACCGCGCATATCGAGGATGGCGCGACCATCGAAGCCGGAGCAGTGATTGGTAAGGGCGTTACCGTTGGTAGCGGTACCCTGGTCGCATCGACTGCGGTCATTGGGGAAGGTAGCCAGATCGGTCGCAACACCTATATTGCGCCGGGCGTTACCGTCCAATGTGCTTTTATCGGCAACCAAGTTGCGCTTCATCCGGGCGTTCGGATTGGTCAAGATGGTTTCGGCTACGTCCCAGGCCCGGCTGGTCTGGAAAAAGTTCCCCAGCTCGGCAGGGTCATTATTCAGGACAATGTCGAGATCGGCGCCAATACGACGGTGGATCGTGGTTCGTTGAATGACACCGTTATCGGTGAAGGCACCAAGGTCGATAATCTTGTCCAGATCGCGCACAATGTGCGGATCGGCCGCTTTTGTATCATTGCCGCACATTGCGGCATCTCCGGCAGCTGCGTTATCGGTGACCAGACGATGCTGGGTGGACGTGTGGGCCTTGCTGACCATTTGATCATCGGTTCGCGCGTGCAGGTTGCCGCGGCGAGTGGCGTTATGAATGACATACCCGATGGTGAGCGCTGGGGCGGTATCCCCGCGCGGCCTATCAAGCAGTGGTTCCGCGATATTGCGAATATCCGCAGCATCGGGCAATCGAGAAAGGAGCAATCCTCTGATGAGTGATGCAAATCAGACCAAGCTGGAAGCAGCAGATATCCAGGACCTTCTGGCAGTGCTGCCGCATCGCTATCCGTTTTTGCTGATTGATCGTATCGTCGACATTGACGGTGACGTCTCTGCGACCGGCATCAAGAATGTGACAATCAACGAGCCGCATTTTACAGGCCATTTTCCTGAAAAGCCGATCATGCCGGGCGTATTGATTGTCGAAGCCATGGCACAAACGGCAGGCGCTATTTCCCTGCTTCAGCGCAAGACCGGGCGTCCGGGTGTGGTCTATTTCATGACTATCGACAATGCGAAATTCCGTCGTCCCGTCATACCGGGTGACAGGCTTTTGCTTCATGTCAAGAAGATCAAGCAACGCGCAAATATCTCCAAATATGAATGCATTGCGGAAGTTGATGGTGTGAAGGTTGCGGAAGCTGAAGTCGCTGCCATGATCAGCACAGCTGAAGAAAACCAGTGAGCATATCAATGAAAGAAACATTCATTCACCCCACCGCTCTCGTAGAGCAGGGCGTGGAACTGGGGCAGGGTGTGTCTGTCGGCCCTTTCTGTCATATTCAGTCTGGCGCCGTCATTGGCGACAATTCGGAATTGATGAGCCATGTGGTTGTAACGGGCGCGACGACGCTTGGCGAGGGAGCGAGGGTCTATCCGCACGCAGTTCTGGGGTGCGATCCGCAGAACAACAAGCATAAGGGAGGCCCCACCAAGCTGAACATCGGCACGAACTGCCTGATCCGTGAAGGCGTGACCATGCACAAAGGGTCGGACAGCGCACGGGGATATACTTCGGTTGGCGACAACTGTTCGTTTTTGGCTTACGCTCATGTAGCGCATGATTGCGATATTGGCGATTACGTCACATTTTCCAATAATGTGATGATTGGCGGCCACACGACGATCGGACACCACGCCATTCTGGGCGGTGGCGCGGCTATCCATCAATTCGTGCGTATCGGACACCACGCTTTCGTAGGTGGCATGGCTGCTGTTGTGAGCGATCTTATCCCATACGGCATGGCAATAGGCGTGCATGCTCATCTTGGCGGATTGAATATCGTCGGCATGAAGCGCTCTGGTATGGAGCGCAAGGAAATTCATAATCTTCGTCATGCTGTCAGGATGCTGTTCGACCGTACAAAGCCGATTCGGGACCGCGCCAAAGACGTTCTAATTGCAATACCGGGCTCTCCGGCTGTCATCGATATGATCGACTTCATCAACGTCGATACGAAGCGTGCCTACTGTACACCTCCGCTTGATGCGGTGCATGGCGGGGCCGGACATGACAGCGGCGAAGATTGAGAAAATCCAGCGTCTCGCAGACCATGCGGGGCGCGTTGCCATTATCGCCGGGAACGGCCTGTTGCCGATCAATGTGGCAGAGGCTCTGGCGACAGCGGGAAACTCTCCCTTCCTTGTGCCGCTGCGCGGAGAAGCCGACCCGATACTTTACAAGTATGAACATCAGGAAATCTCGATCGTAGAGTTTGCAAAGCTGCTGCGCTCTATGAAAGCTGCGGGAGTGGATCGGGTTGTCCTCGCCGGTGGCGTGACGAGCCGCCCTCATGTCAGCGATTTGAAGCTTGACTGGCCTACGCTGCGGGCGGTGCCTTATGTTCTGCGGGCTTTGGGACAAGGGGACGATGCGCTCTTGCGGGCGTTCATAGGGCTGCTGGAATCTTTTGGTTTCAAAGTTGTCGGGGCTCATGAAGTTGTCCCGGATCTGCTTTCCCCATCACCGGCTCAAATTCTGACTCGAGCCGTGCCAGACGCCCGAGAACGCCATAATCTTGAACTTGCGATGGAATCTGCGCTTCGCCTCGGTGATCTCGATGTCGGGCAGGGCGCAATTGCGGTCGGCGGACGTGTGGTGGCCCTCGAAGGAGCGGAAGGCACAGATCAAATGATCGAACGTGTGCGGGAGTTGCGTGCGGCTCGCCGCATACCTCGCCGAGGCGGTGTTCTCGTGAAGATGGCAAAGCCGCAGCAGGATGAAAGAGCCGACCTTCCAACCATCGGGATTTCAACAGTCGAGAATGCCGCCAAAGCGGGATTATCGGGAATAGCGGTTGAGGCAGGCAGGACATTCATTCTAGGCTTCGGTGAAACCATCGCTGCAGCAAACGACAAGGGTCTCTTCATAGAGACAGTCAGTCGCGAGAGAAAGGATGCCAGGACGTGAGCACTAACAGCCGGCCTCTGAAAATAGCAATCGTGGCCGGTGAAGAATCCGGTGATCTTCTCGGTGCTGATCTGATTGATGCACTACGAAACCAGACAGACCGGCTTGTTGATATCGTCGGCGTCGGTGGCGATCATCTTGCGGCCCGGGGCATGAAGTCTTTCTTTGATCCGCACGAAATTGCCCTTATGGGGCTGGGCGCAATTCTCAAGAATTTACCGGGGCTGATGCGGCGCATTAGGCAGACCGCGCAACGCATCATTGCGGAGAAGCCAGATTGCGTTCTTCTGATCGATAGTCCCGAGTTTACGCATCGTGTTGCCCAAAAGATCAGGGCAGCGAATGCGTCCATTCCCATTGTAAAATATATAGCGCCGAGTGTGTGGGCTTGGCGACCGCAGCGTGCCCGGGCGATGAAAGCCTATTTCGACCACGTGCTGACCATTCTTCCATTTGAGGTGGAGGTCATGCAAAAATTGAGTGGACCGAGTGCCACCTATGTCGGGCACCGCCTTTCCAGCTATGAACCGATATTGCAGGCAAGGGCAGAACAAAAAGTACTGGAAGTGCAACGGTCTAATGAATCCCGCAAAACGCTGCTTGTTCTACCGGGGTCTCGCCGTACTGAAATCCAGATGCTGATGGAACCGTTCGGGCAGGCTGTTGGTGAACTTGCTGCCAGAACCGAAAGACTTGATGTGGTTTTGCCGACACTGCCGCGCATCGAGGAAATGGTGCGGGATCTTTCGAAGAATTGGGCGGTCAAACCCCTTATTGTCTTGGGCGATGAGGAAAAGTGGAAAGCTTTTTCCAGGGCTGATGCGGCGCTTGCCGCTTCCGGGACGGTCTCGCTGGAACTGGCTCTCTCACGTATCCCAAGTGTGCTTTCCTATAAGGCGGACTGGTTTGCACGCAAGTTTCTGATGCCCAAGATAACCATCTGGAGCGCGGCTCTGCCGAACATCATAGCCGATGAGCCGGTAGTGCCTGAGTATTTCAATGAATTCGTTCGCCCCGGAATGCTTGCTCGCAATCTCGAGCGGCTGATGAAGCCCGGATCGGCACGGCAGGCACAACTCGACGGATTCGATAAGGTTGCTTCGATCATGGCGACCGAGCAGCCGTCTGGCGAGATCGGTGCGCGGGTCGTTCTGGAGCTGGCAGGGAAGAGCATTTCCAGTTTAAACTGAATCGTCGGAAGTACTCTATCGCAACACAACAATCGCGCTTTTGCTGGAAATGATTGTGTCCAGGACGTGACTACCTGCTGCGAGCAGGCGTGAAAAAACCCGGTTGTTTTGCAACCGGGTTTTCTTGTGCGGATCTGATATTTATTTGCGCTTTGCGAGCGGCACGTAATCGCGTTCGGCGGCGCCGGTGTAGAGCTGGCGCGGGCGACCGATCTTCTGCTGCGGATCTTCGATCATTTCCTTCCACTGTGCGACCCAGCCAACGGTACGAGCAAGTGCAAAGAGAACCGTGAACATTTCGGTCGGGAAGCCGAGGGCCTTCAACGTGATGCCGGAATAGAAGTCGATGTTCGGATAAAGCTTCTTTTCGATGAAGTATTCATCCGTCAGGGCAATCTTTTCCAGTTCCATCGCAACGTCGAGCAACGGATCGTCCTTGATGCCGAGTTCGCCCAGAACTTCATGGCAGGTCTTCTGCATGATCTTGGCGCGCGGATCGTAATTCTTGTAGACGCGGTGACCGAAGCCCATCAGACGGAACGGATCGTTCTTGTCCTTTGCACGGCCGATGAATTCAGGAATGCGGTCGACGGAACCGATTTCAGCCAGCATGTTGAGCGCGGCTTCGTTAGCGCCGCCGTGGGCAGGGCCCCAGAGGCAGGCAACGCCGGCTGCGATACATGCAAATGGATTGGCGCCCGACGAGCCGGCAAGGCGCACGGTCGAGGTCGAGGCGTTCTGCTCGTGATCCGCGTGGAGAATGAAGATGCGGTCCATCGCGCGCGCCAGAACCGGATTGACCTTGTAATCCTCGCACGGAACGCCAAAGCACATGTGCAGGAAGTTCGACGCGAAATCGAGATCGTTCTTCGGGTACATGAACGGCTGGCCGATATGGTACTTATAGGCCATGGCAGCGAGCGTCGGGACCTTGGCGATCAGACGGATCGAGGCGACCATACGCTGATGCGGGTCGGTGATGTCGGTCGAGTCATGATAGAAAGCCGACATCGCGCCGACACAGCCGACCATTACGGCCATAGGATGGGCATCACGGCGGAAGCCCGTAAAGAACTTCGTCATCTGTTCGTGAATCATCGTGTGGCGCGTCACACGATAGTCGAAGTCAGCCTTCTGGGTTGCCGTTGGCAGTTCGCCGTACAGAAGCAGGTAGCAGGTTTCCAGAAAATCGCCGTGTTCGGCAAGCTGATCGATCGGGTAACCGCGATAGAGCAGGGTGCCTTCGTCACCGTCGATGTAGGTGATTTTGGATTCGCACGATGCCGTGGAGGTGAAGCCCGGATCGTAGGTGAACATCTGGGAATTCTTGTAGAGTGGACCAATATCAACGACGTCTGGTCCGACAGTGCCTTGTCGTACAGGCAGGTCGAATGTTTTGCCTTCTAGTGTAAAGCTGGCTGTCCTATCTGACATCGTGTTTCCTTTCATGTCCACTTTGCCGCCCGCACGACGGCAGAATTGTAATCGTCGTTATAATTTGTCTTTTATCTCGTGGAATGGTCCCGCCCCTGTGGGACCATTAGCGTTCACGCATTATCCTAACGATTTTGCCCGTCAAACTATCCCAAACGGTTCGCGATGCAATGCGTAATTTGAACTATTTACGCCGGTTTTGTCACGTCAGCGTGAATGTTCCCACCTTAACCGATTTGATCGCGAATACGCTCGAGTGACTCCTCACGGCCAAGGACGAACAGCACGTCGAACACGCCCGGAGAAGTGGCGCGACCGGTCAATGCTGCGCGTAGGGGCTGTGCGATCTTGCCGAGTTTCAGCCCGGTTTTTTCCGCGTGAGTCCTCACGACGGCGTCGAGAGATTCGACAGTCCATTCGGTTGCAGCTTCCAGATCCGGCAGAACAGACTTGAGTACAGCGCGGCCTTCTTCATTCAGGAGGGAGGCTGCCTTCTCATCAAGGTCAAGGGGACGAGCAGCGAAGATGAATTTCGATCCGTCAGCCAGTTCCACAAGAGTTTTGGCACGATCCTTCAGGCCGGGCATGGCGGCGAGCAATTGTGCGCGGCGCTTATCGTCCAGCGCATCGGAAATTTCCTTGCCGCCTTCAATCTCCGGAAGAACGGCTATAAGCGCATCATAGAGCGCCCGGTCGTCGCTGGCGCGCATATAGACGCCGTTGATCGCCTCCAGCTTCTGAAAATCGAAGCGGGCCGCACCCTTGTTGATGTCCTTGACGTCGAACCATTCGATCATCTGTTCGGTCGACATAATCTCGTCATCGCCGTGACTCCAGCCAAGGCGCACGAGATAGTTGCGCAGGGCCGCGGGCAAATAGCCCATCGCACGGTAGGCATCGACACCCAGAGCGCCGTGACGCTTGGAGAGTTTTGCGCCGTCAGCGCCATGGATCAGCGGGATGTGCGACATCTGCGGCACGTCCCAGTTCATTGCGTTGTAGATGACTGTCTGCCGCGCGGCATTGGTCAGATGATCGTCGCCGCGAATGATATGGGTCACCCCCATGTCGTGGTCATCGACAACGACTGCATGCATGTAGGTGGGCGTGCCATCGGAACGGAGGATGATGAAATCATCGAGATCCTTGTTCGGAAAGCGCACATCGCCCTGCACGGCATCCTGCACGAGAGTTTCCCCTTCCTGTGGCGCCTTGATGCGAATGACCGGCTTAACGCCTGCGGGTGCCTCAGATGGATCGCGATCACGCCAGCGACCGTCATAGCGCGGTGGACGACCTTCGGCGCGGGCTTTCTCGCGCATTTCTTCCAGTTCTTCCGGCGTTGCATAGCAGTAGTATGCCTTGCCAAGAGTAACCAGCTCCTCCGCTACTTCGCGATGGCGAGGCGCACGCTCGAATTGCGAGATGGCTTCGCCGTCCCAATCCAGCCCCAGCCAGGTCAGTCCATCGAGAATGGCAGCCGTCGCGGCATCGGTGGAACGTTCCCGGTCGGTGTCTTCGATACGTAGCAGCATCTTGCCGCCGTTATGCTTGGCGTAAAGCCAGTTGAACAGGGCAGTGCGTGCACCGCCAATGTGCAGATACCCCGTGGGCGAAGGGGCAAAACGGGTGACGACCGGTTTCGGCATGATAGCTCCACTATGTCGTGCGCCATTCCAGAGCAGCGGCGAATGCCGGAGACACAGGCGCGAACTTGAATTCCAATGCCTGCACGAGCAACTCGGCAGGTAATCGCGGTTCTTTGTACGAACTCACTCGATTTCGGCTGCGGTTCATGTAGCATAGGCAGCAACGTGCGCAAGGGCTTCGCAACCCTTTCGCACCGATGAGCCGTTGTTCTTTCGGGGTACTTTGGCGGCTTAGGCCAACTTTTGCGGTCAGGCGGGGGCATGACGGGCATCAGGGAAGCGAGCGATGTAAACGAACGGGCGCTTGTCAGAAGCATGCCTGATGGTTCGCTGCGCGCCTTATTTCCGGAGACTTCGCCTCCAGGTGAATTCGAAGTAGACTTACCACCCGTCAAGCCTTCGGTATTGAGCCTGCGTGAACGGCTTTTGTCTATAACTTCGGTCGCAGGCAGCCAGATCAAGGCTGCGGTGGAAACGGAAGCCGGACGCGGCGCATTCTTCCTCCTGCTTCCGGTTTTTGCCGGTATTGGCGCGATAATCTATTTCACGCTTTCATTCGAACCTGCGTGGACTCCGCTTCTGTCCATGCTCGCGATTGCCTTCAGCTTGCGAATTGCGACGCGCAAGCAGTTCGCGGTTGCCCAGGGCACGACCTTGGCCATCGCTCTGATCGGGGGGCTTATGGTCGGCAAATGGGAGACGGAACGTCGTGCCACGGCGATGTTGGGCTCAGACGTAGCGACGCGTGTGACGGGCCGAGTCGTTGCGCTTGAATATCAGGATAATGGCAGCTGGCGGATAACACTTGAGGTGCTTCAAACCGAGCGCCCCAAACTTCGCTTTCCGCCGAAGCGCGTTCGCATCAATGCCAGAGATATACCGGCGACAACAGCGATTGGCAGCGGATTGTCCGGTTTTGCGCGATTGCGCATCCCGTCTGGCCCCGTCCGCCCCGGAAACTACGATTTCTCTTTTCACGCATATTTCAATGGCATTGGCGCCAACGGGTTCTTTCTCGGGACGCCCAAATTAGCGATTGTTCCCCCGCCGGATGAACTGACAGCGGAAATGTCCCAGTGGATCGCCATGCTACGGGTCCGGGTTTCTGAACGGATTGAGGAAGTGGTTGGAGGGGAGGATGGTAGCGTCGCTTCGGCGCTGGTGGCAGGCACCCGCGCCGGGATCAGCGAGCAAACCAACGACGATCTGCGCAAGGCAGGGCTCGCACATATTCTTTCAATCTCGGGTTTGCATATGGCGCTCGCCGCTGGCGTCGTCATGTTGACGCTACGGTCCGCCTTCGCGCTGTTTCCCGCTTTCAGCGTCCGGCACCCGGTGAAGAAATACGCGGCTTTTCTCTCCCTGCTAAGCTGTACCTTCTACCTTGCCATGTCCGGTGCGGACGTTGCTGCGCAACGAAGCTATGTAATGATTGCGATTATGCTTGGAGCATTACTGGTCGATCGCGCTGCCATCAGCATGCGCAATCTGGCCATAGCGGCGCTCGCGATGATTGCTCTTTCGCCGCATGAGATTTTGGGGCCGAGTTTTCAGATGTCGTTCTCTGCAACCGCTGCGTTGATCGCCGGTTATGCCTGGTGGAGCGAAAGCAATGCGAACAGGCGTGTCGGCGCAGAGAAGCTTAGGAGGTCCAGAGACGGCTTTGTTGGGCGGATATTAAAGCTAGTCGCGGCAGCGGCAGGCACCTCGCTCATTGCCGGGTTGGCGAGCGGCATTTTCGCCGCCTATCATTTCAACAACACAGCGCCATTGGGATTGGTGGGAAATGTGCTTGCTGAACCCGCAATAGCCTTGCTTGTGATGCCGTTTGCTGTTTTCGGCCTGGTGCTGATGCCTTTGCAGCTTGACTGGGTGCCTTTGCAAATAATGGGCTGGGGCATTTTCGCGGTAAGGCACATTGCTGCCTTCGTCGCGGCCTGGTCGCCGGATGGTAATCCAGGAACCATGCCCGCGCTTACTCTTGTTTTCTGGACCATTGCGCTGGTTCTGGCGGTTGTGCTTTCCACCAGACTGAAGGTACTGGCGCTCCCATTTGTCGTCCTCGGCCTGATGGTTTTTATAAGGGAGCCTTTTCCCGATATCGTCGTATCCGAAGATGCCAAGCTGGTAGGCGTCCGATTGGAGGACGGAAGGTTTGCGGTTAATCGAAATCGACCTTCCCAGTTTACGATCGACAATTGGAAAACTGCCTATCTGGTCAAGGAAATGATTCCCCCGCTTTCGGTTAAAAAAGGAAAGCTGGCCGCGTCCGATGGTTTCGAGTGTGTTGAGGGAGTGTGCACGATTACCCTGCCTGATGGTCGCACGCTTGCCTATACTGCAGAACCGGCAATGCAGGAAATTGCCTGCAATATCGGGGATGTGGTCATCCTGGCTGTTCCGGGCAAGGATGCAACATGTCGTCGCTCAACGACTACCAGCATCAGTAAACGCGATCTGGCGCTGAAAGGAGCCGTAGAAATCAGACTTGGACAACAACGCGATGAAAGCCGCTCTCCCAAAGCGGCAACGGGAAAATCGCATGAAACTGCGAGGCTCGACAAGAAGCAGCCGACACCTGATTTGCGTCCGGACGACCGAATTACATACGCTGTGGATGCTCCAAGCCGTCCCTGGCATTTGCATCGCATTCATTCGCGCGCGGCACGCGGCTTGCCCGAACGAGAATACAAGCCCAAATCCGGTTCCACTCGAAACGTAGCAAACTGTTCATCAGAAGCGGCCGACGCTACAACGCGCTGCAATTGATCTCGAGCGGTCTCTCGCTCTATTCAATCCAAACCGCTCGTTCTAGTTTTGTCACGCGCATCACCCGAAACCGGTTCCCGCTTTCGGAAGACGTGCTCTAGTAACGGCGGATGAGACCGACGAGCTTCCCCTGTACGCGAACACGGTCAGGGCCGAATATCCTCGTTTCATAAGCGGGATTTGCCGCTTCCAGAGCGATGGAGGCACCCTTACGGCGAAAGCGCTTCAAGGTTGCTTCTTCATCATCGACCAGAGCTACCACGATCTCACCGGGATTTGCGGAATCTCCGCGTTTGATGATTACCGTGTCTCCGTCGAAAATTCCGGCATCGATCATTGAGTCCCCTTTGACCTCAAGCGCGTAATGCTCGCCCGCGCCGATCATTTCTGGCGGGAGACTGAGGGAGTGGGTCTGATTTTGAATGGCGGAGATCGGCACACCCGCAGCTATTCGTCCCATGACCGGTACGGATACCGTAGCCGACGTGTCGTCATTGGTAGCTACCGGGGCAGGGCGAGCCGGTGGAGGGGGGGGCGGCGCTTTGCCAAGACTACCTTCGATCACGCTGGGAGCGAACTTCTTTTGGGCATTGAGCCCAGGAGCGATTGAATCCGGCAACCGCAACACCTCAAGCGCACGCGCCCTGTTGGGCAGGCGGCGGATAAAGCCACGCTCCTCCAGAGCAGTGATCAGACGATGGATACCCGATTTTGAAGCCAGATCGAGCGCTTCCTTCATCTCGTCGAAAGAGGGAGGAATGCCCGTTTCCTTCAGACGTTCGTGAATGAACAGCAGAAGCTCGTGCTGCTTACGGGTCAACATGCGCGACACCCTCCCGGCCAGGAATCGAGAAAAACAAAACCAGAACGAACACTATATGTTCCAGTCTTGTTCTGCAATGGTTTTAAAATCGTTAATGCTCAAAACAAGGAAAGATGGGATGTTCCGGCGCTGCATTTCTGCCACCGGAGTGGGTGGGACGACATTCTGAATAATATATATCCCACCGGGGCTTAGGGCGAATTCCTCATGTTCGGATGAGGCGTTGCCGCTATAGCATCAGAACTCGGCAATCATCGCCACTAGCGGCAGCGGGAGCGTTCTCACCCCTGATGATAAGCGCTTTTGAGCGGACGAGGGCCGACAGCATGGACGAATCCTGCACCGGGAAAGGCGACGCGACCAGCGTTCCATCCGGTCCTGATTCGAGGGTCGCCCGGATATAGTCGCGGCGATGATCGTTAGCTGGCAGGGCAACACCCAGCTTTGCCGGACGGATGTCGGCGTCAAGGCTGGTGCCGGCAAGCTTCGCGACAAGCGGCCGGAGAAAAACAAGGCTGCACACCAGGCTGGAAACAGGATTGCCCGGCAAGCCGATAATATGGACGATCTTGCCATTCACCTCGATCCGTCCATGCATCAGCGGTTTGCCGGGCCGCATGGCGATCTTCCAGAAATCGAGGTCGACGCCCAGTTTCTGCAGCGCGCCATGGACAAAGTCCCTGTCACCGACCGAAGCTCCGCCGATTGTGACCAGAACGTCGACGCCGCTTTGCAGGCTATCTTCTATTGCCTGCTCTATTTTAGCGGGATCATCGGGAATGATCCCCTTATCTTGAGAAGTCCCGCCGGCTCGTCTTACGATCTCGGCAATTCCAACACTGTTCGATGCAACGATCTGGTCTTTTCCGGGTATCTCGCCCGGAGCAACAAGCTCGTCGCCGGTGGCGATAATGGCTACCGTGGGCTTTTTGAATACGTCGATTTTCGCATTGCCGCTGGCAGCTGCCAGCGACAGTGCAGCAGCATCCAGTTCACGGCCTGATGAAATGACTATGTTGCCCGGCGAAAAGTCCAGGCCTGCGCGGCGTATATGCCGTCCCGGTTCCATGCCTTTATGGACGATCAGCCGGTTGCCTGAGCGCTCGGTGTGCTCCTGAATGACGATTGTGTCCGTACCGTTGGGAAGCGGCGCGCCGGTGAAAATGCGGACTGCCTGTCCGCTTCTCAATTCGCCTTCGAAGCGATTGCCCGCTGCCGACTGGCCGATGATATCGAACTCGGCAGGATAGGAGATGTTGTCCGGCGCGATCAGGGCATAGCCGTCCATCGCCGAACCGTCAAAAGGCGGCTGCAGAAAATGTGCCAGCACGGGTGTTGCAACGACACGCCCACCAGCATCTGACAAAGCGATCTGCTCAGTGCCGCGCGGTTCCGCCGACTTCAGAATGCGGGCCAGTGCTTCATCGACCGGGAGAAGGGACATGGCGTTTCCTCTCGAACTGAATTTCTGCCCCGTCTAAACCATAAAAAACGATTGGCAGAATTGATCCAAAGCAAAGTCAGCAGCATATCTGGAAAAAGCGGTTTATGCCGTCCAGTCGCCTGATTTGCCGCCGCTCTTTTCGATAACGCGAATGCCGCCGATCTCCATATGCTTGTCGACCGCTTTGGCCATATCATAGATCGTGAGGCAAGTAACTGAAACGGCGGTGAGCGCTTCCATTTCCACGCCGGTGCGTCCCTTCAGCCTGGCGAGCGCACGAACGCGCAGGCCGGGCAAAGTGCGATCCGGTTCGATTTCGACCGCGACTTTGGTCAGCATCAATGGATGGCAGAGGGGAATAAGGTCCGAGGTCTTTTTCGCTGCCATGATGCCTGCCAGACGCGCAGTGCCGATGACATCCCCCTTGGCCGCATTGCCTTCCAGAATGAGCGCCAGCGTTTCCGGCTTCATTATGACCGATCCTTCGGCCACAGCTTGACGGTCTGTCTCGTCCTTGCTCCCAACATCTACCATGTTGGCAGCGCCACTCTGGTCGATATGGGTGAGTTTGGAGACCATCGGTCAGGCCTTGCCGGTCAGAAGTTCGCGGGTCGCCGCTGCAACATCTGCCTTGCGCATCAGGCTTTCCCCGATGAGGAACGTCCCGATCCCCGACTTTTCCAGCCGCAGACAATCTTCGTGTGTGAAGATGCCGCTTTCCCCAACCAGCAAACGGTCGGAGGGAGCCATTTTCGACAGGCGTTCGGAAACGGCGAGATCGACCTCGAATGTACGCAAATTGCGGTTGTTGACCCCGAGCAGACGCGACGACAGTTTGAGTGCGCGTTCCATCTCGGCCTCGTCGTGCACTTCGATGAGAGCATCCATTCCGAGCTCGAAAGCGGTTTCTTCGAGCGCTTTCGCCAGATCGTCATCGACGCTGGCCAGGATAATCAGAATGCAGTCAGCGCCCCAGCTGCGGGCTTCATGCACCTGATAGGTATCGAACAAAAAGTCTTTGCGAAGTGCCGGCAGGCTACATGCGTTGCGGGACGCCGTCAGAAATTCTGGCGCTCCTTGAAAGGATGGCGCGTCGGTCAGCACGGAAAGACACGCCGCGCCACCAGCCTCGTAGGCCTGTGCAAGGATGGGCGGGTCGAAATCAGGACGAATAAGGCCTTTCGAAGGGCTCGCCTTCTTGATTTCGGCTATCAGGGCGAATTCCCCAGCCGCGCGTTTCGCTTCCAATGCCTTGAGAAAACCGCGCGGTGTTTCCTGATCCTGAGCGCGTGCTTTCAGATCTGCCACGCTACGCTCGGCCTTGGCGGCGGCGATTTCGTCGCGTTTGTAAGCCTCAATCTTGCGCAGAATATCGGTAGACATAGCTTGATCCTTTCCGTCAGGCGGTGTTGTCGTTTGAAACGGCAATCACCTTCTGCAAAACACCAAGTGCGGCACCGCTATCGATGGATTGCGCCGCCAGTTCGATGCCTTCTTTCAAATCTTTCGCCTTGCCAGCAATGACGAGCGCCGCGCCCGAATTGAGCAACACGATGTCTCGATAGGCGTTTTTATCGCCTTCAAGTACACCTAGCAGAGCCTTCGCGTTCACGGCAGCCTCGCCGCCTTTCAGTTCCGCAGGATCGCAACGGCGAAGCCCGACTTCTTCCGGCGTGATTTCAAAAGTACGGATTTGATCCTTCTCAAGAGCCGCAATCTGCGTCGTGCCTGTGGTGGTCATTTCGTCGAGACCATCGCCGTAGACAACCCATGCCGCTTCGGAACCCAGTTCCTTGAGCACTTCGGCCAAAGGTACGAGCCATTGAGGCGCGAACACTCCGACGAGCTGACGCTTGACGCTGGCCGGATTGGAAAGAGGTCCAAGCAGATTGAAGATGGTACGCGTGCCGAGTTCGACCCGTGAAGGGCCGACATGGCGCATGGCGGAATGGTGCATCGGCGCAAACATGAAGCCAAGGCCAGCTTCGGTGATGCTGCGGCCGATCGTGTTTGCATCGGCTTCGATATTGATGCCGAGCGCGGCGAGCGCATCGGCGGCACCTGAGCGAGAGGAGAGGGCCCGGTTGCCATGCTTGGCCACAGGGACGCCGGCGCCAGCCACGACAAACGCCGAGCAGCTTGAAACATTGTAGGAGCCGGACTGGTCACCGCCGGTTCCGACGATATCGATTGCATTGTCGGGAGCGGAGACTCCAAGCATGCGGGAGCGCATGGAGGCGACGGCCCCAGCGATCTCCGGTACTGTTTCACCGCGTACACGCAACGCCATCAGCAATCCACCTATCTGCGATGGCGTTGCTTGGCCAGACATCATGATGTCGAAGGCGGCCCTGGAATCTTCCAGCGAAAGCGGCTCTCCAGCAGCAGCTTTCGCAATATAGGGTTTTAGATCAGCCATTTTGGATGCCCACCGTCCCTAAAACGCCAAAGCGTTGTTGATGACGGTCTGATTTATCTTAACGGGGTACTGCTTCTGCAATTCACCGACGAGCTGTTCAAGGATGTCATCCGAGAGTGAGGTCGCCAGATATTTCTGCTGCTGTTCCGGAATGGCTTCCGGGCCAGCTGCGGCAGGTTCGGTTACTTCCGTAACCTTGAACAGGATCTGGGCATCATCCGAAGGTGCGGCAGCGCTGCCGGTGAAGCCATTTGCTCCGCGGAAAATCTGCGCTGCGGCAGCGGTTCCGATATCGGCATCATTGGTGGTGCGGACAACACCGCGCTTGGTTTGCTTTTCGACACCCAGTTCGGAAGCGATCGTGTCGAGTGTCGCGCCGCCATCGAGACGCTTCTTCAATTCTTCCACACGCTGGTTGAGGCGCTTAACGGCCTCTTCTCCCTTCCAGGCAGCCACAACCTTATCCTTGACTTCATCAAGCATACGGTCACGGGCCGGGGTGATCCCATCGACCTGATACCAGAGATAGCCGACATTGCCCATGGTCAGGGCGTCGTTGTCAAAACCCTGATCGGCCTGAAAGGCTGCTGCAAGGAGTGCTTCCGAGTTCGGCAGCTGGACAGGATTGCCGGAAGGATCGTTGCCTTCGGCGTCAACGGCTTCGACGGTGACAGTTTTCAGGCTCAGTTTCTTAGCCACATCTGCCATGGATGCGCCATCGGAGCGTTCCTGCTCGTAGGAGTCATGAATTCCGCTGATGCTGCTCGCTGCGATATTGTTCGCAAGGGTGGTGCGAATTTCGCCTTCGACTTCGGTCAGCGGCTTTACATGAGCCGGTTCGATCTGCGTTACGCGCAGGATGACGGGACCGAAGCTTCCCTTTACGACTGGGCTAACACCATTCTCCGCCAGCGCAAATGCTGCATCGGCCACGGCCTGGTCGGGAATAGCGGATTTTTCGAAGGTGCCGAGCTTCAGGTCGTCTTCGGTTTTGCCCTGTTCCTTACCGATGTCAACGAAGCTCGTTCCAGTGGCAATTTTCTGTTGGGCAGCTTCAGCCGCTGCGTCATCGGCAAAGTTCAACTGCTCGATGGCGCGCTTTTCGATTGTACCGAAGCGATCCTTGTTCTTCTCATAATACTCGCTGATTTCTTCCTGCGTGACGGCGGACGGATCGGCAATGTCAGCCGGCTCCAGCTTCACATAGGTTATCTTACGGTATTCCGGCGCCTTGTACTCGTCTTTGCGCGCTTCGAAATAGGTCTTGAGCGCATCGTCGGATGGCGCGGGGACGGCATCGGCTTTTTCCGCCTGAATGGTAACATAGTCGACGCTGCGAGTTTCACCCTGATACAGAGCCAACGCCTTCAACGCTGCATTCGGTAGCTTGATGCCATCCGTGGCAGCTTCCACGATCTGCTGGCGGCGGGCGACTTTGGCGCGGTTGTCGAGATAGTCCTGCGCACGAATGCCCGATTGACGAAGAACTGCGTCGAACTGAGCGCGATTGAAGTTGCCGCTTGCATCATGGAAAGCCGGATCCTCACCCGTCAGTCGCGCAATTCCGTCCTTGGAAAGGCCAAGCTGCATGTTGCGCGCGCCTTCATCCAGAACTACACCGGCTGCGAGTTGGGCAAGCACCTGGTTTTCGACGCCGAGCGTTTTTGCCTGTTCGCGCGTCAGGCGCTGGCGGAACTGCTGGGACAGACGCATCATCTGCTGCTCATAGGCAAAGCGATAATCAGTGGCGCTGACTTCAGAGCCCCCGGCCGTCAAAGCGGCATTGCCTGACAGGCCGCCGCGAAAGACATCGGAGATGCCCCAGATCGCAAAGCTCAGTACAAGCAGGCCAAGCAGAAGTTTGGCGACCCAGGATTGAGCGGCGGAACGCAGGCTGTCGAGCATTGGAAACCCTTCAAGAACAAAACGAAGCTCGGCTATTATGGATAGAGCCAGTCAGGGGATAACCTTAAGCCAGCCCTATATGCAAGGTCTCATTGCAAGTAGGAACCTAAGAACATTTGCATTGCGGCACGAATACGCTTAGTCAGTGGCAAATTTTGGCGCTGATCCGCTTTCAAGGCGCGTGATCACGCCTGCTGTTTCGAACAGGCGAGGAGAATGAAATGACTCCGGGAATCCGTCCGCTGGTTGCTGGCAACTGGAAGATGAATGGAACGGGAGAATCCCTGACCGAACTGCGTGCGATTGCTGCCGGCCTGAGCTCTGATCTCGGCCGCAAGCTTGATGCAGTGATCTGCGTGCCTGCGACGCTTCTTTCCCGCGCGGCGGAAACGCTCGAAGGTGAGACCGTTGGTCTCGGTGGTCAGGATTCCCACCATAAAGTGTCTGGCGCGCATACGGGCGATGTCTCGGCCGAGATGCTTAGGGAAGCAGGCGCCACACATGTCATTATCGGACATTCCGAGCGCCGAACTGACCATTACGAAAGCAATGAGGTCGTTCGCGCCAAGACCGAAGCCGCCTGGGCCGCGGGACTGATCGCCATCGTGTGCGTGGGCGAGACTGCCGATGAACGCAAAGCAGAGCGCACGCTGGATGTAATCGGCGAGCAGCTTGCCGGTTCCTTGCCCGACGGTGTCAATGCGGAGAATACCATCATCGCCTATGAGCCAGTCTGGGCAATTGGCACAGGCCTGACACCGACGGTGCAGGACGTGCGCGCTGCGCATGCTTTCATGCGTGAGCAACTGATTGAACGTTTCGGCGCGAAAGGTGCCCATCTTCGGTTGCTGTATGGCGGTTCGGTCAAGCCTTCAAATGCATTGGAATTGCTTGGCGTCGCGGATGTGGACGGCGCGCTTGTCGGCGGTGCGAGCTTGAAGGCTAACGATTTTCTCGCCATATGCGAAACCTATCGTAATTTGTAACCGGCGTCTCACGTCTGTCTATCTTGGTCTCGGGGCTTGGATTATCGGACAATAGCGTGTAAAGAGCCGCTCTAGTTTTAGGGATGTAAAGACCGTAACCCATGCAGACCGTACTCATTGTCATTCACTTGTTGATCGTGCTGGCGCTTGTCGGCGTTGTGCTCATCCAGCGCTCGGAAGGCGGCGGCCTTGGCATTGGCGGTGGTTCGGGGTTCATGACGGCTCGCGGTGCTGCGAACGCGCTGACCCGCACGACGGCCATTCTTGCGATTGGTTTCTTCGCCACGTCGCTTATCCTCGGCATCATGGCTCGCTACGGGGAAAAGCCTACCGACATCCTCAACCGTATTCCGGCAGCAACCGGTAGCCAGACGGCCCCGGCTGGTGGAAACGGCGGCGGTATTCTTAACCAGCTGGGCGGTGAGTCTTCACGCCCGGACGCAAATCAGGCCGCACCTGCGGCTCCAGGCGCCGGTGCGCCGGCAACGCAGCCTGATGCCGCGCAGCCACAGGCTCCGGCTGTTCCGGAAACCCCGGCCAATCCGGTTCCAAGCTCGCAATAAAACGCGCAGCGTGAATTGAATGCGGAAACCGGCCCTTGTGGCCGGTTTTCTTTTTGTTAACCACCAAGCCGCAAAGTGTTGCAGCTAGGCAATAGGCTGCGCCGAATCGCATTGCAGAACGGTGGCAGCGAATTGAGAACCGGATCGCTTTGCAGTAAGCAGGGCGAAAGTCTGGTCGCAATTAATGCGGCAGGCGTTTCTCCCTTGTGCTTGATTTTTCGGGAACCGAACATGTTTTCACGCCGTATTCTGATGGCAGGTATTGCAAGTCTCTGCATTGGGGCGACTGCTCCGGCATTTGCAGCTTCGCCGGTAAGCGCTGAAGCGCAGCTCAACGAAGCTGCCGCATCCGTTCAGCAGGTAGCGCTTTCAAGCGACACCAAGGCCAATCCCGAAAAGCCGAAGAAGAAAAAGGCTTCCAAGAACGGCAATGCGGTTAAAGCCAACAAGTACAACATTGATCCCAAGTTCCGGGCGCAGGAAGTAGCATTCACCGGCTATAAGCCCGGCACGATCGTGATCGACCCGAAACAGCGTTTCCTTTATCTCGTTGAAACGTCGTCGACGGCTCGCCGCTATGGCATTGCTGTCGGCAAGCAGGGGCTGGAGTTCAAGGGCACCGGAACAATCAACGCGAAGCGTGAGTGGCCGCGCTGGATTCCGACCAAGGAAATGATCGAGCGCGATCCCGCCCACTATGGTCGCTTCAAGAACGGGATGGATGGTGGTCCGGGCAACCCGCTTGGTTCCCGCGCCCTCTACCTGTTCCAGGGAAACAAGGATACCTATATCCGCATTCACGGCACTGTGCAGCCCTGGACCATTGGAAGCTCGGCTTCGAACGGCTGCTTCCGCATGATCAACGAGGATGTGATGGATCTATATGAGCGCGTCGGACTTGGCACCGAAGTGGTTGTTCTCTGATCTGCAATTGACTATGTGAAAGTGGCCGGGCTTCGGGCTCGGCCTTTTCTTTTGCGCATTCATCATTTCGGAAGCTGTGGATTTCGAGCTTCGACATGGCTTTATGTGAAGATGGGCGCTAGAGAGTACAAGCGTATTCGCTCCGGGGTTTCTGGCTCCGGTTTTTCTTTGTGCAACGACGATTACCGCCTGGCTCCGGTGAAAAAACACCACCGGGGTGCATTTTTTTGTGGCGGAATCAATCAAGAAAGTCTAACGAGATAAGCCCATGGCGCGATATGTATTCATCACTGGCGGCGTGGTTTCTTCCCTTGGAAAAGGCATAGCTGCCGCAGCTCTGGCTGCACTCCTTCAGGCACGTGGTTACCGCGTGCGTATCCGTAAACTCGACCCTTATCTGAATGTCGATCCCGGCACTATGTCGCCTTACCAGCATGGTGAGGTGTTCGTTACTGACGATGGTGCCGAAACCGACCTTGATCTGGGCCATTACGAGCGGTTCACCGGTCGTCCTGCCAACCAGCAGGACAATATCACGACCGGCCGTATCTACCGCAACATCATCGAAAAGGAACGCCGCGGCGATTATCTTGGCGCGACGGTTCAGGTCATTCCGCATGTGACCGACGAGATCAAGAACTTCGTCCTTGAAGGCAACGAAGATTACGATTTCGTGCTTTGCGAAATCGGCGGCACGGTTGGCGACATCGAAGCCATGCCGTTCCTCGAAGCAATCCGACAGCTCGGCAATGAACTGCCACGCGGAACAGCGGTTTATATCCACCTGACCCTGATGCCTTATATTCCAGCTGCGGGCGAACTGAAGACCAAGCCGACCCAGCATTCGGTCAAGGAGCTGCGCTCTATCGGCATTGCTCCGGATATCCTTCTGGTTCGTGCTGATCGCGAGATTCCGGAATCGGAACGGCGCAAGCTTTCATTGTTCTGTAATGTCCGCGAAAGCGCGGTCATTCAGGCGCTCGACGTGGCCACGATCTATGACGTTCCGATTGCCTATCATAAGGAAGGTCTTGATTCGGAAGTCCTGTCTGCATTCGGTATCGATCCGGCTCCAAAGCCACGCATGGATCGCTGGGAAGAAGTTTCCAACCGCCTTCACAATCCGGAAGGCGAAGTGACCATTGCCATTGTCGGCAAATATACGGGTCTCAAGGATGCGTATAAGTCGCTGATCGAAGCGCTTTATCACGGTGGTCTCGCCAATAAGGTGAAGGTCAACCTCGACTGGATTGAGGCGGAAGTCTTCGAAAGTGAAGACCCGGCTCCATATCTGGAAAAGGTTCATGGCATTCTGGTGCCTGGCGGTTTCGGCGAGCGTGGTGCGGAAGGCAAGATACTGGCGGCGAAGTTTGCTCGCGAACGCAAGGTTCCTTACTTCGGCATCTGCTTTGGTATGCAGATGGCCTGCATTGAGGCTGCGCGTAATCTCGTTGGCATCGAAAACGCCTCTTCGACCGAGTTTGGTCCGACCAAGGAGCCGGTTGTTGGCCTGATGACCGAGTGGCTGAGGGGCAATATGCTTGAAAAGCGTGCAGCGGCGGGCGACCTTGGCGGTACGATGCGCCTTGGCGCATATGAAGCAGCATTGAAGCCGGGCTCAAAGATCGCGGAAATCTATGGCTCGACCGATATTTCCGAGCGCCATCGTCATCGCTATGAAGTCAATATTGACTACAAGGAACGTCTGGAAACTGCCGGGTTGAACTTTGCAGGCATGTCGCCGGATGGTGTTCTGCCTGAAACAGTTGAATATCCTGACCATCCTTGGTTTATCGGTGTTCAGTACCATCCCGAACTGAAATCCCGGCCGTTCGAACCACATCCGCTCTTCGCTTCCTTTATCGAAGCGGCAATCGAGCAGAGCCGTCTGGTCTAAAACTCTAACGCGCCTTTCGGGGCGCGTTTTCGTTTCGGCATTCAGGATGCGGTCTTGTTTTCAACCTGCCTTTACGCCAGATAAGATGCCGGAAAGCATCCAATATTGAGGTTCACGTTATGGCCACTGCCAATTCATCCGTAAAAATCGGAAACGTTACTTTTTCAAACAGTGCGCCATTTGCCCTGATCGCAGGTCCATGCCAGATGGAAACGCGTGAACACGCTTTCGAGATGGCAGGACGTCTCAAGGAAATGACCGACAAACTCGGCATCGGTCTCGTCTACAAGTCGAGCTTCGACAAGGCTAATCGCACCTCCTTGAAGGCAGAGCGCGGTATTGGTCTCGAAAAGGCGCTCGAAGTCTTTGCCGACCTCAAGAAAGAATTCGGTTTTCCAGTACTGACCGATATCCATACGGAAGGGCAATGTGCTGAAGTTGCTCCCGTGGTTGATGTCCTGCAAATCCCAGCATTCCTCTGCCGCCAGACCGATCTGCTGATCGCTGCGGCAAAGACTGGACGCGTCGTGAACGTAAAGAAGGGCCAGTTTCTGGCGCCGTGGGACATGAAGAATGTTCTTTCCAAGATCACGGAAAGCGGCAATCCGAATGTACTGGCGACAGAACGCGGCGTTTCTTTCGGCTATAATACGCTTGTTTCCGATATGCGTTCCTTGCCGATCATGGCTGCCCTTGGTTCGCCGGTTGTGTTCGATGCGACTCACTCGGTCCAGCAGCCAGGCGGGCAGGGCGGTTCGTCGGGCGGACAGCGCGAGTTTGTTGAAACACTTTCGCGCGCGGCCGTTGCTGTTGGCGTCGCGGGGCTGTTCATCGAAACGCATCAGGACCCCGATAACGCGCCCTCCGATGGTCCCAACATGGTGCCGGTGGATAAGATGCCCGCACTGCTCGAAAAGCTCATGGCTTTCGATCGTATCGCGAAGGGGCTTTAAACAGTTCTCGGAGAATTTAGAAAGGCGGGGGATTTTCCTCCGCCTTTTGTTTCGCTAAGGCTTAGAAACCGGCCCGGTGGATAATCTTTTCTGAAATGTCTGCAAAGTTTCGGGATTATGCGCTAAGAAATGGCCGCATCGGATTTGTTAAGCGCCTCGCGCATATGGCGGGGCAATCTATAGGGAAGGACTGGTTCCTATGACTGCAATCATCGACATCGTCGGTCGCGAAATTCTCGACAGCCGCGGCAACCCGACCGTCGAAGTGGACGTTGTGCTTGAAGATGGCTCTTTCGGACGCGCGGCGGTTCCGTCCGGCGCATCGACTGGCGCACATGAAGCCGTAGAATTGCGCGACGGTGGCGGCCGCTATCTTGGGAAGGGCGTGGAAAAGGCCGTTGAAGCGGTCAACGGCAAGATTTTCGACGCGATTGCCGGCATGGACGCAGAAAGCCAGCTGCTTATCGACCAGACGATGATCGAGCTCGACGGCTCGGCCAACAAGGGCAATCTCGGCGCCAATGCAATTCTGGGTGTTTCGCTTGCCGTTGCCAAGGCTGCAGCCCAGGCAGCCGGTTTGCCGCTTTACCGCTACGTCGGCGGCGCAAACGCCCATGTCCTGCCGGTTCCCATGATGAACATCATCAATGGCGGCGCACATGCCGACAATCCGATCGATTTCCAGGAATTCATGATTCTTCCGGTCGGCGCTTCGTCCGTTCGTGAAGCTGTTCGTTATGGTTCGGAAGTTTTCCACACGCTCAAGAAGCGCCTCAAGGATGCCGGTCACAACACCAATGTCGGCGATGAAGGCGGATTTGCTCCGAATCTGAAGAATGCCCAGGCTGCCCTCGATTTCATCATGGAGTCGATTGAGAAGGCTGGCTTCAAGCCGGGTGAAGATATCGCTCTTGGCCTCGATTGCGCGGCAACCGAGTTCTTCAAGGATGGCAACTACGTCTATGAAGGCGAACGGAAGACGCGCGATCCAAAGGCTCAAGCCAAGTATCTCGCCAAGCTCGCCAGTGACTATCCTATCGTCACCATCGAAGACGGTATGGCTGAAGACGACTGGGAAGGCTGGAAATATCTGACCGATCTGATCGGCAACAAGTGCCAGCTCGTTGGCGATGATCTCTTCGTCACCAATTCGGCCCGGCTTCGCGACGGTATCCGCATGGGCGTCGCCAACTCGATTCTCGTGAAGGTCAACCAGATCGGCTCGCTGTCCGAAACGCTTGATGCTGTCGAAACCGCTCACAAGGCCGGCTACACTGCTGTCATGTCGCACCGTTCAGGTGAAACCGAGGACTCAACCATTGCCGATCTCGCGGTTGCCACCAACTGCGGACAGATCAAGACCGGCTCTCTGGCTCGCTCGGACCGTACTGCAAAGTACAACCAGCTTATCCGCATCGAGGAAGAGCTTGGCAAGCAGGCGCGTTATGCTGGTCGCAACGCCCTGAAATTCCTCTAATTTTTCGCAACGAATCATACAATGGGCGGGCTTCGGTCCGCCTTTTTTCGTTTTGGCTCTATTTGATCCGGATATCGGGTATTTGACCCAATGCAGTTATATTGATATCAATATTATTGCATTGGTGCTCAAGCTGATGAGGGAACGGCTTGCAATTCTGGTAACCGAGCCGTGGGCGGAGCTAGCAACGGGAGAGAGAAGATGGCTTATATTGAAGGATTTGTTGTCGCGGTCCCCAAGGCGAACAAGGAACTCTATCGCAAACATGCCGCCGAAGCGGCTGTATTGTTCAAGGAATTCGGCGTAACGCGCATGGTCGAAGCATGGGGAGACGATGTGCCGGATGGCAAGGTCACCGATTTTCGACGTGCTGTTAAGGCTGAAGCCGACGAGGAGGTTGTGTTCTCCTGGTTCGAATATCCCGACAAGGCAACGCGCGATGCTGCAAACAGCAAGATGATGAGTGACCCGCGCATGAAAGCAATGGGCGACCAGATGCCATTTGATGGCAAGCGCATGATATATGGCGGCTTTTCCACCATCGTTGATGTCTGATCAGATTAAAGACTTTCTATGAAAACGAGGAAGCGGTTTGTTCTGACGGCGAGCCGCTTTCCTATTCTGGCCGCTCCGCGTCTTTCCGCTTCTTGAGCATACAACAAAAACGCTGCCCCACTGGCCGTAGCGAGGGTCCTTGGTAAATCTCTGTTAAGCAAAATAATGCTTGATGGTGGAATTCGGAATGCTGCCTTTCGCAGGATTCGCCGTGGCTCCGAATATCCGGGAAGGAAGCCGAAATGTGGACCAAGCAGAAGCGTAAATCGATCCGTGGGCGTTTTGTATTGCCTATCCTGACGGCTGCGTTTCTGAGCTACTTTGGCTTTCACGCTTATCATGGCGAGTTCGGTCTTTATTCCCGTATTCAGCTGGAAGAGCAGAAAAGCCTTCTGGCCAAGCAGCTCGAACAGGTAACTGCCGATCGCAACGCTCTTGAAAAGCGAGTCACACTTTTACGTGACGGTTCCATCGAAAAGGATATGCTTGACGAGCAGGCCCGCAGGGCGCTTAATCTCTCCCATCCCGATGAAGTGACAATTATCACTTCCCGGGAAGATCGATCGAATTAACTGAAATCCGGTTAATTGTCTTTTTGTGATATGTTTTTAAGGGTTTGGCGACATAGCAGCTATGCTCTGGGCGCATATTGTATCTTGTGGTGCGCCCGTATAACGTCACAATAGAACGACAATTTAGGGAGCGAGAAATGGCACCGAGGGCTAAAAAGGCGCCTGCTAACAAAGCGCAGGCGTCTTCTGTAACTGCACCCAAGGCACCTGCACCTGCGAACTTCGACAAGAAGCAGGAGTTGGACGCTTATCGCGAAATGCTGTTGATCCGGCGTTTCGAAGAAAAGGCCGGCCAGCTTTACGGCATGGGCTTCATTGGCGGTTTCTGCCATCTCTACATCGGCCAGGAGGCCGTGGTGGTTGGAATGCAGATGGCGCTGAAGGAAGGTGATCAGGTTATCACCGCCTATCGCGATCATGGTCATATGCTTGCAGCGGGCATGAGCGCGCGCGGCGTCATGGCCGAACTGACCGGACGCCGCAGCGGCCTTTCCAAGGGCAAGGGTGGCTCCATGCACATGTTCTCCAAAGAGAAGCATTTCTACGGTGGTCACGGTATCGTCGGTGCACAGGTTTCGCTCGGCACGGGTCTGGCTTTCGCGAATCGTTACCGCGACAACGACAATGTCACGCTGACCTATTTCGGCGACGGCGCTTCCAATCAGGGGCAGGTCTACGAAAGCTTCAACATGGCATCGCTGTGGAAGCTGCCGGTGGTCTACATCATCGAGAACAACCGCTACGCCATGGGTACATCGGTTTCGCGCTCGTCCGCAGAAACCGATTTCTCGAAGCGCGGTCTCTCTTTCAATATTCCGGGCATCCAGGTCGACGGTATGGATGTTCGTGCGGTCAAGGCTGCTGCCGACCTGGCTGTAGAATGGACGCGTTCCGGCAAGGGGCCGATCATTCTCGACATGCAGACCTATCGCTATCGCGGTCACTCGATGTCGGACCCCGCCAAGTATCGCTCGAAGGAAGAAGTGCAGAAGATGCGCTCCGAACACGATCCGATCGAGCAGGTCAAGCAGCGTGTGATCGAGAAGGGTTGGGCAACCGAGGAAGAGCTGAAGGAAATCGACAAGGAAGTTCGCGACATTGTCGCCGATTCTGCCGATTTCGCTCAAAACGATCCGGAGCCGGATGCATCCGAGCTCTACACGGATATTCTGCTCTAATTCCAGGAAGGTGTTGTCATGCCTGTAGAAATTCTCATGCCCGCACTTTCCCCAACCATGGAAGAGGGCAAGCTCTCCAAGTGGCTGAAGAAAGAAGGCGACAAGGTTACGTCCGGCGATGTGATCGCTGAAATTGAAACCGACAAGGCGACGATGGAAGTCGAAGCTGTCGATGAAGGCACGATCGGCAAGATCCTTGTCGATGAAGGCACGGAAGGCGTGAAGGTTAATACGCCGATTGCCGTGCTTCTCGGTGACGGGGAAAGCGCTTCCGATATCGGTGCTGCTCCTGCCGCCAAGGCTGAAGCGCCGAAGGCCGAAGCCAAGGAAGAACCCAAGGCCGAAGAAAAGAAGGCCGACGCTGTTCCGGCTGCGCCCAAGGCTCCCGCGCTCGAAGTGGCGTCCGATCCAGACATTCCGGCTGGAACCGAAATGGTCTCCACCACGGTTCGTGAAGCGCTTCGCGATGCGATGGCTGAAGAAATGCGCCGTGACCCGAACGTTTTCGTAATGGGTGAAGAAGTTGCCGAATATCAGGGCGCTTACAAGGTAACGCAGGGCCTTCTCGATGAGTTCGGTCCCAAGCGCGTTGTCGATACCCCGATTACCGAGCACGGTTTTGCCGGCGTTGGTGTTGGTGCGGCTTTCGCAGGACTGCGCCCGATCGTTGAATTCATGACTTTCAATTTTGCCATGCAGGCAATTGACCAGATCGTGAACTCCGCTGCCAAGACGCTTTATATGTCCGGTGGGCAGATGGGCGCTCCGATGGTCTTCCGCGGTCCATCCGGTGCGGCTGCGCGCGTTGCTGCCCAGCACTCGCAGTGCTACGCTGCCTGGTACAGCCATATTCCCGGTCTGAAGGTCGTCATGCCGTACACGGCTGCTGACGCCAAGGGCTTGCTGAAGGCTGCTATCCGCGATCCGAATCCGGTGATCTTCCTCGAAAATGAAATCCTTTACGGTCACCATTTCGATGTGCCGAAGCTTGATGATTTCGTTCTGCCGATCGGCAAGGCCCGCATTCACAAGCAGGGCAAGGACGCGACCATCGTTTCGTTCGGTATCGGCATGACCTATGCCGTCAAGGCGGCAGAAGAGCTGGCCGAGCAGGGCATCGATGTCGAAATCATCGATCTGCGCACGATCCGTCCGATGGACATTCCGACCGTCATCGAATCGGTCAAGAAGACTGGCCGACTGGTGACAGTGGAAGAAGGTTTCCCGCAGTCGTCGGTGGGTACGGAAATTGCTACCCGCGTCATGCAGCAGGCTTTCGATTATCTCGATGCGCCGATCCTGACCATTGCCGGTAAGGATGTTCCGATGCCTTACGCGGCAAATCTGGAAAAGCTGGCGCTGCCGACTGTCGCAGAAGTGGTCGAAGCGGTGAAAGCCGTTACCTATACCGCTTAAACAGAAAGGGTCTGGACATGCCGATCAATATCACCATGCCAGCGCTTTCTCCGACGATGGAAGAAGGCAATTTGTCGAAATGGCTGGTCAAGGAAGGCGACAAGATCGCTCCTGGCGATGTCATCGCTGAAATCGAGACCGACAAGGCCACGATGGAAGTGGAAGCCGTGGATGAAGGCACGATTGCCAAGATCGTCGTTCCCGCAGGTTCCGAAGGCGTCAAGGTCAATGCGTTGATCGCCATCCTCGCCGAGGAAGGCGAGGACGTGGCTGCTGCGGCCAAGGGTGCAGCTTCTGCCCCTAAGGCTGAAGCAAAGGCCGAAACTCCGAAGGAAGAGCCAAAGCCAGCTGCCCCTCCTGTGACAGCCCCTGCACCAGCCAAGGCAGAGCAGCCTGCTGCTGCGAACAAGGGTGACCGGGTGTTTGCGTCGCCGCTCGCGCGCCGCATTGCCAAGGAATCCGGTGTCGATATTACTGCTGTGAAGGGCACCGGTCCGCATGGACGTGTCGTTCAGCGGGATGTGGAAGCTGCTCTGACGTCGGGTGGCGTAAAGGCCGCTGCGCCGAAGGCCGAAGCCGTCTCCGCTACCGCTCCAAAGCCGATGTCTGACGATGCCGTTCTCAAGCTCTTTGAGGAAGGCACCTACGAAATCGTTCCTCACGACGGCATGCGCAAGACGATTGCCCGCCGTCTGGTGGAATCGAAGCAGACTGTTCCGCATTTCTATCTGACGATCGATTGTGAACTGGATGCGCTTCTGGCTCTGCGTTCGCAGATCAATGCCGCTGCACCGATGATCAAGACCGAGAAGGGCGAGGTTCCGGCCTACAAGCTTTCCGTCAACGATCTGGTGATCAAGGCTGTTGCTCTTGCGCTGCGTGACATTCCTGAAGCCAATGTCTCCTGGACTGAAGGCGGCATGGTGAAGCATAAGCGTGCGGATGTCGGTGTTGCCGTGTCGATCCCGGGTGGTCTGATTACGCCAATCGTGCGTCAGTCGGAATCGAAGACTCTTTCCGCCATCTCGAATGAGATGAAGGATCTTGCCAAGCGCGCGCGTGATCGCAAGCTTAAGCCTGAGGAATATCAGGGCGGTTCGACCTCCGTTTCCAACCTCGGCATGTTCGGTGTGAAGGATTTTGCCGCTATTATCAATCCGCCGCATGCGACCATTTTCGCAATCGGTGCTGGTGAACAGCGTGCAGTGGTCAAGAACGGTGAAATCAAGGTTGCGACGGTTATGTCCGTAACCCTTTCAACCGACCACCGTGCTGTCGACGGGGCGCTGGCTGCGGAACTTGCACAGGCCTTCAAGCGCCACATCGAAAACCCGATGGGTATGCTGGTCTGATCGATCAACTTCAAGGGCGTCGCGTTCCAATGAACTCGACGCCTGAGGTTTTTAATGGCTGGACAACTGAACCTACGCCCGGCTCAATGCCGTGAAGCCGCTGAGATCGCCATTCTTGTCGATATCTCGTCGCACGGTTTTGCGTCATGGCTCTGGTACGGAGCCGTTCTCGATGGACGGACTGAAACGGCCATGGAACGGGGGCGGCAATATATGCGCGCTGACGGGACCGAAGGCTGGCAGAGCACCACGATTGCCGAATGGGCAGGCGACATTGCCGGACTTTCGATCGGCTTCACACTCGATGACAGTTTGAACGACATCCCGCCGCAGCATCCGGTTCTCGATCAGTTGATCGACCTGCAGCGCAAGGTGATAGGCAACCGTTTCCTAGACAGCGTTGGCGTTTATCGGGAGTTTCGCGGCAAAGGAATTGGCCGCGCCCTTGTCGCCAATGAAATCGACCTGGCCCGCCGGAACGGTAACCCGGGAATCAGCCTGATAACCGAAAGCCACAACGATGTGGCGCTCTCCCTTTACGGCGCCCATGGTTTCAAGGAAATTGAGCGGCTCGAAGCGATAGAACGCATTGGGCAGGACAAAAGACACGACTGGGTGCTGCTCACCCGAGAAGTGAACTGAGCAAAGGCAGGACAATATGGCCGACATTTACGACGTTATTGTTATCGGCTCGGGCCCGGGTGGCTATGTAACCGCAATCCGCGCTGCGCAGCTTGGCCTCAAGACCGCTATCGTCGAGCGCGAACATCTGGGCGGCATTTGCCTCAACTGGGGCTGTATTCCTACCAAGGCACTGTTGCGCTCGGCGGAAATCCTGCATTTTGGCGAACATGCCAAGGATTACGGCCTCAAGTTGGAAGGTACGATTACGCCTGATGTGAAGGCTGTCGTACAGCGCTCGCGCGGTGTTTCGGCCCGGCTTAACGGCGGCGTCGGGTTCTTGATGAAGAAGAACAAGATTGATGTGATCTGGGGTGAGGCAAAGCTGGTAAAGGCTGCTTCGGGCAGCAATCCGGTCGAGATTTCGGTCGGGAAGTCGTCAAAGCAGCCGATGCAGCCGCAGAACCCCGTTCCCAAGGGTGTTCTGGGCGAGGGCAGCTACAAGGCGAAGCATGTCATCGTCGCGACCGGCGCGCGTCCGCGTTCTCTGCCGGGCATCGAGCCGGACGGCAAGCTGATCTGGACTTATTTCGAGGCAATGGTTCCGCACGAACTGCCGAAATCCATGCTTGTGATGGGCTCGGGTGCAATCGGTATCGAGTTTGCCTCTTTCTACAACGACATGGGCGTCGACGTGACGGTCGTGGAGTTGATGCCGCAGATCATGCCTGTTGAGGATGCGGAAATTTCCGCACTCGCTCGCAAGCAGCTTGAAAAGCGCGGCCTGAAGATCATTACCGATGCCAAGGTTACAAAGGTGGAGAAGGGCACAAATAATGTGACCGCTCACATCGAGACCAAGGACGGCAAGACCCAGTCGCTAACCGTTGACCGCATGATTTCGGCTGTTGGTGTTCAGGGCAATATTGAAAACCTCGGCCTCGAAGCTCTCGGCGTGAAAACCGACCGAGGATGCGTTGTCATCGACGGTTATGGCAAGACCAATGTGGCGGGCATCTATGCTATCGGCGACGTTGCCGGCCCGCCTATGCTTGCACACAAGGCTGAGCATGAAGGAGTTATCTGTATCGAGAAGATTGCCGGTCTTCCGAACGTGCATCCGCTCGAAAAGAATATGATTCCGGGCTGCACCTATTGTAATCCGCAGGTTGCGTCGGTTGGTCTGACCGAAGCAAAGGCCAAGGAAAAGGGTTACGATATTCGCGTCGGCCGCTATTCCTTTGCCGCAAACGGCAAGGCGATTGCGCTTGGTGAAGACCAGGGACTGGTCAAGACCGTCTTTGACAAGAAGACGGGACAGCTGCTCGGCGCCCATATGGTCGGAGCGGAAGTGACCGAACTCATCCAGGGGTTCGTGATCGCCATGAACCTTGAAACAACTGAGGAAGAACTGATGCATTCGGTCTTCCCGCATCCGACGCTTTCGGAAATGATGAAGGAAAGCGTTCTGGACGCATATGGTCGCGTGCTGAATGCATAAGATGGAGGGACGCTCATTCCGCTGATCGAAAACGGAGGGCCTTGGCGGCGTGCCGCCTGGCCCACCATCAAATGGTGCACCGTCGGAGGACTGGTGCTGGGGTTCGCAGCCGGCACCTTGAGTGTTCTTGGCGGGAACACCATATCGATCAACGGAATGGCCTTGCCCGGCTGGTATGGCGTGTGGATGCTCACCTTAGCGCTGGGGACTGCTGGTTTGGTATTTGGCCTCATATGGGCGTTGGTCTTCCGCGCTCTCGGACTGGCGACGCGGCGATGAGTAGCAAATCGCTCAAGTTGACAGGGTAGAGGGCAGGGATTAGGACCGAACCCAATTTTGAAAGCATTTCAGGTCCATTCTTGAAAATGGCCCGGATAGGCAGGGATAAGCATGGTTACAGTTCTCGATCTGGTGAACCAAGGCAAGCGCGAACGGCATCCAGAAAAGGCGCATCGTCCGGACAATGTTGTCCTGAAGAAGCCGGACTGGATCCGCGTCAAAGCTCCTGTCTCGCGTGGCTATAGCGAAACGCGCGATATCGTTCGCTCGAACAAGCTTGTTACGGTTTGTGAGGAGGCTGGTTGCCCGAATATCGGCGAGTGCTGGGAAAAGAAGCACGCCACCTTCATGATCATGGGCGAGATTTGCACACGCGCCTGCGCATTCTGCAATGTCTCCACCGGCATTCCAACCGCACTTGATCCGAATGAACCGGAAAATGTCGCGAAGGCCGTCAAGCAGATGGGCCTGACTCACGTGGTCATTACTTCGGTGGATCGCGACGATCTTGCCGACGGTGGTGCGCAGCATTTTGCGGAAGTTATTCAGGCTATCCGCGAAGCCACGCCTGCGACCACGATCGAAATCCTGACGCCGGATTTCCTGCGCAAGGAAGGCGCTCTTGAAATCGTCGTTAAGGCACGTCCTGACGTTTTCAACCACAATCTGGAAACCGTTCCTTCGAAGTATCTCAAGGTTCGTCCCGGCGCCCGGTACTTCCATTCGATCCGCCTCCTGCAGCGCGTCAAGGAACTCGATCCAACCATTTTCACCAAGTCCGGCATTATGGTTGGCCTTGGCGAAGAGCGGAATGAAATCCTTCAGCTGATGGATGATCTTCGTTCGGCTGACGTGGACTTCATGACCATCGGTCAGTATCTTCAGCCGACCCGCAAGCATCATCCTGTCATTCGCTTCGTGACCCCTGATGAATTCAAGTCGTTCGAAACGATTGGCCGGACGAAGGGCTTCCTGCTGGTCGCATCCAGCCCGTTGACCCGCTCGTCGCATCATGCTGGCGATGACTTTGCCAAGCTGAGGGCAGCCCGCGAGGCGCAGATCGCAGCCAGGGCCTGAGATCAGACATGCCGCAGTTTACAACCGTCAGGCGGGTGCATCACCGGGCAGAGCAGATGTTCGGGCTCGTAGCGGATGTGGAGAAATATCCGGAATTTCTGCCAATGTGCGAGGCTTTGTCGGTTCGCTCCCGCAAGGAGCGTGACGGGAAGGCCCTTCTCATTGCCGACATGACGGTTGGTTACAAGCTCATACGCGAGACATTCACCAGTCAGGTACTGCTGAAGCCTGAGGATAATGTCATTGATGTGAAATATCTCGACGGGCCGTTTCGCTATCTCGACAATCGCTGGACCTTTAAACCCGTGGATGATGGCAGCGAATGTGATGTCGAGTTCTTCATCGATTACGAGTTCAAGAGCCGGACGCTGGGTCTTCTCATGGGAACCATGTTCGATCTAGCTTTCAAGAAGTTTTCCGAAGCTTTCGAGAAACGGGCCGATCAGATATACGGAACGGCCTGAATGTAGCCCCGATTTTCGGGGGCTCTGTTTATTGCGCCGTATAGCCGCCATCGACCAATATGGACGCACCGGTGACGAAGGAAGCTTCGTCGCTCGCCAGGAAGAGCACGACGCTGGCAACTTCCTCGGCGCGTCCGAGCCGGCCAATTGGATGCAAGGCTACCAGGGCCTCTTTCTTGTCTTCGGGTATATCCTTGAGCAGCGGTGTGTCGATATAGCCGGGGCAGACTGCATTTACCCGAATGTTCTGCGCTCCATAATCAATCGCAAGCGTCTGCGTCAGGAGTTTCACGCCTCCCTTTGCTGCCGCATAAGCCGTGACACCAGATTTTCCAACATGACTATGGATGGACCCGCAATTCACGATCACACCGCCGCCTTGCGAACGCATCTGGTCGATGGCGTATTTATCGCAAAGATAGACGCCGGTAAGATTGATATCGATGGTTTTCTGCCATGCAGTTTCGTCCAGTTCATCAATCGGGCCATCTGCGGCGATGCCTGCATTGGCGAACATGATGTCGAGGCGCCCATAGGTTTCGACGGTTTTAGCAATCAGCGCCTGCACGGCTTTTGTGTCGGCCACATCGGTCTTGACGAATAATGCCCGCTCGCTGCCGCCTGCAAGCTCATTGGCCAACTGCTGGCCGTGCTCAGAATAATCGGCGATGACGACATTCGCTCCCTCGCGAATGAAAGCTCGAGCAGTTGCTTCACCGATGCCGCTTGCCCCACCGGTAACGATTGCCACCTTTCCGTCGAAACGCATCGCCATGTTCTCCTTATCTTGACCAAAGACAAAGGTAGGGCGCGGCAGATAAAAGTGTACGCCTCAAGGCTGTCGAAGATTTTCCAGAACGAGGTCCAATGCAGCAAGAACCGTTGCGTGGCGGATGTCAGCTCTGGTTTTTTGACCGAAACGGCATTCGCGATGGAGCGTCGTGTAGCCTTTTCGCGCCGAGGCGATGTGAACAAGCCCGACAGGCTTTTCATCGGAGCCCCCACCAGGTCCGGCAACCCCGGTAACAGCCACAGTTACACCGGCGCGGGACCGCGCAAGTGCGCCTTCAGCCATGGAAAGTGCTACTTCCTTCGAAACCGCGCCAAGGCGATTGATCAATTCCAGCGGAACGTTGATCATTTCGGCTTTTGCTTCATTGGAATAGGTGACAAAACCGCGATCCACGACATCGGATGATCCGGCGATATCGGTCAAGGCTCCGGCTATCAGTCCCCCTGTGCAGGACTCAGCCGTGGCGATCATTACACCGGCGTTGCGGCATGCCTCCAGCACGACAATGGCTTTTTCTTCTGCGATGAGTGCGCTCATTCGGGAACCTCACCGGGATAGATGACGGTTGCCGTTGCGATTGCTGCGATACCCTCACGACGTCCCACGAAGCCCAGCTTTTCATTGGTCGTGGCTTTGACGGAAACGCGGTCCGCTGCAATGCCCAGCATGTCGCAAAGCGCTTCTGTCATTGCTGTGCGATGCGGGCCAATCTTCGGTGCTTCGCTGATAAAGGTAACATCGACATTGGCGATACGACCGCCTGCTTCCCGCACGATATTTGCGGCATGCTCAACAAATATACGGGAAGCCGCACCTTTCCATTGCGGATCGGAAGGAGGGAAATGCGTGCCGATATCGCCGGCTCCCCGTGTTGCAAGCAGGGCGTCGGTCAGCGCATGAAGTCCGACATCGGCATCTGAATGGCCGTTGAGTTTTGCTTCATGGGGGATTTTCACACCGCACAGCGTCACGTGATCGCCGGGTTCAAAAGAATGAACGTCGTAGCCATTGCCGGTGCGAATGTCGGGAAACGAAACGTGGTCTTGCCGCAGGCGCTTGTCAGCCATTTCAATATCCTTTGCCCAGGTAAGCTTTGTATTGTCTGCCGATCCTTCGATGATGCGAACAGCAATGCTCTGCCATTCGGCAATGGCGGCATCATCCGTGAAATCAGAACGATTGATTGCGAAGGCCTTTTCATGCGCGTTTAGGATCGGCGCGTAGGGAAACGCTTGTGGTGTCTGCGCCGCAAAAAGACCGGCGCGGGGCACAGTCGTTTTTACGGTTCCGTCCGTGGACGATTGCTTGAGCGTGTCGGAGACAGCTAATGCGGGCAGAACGCCTTCATCCGGCGCAAGGTTTTCAACGATACGCTTCAGCAAGTCCTGACCGACGAACGGCCTCACGCCATCATGGATCATGACATGTTGGGGCGCAGAGTCTTGCAACGCACGGAGACCAAGACGCGTGGATTCCTGCCGGGTGGGGCCGCCGTTCACAACCAGAATATTGCTTCCGTTTTCCGGAAGGGCGCGTTCATAAAGCGCATGATCGTCAGGATGAATCACGACAACGATGCTATCAATCAGGGGGCAGTCGATAAAGACGCGCAAAGTACGGGCAAGCACGGCTTCGCCGCCGATGCGCCGGTACTGTTTCGGCCCTTCGACACTCTGCCCGGCTCGCTCTCCGCGGCCAGCTGCCACAATGACTGCTGCAATCTTTGAAATGGTTGTTGCCTCTGCCAAGGGTTGTGTTCCCAAGCCGAATAATGCCTTGCGCGGATAAATGCCAGACGACAATTGATTTATCGTAATCTTGCGCGCGCTTTTCCTTGCGTTGAAAAGTGAGACTGATTAATGTATGTGCTAATCGCACTATGCACATCAAATAGGCATTATTGGTGAGTTTTCTCGATCAACCTTTGAACATCGGCGGTGTGGCGCTTGCCAACCGCGTCTTTCTCGCGCCTATGTCGGGAGTTTCGGACCTTCCTTTCCGCAGGCGTGCCGCAGAGGCTGGCGCGGGCATGGTTGTGTCTGAAATGGTCGCCAGCGCCGAACTGTGCAACCACCACAAGGAAAGTCTTCTGCGCCTTTCCGGAGAAGGGCTTGGAACACACGTTGTACAACTCGCGGGACGTGAAGCCCAATGGATGGGCGAAGCGGCCAGGATCGCCGAGGGAGAAGGCGCTGATATCATCGATATCAACATGGGCTGTCCAGCCAAGAAGGTGACGGGCGGCTATTCCGGGTCCGCACTAATGCGCGATCTTGATCACGCAATGACGCTTGTTGAGGCCACCGTTAATGCGGTCAACGTTCCGGTTACGCTCAAGATGCGGCTGGGATGGGATGAGAAAAGCATCAATGCGCCTGAACTCGCAAGGCGGGCGGAAAGTGCGGGTATCGCCATGGTGACTGTGCATGGGCGGACCCGTTGCCAGTTTTATGAAGGCAAGGCGGACTGGGATGCAATTCGCGCCGTTCGCGATGCGGTCAAGATTCCGTTAGTCGCCAACGGAGATGTGGCGTGTCGGGAGGATGCCGAGGAAATTCTGCGCCGTTCCGGGGCGGACGCCGTGATGGTGGGACGTGCTTCTTATGGCCAGCCTTGGTTGGCTGGCGCAATCGCAGGAAGTGATTTTGCCCCAAAGTCGCGAAGTGAAGTTCTCGAATATATTATAAAGCATTACGAAGATATGCTCGACCATTATGGAAGCACGACGGGTGTCCGTCATTCCCGTAAACATCTTGGCTGGTATCTTGATCGTCATGCGGGTGCGGCATGTATGCCTGCCGAGAAAGCGGAAGTTATGACTCAAACCGACCGGCAAGCCGTTATCGATGCTTTGCGCCGTATTTTCACGCGCGAAGTTCCGGAAGTCGCGCTCAAAGAGGTTGCCTGATGCGCGAAAGAACAGAAGCGAATGGCATTCCTTCCGTCGTGCTCGATGCCATCAGCCAGCCGGTCATCATGGTCAGCGCCGAGAATTATATCGCCTATGCCAATCTGGATGCGGAACAATTCTTTCGTTCCGGCTCGTCTATTCTGGCGCGCAACCGACTGGAATCCTTTCTGCCTTTCGGCAGTCCGCTTCTGGCGCTGGTCGATCAGGTTCGCACCAGCCAGATGCCGGTGAATGAATATCGCGTGGATGTCTCGTCGCCCCGTCTTGGAGCCGAACGTATCGTTGATATTTACGTGGCGCCCGTCGCAGAACTGCCGGGAGCGGTGGTCATCCTCTTCAAGGAAAAGACGATGGCCGAAAAAATCGATCGGCAGATGACACATCGCGGCGCTGCACGGTCGGTGACCGGGCTTGCATCGATGTTGGCCCATGAGATCAAGAACCCGCTTTCTGGTATCCGTGGCGCGGCGCAATTGCTGGAGCAGGTTGTCAGTGACGAGGACCGCGCCCTTGCCCGGCTTATTACTGACGAAACGGATCGGATCGTCTCCCTTGTCGACCGCATGGAAGTTTTCTCGGATGAACGTCCTATCGAGCGCTCTGCGGTCAATATTCATGCGGTTCTGGATCATGTGAAGGCAATTGCGAAGAACGGATTCGCGCGTAAGATTCGTTTCGTGGAAGATTATGATCCGTCGCTCCCGCCGGTCTTCGCCAATCGTGACCAACTCGTGCAGGTTTTTCTCAATCTGCTGAAGAATGCCTCGGAAGCCATCGGTGAGCGTGAGGGCGGCGAGATTGTTCTGTCCACGGCCTATCGTCCGGGCATCCGCCTCCAGGTGCCGGGTGCGCGGGACAGGGTGGCGCTGCCTCTCGAGTTCTGCGTGCATGATAATGGGCCGGGAGTGCCGCAGGACATGCTCCCGCATCTGTTCGATCCCTTCGTGACGACGAAGACCAACGGTTCCGGGCTCGGCCTGGCGCTGGTCGCGAAGATCATTGGTGATCATGGCGGCATCATCGAATGCGACAGCCATCCTTCGCGCACGACTTTTCGGGTTTTGATGCCCGCATGGAAAAATACGGCTGGAAATACTGGAGATAACGCATGATCGCAGGACGTCCGTCTGGAACCATATTGGTGGCGGATGATGATGCCGCCATTCGGACAGTGCTGAACCAGGCCTTGTCGCGTGCAGGCTACGATGTGCGCGTGACTTCCAATGCTGCCTCGCTCTGGCGGTGGGTGGCTGCAGGTGACGGCGATCTGGTCATTACCGACGTCAATATGCCCGACGAAAACGCCTTCGACCTTCTCCCGCGCGTCAAGAAGATGCGCCCGGACCTTCCGGTCGTCGTCATGAGTGCGCAGAACACATTCATGACAGCAATCCGGGCCTCCGAGGCGGGAGCGTACGAATATCTGCCGAAGCCATTCGATCTCACGGAGCTCATCAATATAGCCGGTCGAGCGCTGTCGGAGCCCAAGAACAAGCCCGCCGCAGCCCTTTCCGACGAGCAGGCAGACAACATGCCACTGGTTGGCCGCTCGCCTGCGATGCAGGAAATCTATCGTTTGCTGGCGCGCATGATGCAGACGGATTTGACCGTCATGGTGACAGGTGAATCCGGTACGGGCAAGGAACTGGTTGCGCGCGCCCTTCACGAATACGGGCGTCGCCGAAAAGGACCCTTTGTTGCGATCAATATGGCGGCAATCCCGCGCGATCTGATCGAGTCTGAACTGTTCGGTCATGAGAAGGGCGCTTTCACCGGAGCACAAAACCGCTCAAGCGGCCGCTTCGAGCAGGCAAATGGCGGCACGCTGTTTCTCGATGAGATTGGCGATATGCCAATGGAAGCGCAAACCCGTCTTCTGCGTGTGCTCCAACAGGGCGAGTATATGACAGTCGGCGGACGCACGCCGATCAAGACAGATGTGCGTATCGTTGCTGCAACCAACAAGGATTTGCGGCAACTGATCGCGCAAGGACTGTTTCGCGAGGATCTCTATTACCGTCTGAATGTCGTACCTCTGCGCCTGCCGCCACTTCGCGAGCGAAGCGAGGACGTAGCCGATCTCGTGCGCCATTTTTTCAAGCGGGCTGCTGAAGAAGGACTGCCGGAGAAACGCATCAGCACTGCTGGTTTGGAAATGATGCGCCGGTATCCATGGCCGGGCAATGTCCGCGAGCTTGAAAATCTCGTGCGAAGGCTCGCGGCGCTTTATCCGCAAGAAGAAATTTCCCCCGAAATTATCGAAACGGAGTTGCGGGCCGAGCTTACCAAACCGGATGTGGTTCCAGCAGGCGCCGGAGATATGGAAAATATCTCCATTTCTCAGGCTGTCGAGCAGAACATGCAACGCTATTTTGCGTCTTTCGGTTCGGATTTGCCACCCCCGGGCCTCTATCACAGGGTTCTGGCAGAACTGGAATATCCTCTGATCCTGGCGTGCCTTACGGCGACACGGGGAAATCAGATCAAGGCGGCCGATCTTCTGGGGCTGAACCGCAATACGCTGCGCAAGAAAATTCGCGAACTCGGTGTGAATATATATCGCGGAAACAAGGGAAATTAGCGACAATCACGTGCTGATAACCTATTAACTACGTTATTTAACGGCCGGTTAAGTCTGTTCAGCTACTGTTGGTTGTATGAGAAATCAGCAATCAACACGACACAACAGAACCCGGCGTATTCTTGAACCGGCTGTAAGGAGCGGCATTCTTGCCGCACCGTTGATATTGATGCTTGCCATCGTTGTGATTTTATCCGGAGCAGAGCCGAAACTCTCTGCCATGATCGATCAAACTTTCACGGGTTCGATCAGTCCTATCATCAAGTAATTATCTGTGGGGCTTGAAGACGGCGCCTGAACCCCTATCCTTTACGGTAGATAAAGGAGAAGATCATGCGTCTTGCCGCTACGACCTTGTTTATTGGTTTATCCGCCGCTGCCGCTTATGCTGCACCGCCACCGGAAGGCTCCAAGCTTTCGGAGATAATCGCAAAAATCGAACAGAAGGCGGATACGGCTTTTATCGATGAAGTCGACTGGAACGACCGCGGATATTATGAGATCGAGTATGTGACCAAGGCCGGCGCCAAGGTGGAGGTCAAAGTCGATCCCAAGACCGGAGAAAATGTCCGGTAGACCTTCGCTTTTCAGTGGGGTCGGCTGGAGCGGGTAGCGGGAATCGAACCCGCGCGTTCAGCTTGGGAAGCTGACAGGCTACCATTACATCATACCCGCAAACTGTAATACATTTCAATAATTTAGCGACAAATCCGAGGAGGTCGCTTTAGAACGATTTACAGTTGGTTTTGACAACCTATGTTCTCTTTCTGGGCTCGTCAAACTGTTTTGTCGACAGCCTCCGCTTGTCATTCCAATCGATCTCACCGCCTCACGAAACACTACAGCGCCGTGACAAATCTTTCATGACCTGTCCCATTGATATCCGAGTTCCAGGGGCCATCTGCAGATGACGCTCCCAACCGTGCAGCCAGATTCCAGGCTGTTGCAGATGACAGGAAATCCATGGGCAAGACCACAATGCGGCGGGCACTGCTTATAGTAAATCCACATGCCCGAAACGGTAGGGGATACGGTGCGGACATTCGTTCCGCGTTGGAGCACGGCGGGCTCCAACTCGTCGAGCGAAGCCCGCAAGATGACGAGACGATTTCCGATGTGATCCTTAGGGAAAGAGATTGCGATCTCGTCATCGTTGGTGGTGGCGACGGATCGTTGAATGCTGCGGCCAGAGGATTGATGGAAACGGGACTGCCGCTCGCAATTCTGCCACTTGGAACCGCAAACGATTTTGCTCGGACCGTCGGCATTCCTGCCGATCCGGTTGAGGCGGCGCGGCGCATTGCTTCTTATGAGGCGCGCCCCATCGATCTTGGCGAGGTGAACGGTCATCTTTACTTCAATGTCGCGAGCATAGGTTTCAGCGCCGAACTGGCACAGCAGCTGAGTTCCGCGGCGAAGAAGAAATGGGGCAAACTCGGCTACGCGATTGTCGCGGCACGGATTCTCATGCGTTCGGAGCTTTTTACGGTCTATCTGGAACATGACGGCATGACGGAAAAAATCCGTACGTTGCAGGTCTCAGTGGGGAATGGAAAATTCTACGGCGGGGGCATGGCTGTAGAGAAGGATGCCACTGTGGATGACGGTAAACTCGATTTCTACAGCCTGGAAGTCGATCACTGGTGGAAGCTGTTGCGTCTTCTGCCAAGCCTCCGTCGTGGTACGCATTCGAAATGGGATGATGTGCGGGCCTTTCCGACAACGGAGGTGATTGTTCGCACCAAGAAACCTCGCGCCGTCAATACTGACGGGGAGTTGTCGACGTGGACGCCCGCCCATTTCCGTCTGCTGCGCAGGGCAATAAAAGTCTATATGCCCGATCCCACGGCGAGGCCGTAACGCGATTGCGCGAAAAAAGGGCCCGCCTTTTAGACGGGCCTAATCCATGACGTTAGGTGACTGGCTCGGAGGTCATTTGAGCCGTATGAATAACGGTTCAATGGGCCGAACGTTCCACCGTCAAAAGAAAAAATACCAGATAACCAGCACGAGAATGAGCGGGACGCCCATCAGCCAAAGGATCATTGCTCTGAACATTTGTTTTCTCCTTCCTGTTGAAAATCCAACGTTTCTGATGAACGATTGTTCCATCGGGCAGGAGGAATGCGGTGCGGTGTAGTTGAGTAGAGGGGCAACACGACTCAAATGAGCAGAATTCCGAAAACTTTAATGATCCGTCAATGAATCGGTGACATCACTAAAATCTAAAAAGGCGCAACCAGCGTTTCCGGTTGCGTTTGTTGAGTAACGGGCGTGTGGCGTATGGATTCGAAACGAGGGCTGAAACATTCGGTCAACGGAAAGACGGCTAAGCTGCGAGATAAGCGTGGTTCAGTCGCCTTATTGTTATTCATGGCTATTGCTGTCGCCTTGGCGGGCTGCGCATCGGCGCCGCAGCCGAAATCGAAGAGCAAGCGATCCAAGGAATATTTCGCCGAGTCCAAATACGGTGTGAAAGCCAGTCCCCGCGTGGCTTTTGCAAAAGGAAAGCCCTTGCCGCGTGGCGGCGGACGAGATCAGACGGGGCAGCCGTACAAAGTTAAGGGACGCTGGTACTATCCCAAGGAAGACAAGAACTATGTCAAAGTTGGTCATGCCTCCTGGTATGGCGAAGCTTTTCATGGCCGCCTGACGGCGAACGGTGAAGTTTACGACATGGCGCACTTGACCGCTGCGCATCCAACCATGCCGTTGCCCAGTTATGCTCGCGTCACCAATCTTGCCAATGGCAGCTCGGTCATCGTGCGCGTGAATGATCGTGGTCCGTATGAATTCGACCGCGTCATCGATCTTTCCCAGAAAGCTGCCGAAATGCTGGATTACCAGCACCACGGTACCGCGAATGTGAAGGTTGAGTATGTTGGTAGAGCGCCTCTCGACGGGAACGACGACGCATTTCTTATGGCCTCTTACCGTCCCGGAGGTGGTGATGCGATCGGCCAGCCGGCAACCGGCGTCATGATGGCGATGAACGGACCGACGCCTACCTCGCCGAAGTCTCGTGTTCCGATGCCTGTGATGGAAGCGGTTCCGGCCTCTGCGCCTGTACCTGAAAATTCACCTTTTGCGGTCGATCCTGCCTATGGCGATCCGTCTGGTGGGGCAGCTCCGTTGCTGCCGGCAAACGTTCCTGTGCCATCGCATCGTCCGGCAACCAGCTTCGGCGTGGCGAATGCTGCCGGTGTGAGCGGTCTTGCCGGTTATGCCACCGATCGGCTTGCTGTGGCTGCTTATGCTGAGGAGCGTGCGTATGGCAGCATCTTGTCCAAGGATGCGATCTCAAGCGCGTGGAAGCGTCGCCTGGCTGAAGAACATGGAGAATATGTCGAGCTTGGTACTTTCGAAACGCTGGAAGAGGCAAAACAGATTCAGTCATCGCTGCCTCGCTCGACCAGATTCACACTGACCAAGCTTCCGACCGAAACCGGCGCAACCTATGAGTTGACGGCGGTGGCGACGAAGGGTGGAAACGATGCCCTGTTGCGCGAGGCCTGGAAGGCTGGTGCAGTGAATGCGTTTGTCGTTCGCCTCGATTGAGCTCACGATGCGGTGATAAGAGCTGCCATATTGATTTTGGTCAGATTCGTTGCGTAAGCTCTAAGACATTGCTCACGTAACGGGGTTCGCATGGGGCTGTTATCAAAAACACTGGTATTCGTCCGTGCCGCTGCCGCTGGCATTTCGGTGGCGGTTGTGGTGCCAGCTATTTGTGGGGCAGCCCCTGTTGACGCAGCATTCGTTACGAAAGCGCCGCAGGTGTTGCTCGTAGATGACCGGAGCGGAACGGTGCTTCTCTCCAAGAACGCCAATGTCCCGATTCCTCCCGCTTCTCTGGCCAAGCTGATGACGGCTGAAGTAGTATTTGAAGCTCTCGAAAAGGGACTTACCACACTCGATACTGCTTATCCCGTCAGCGAGAATGCCTGGAGAACGGGCGGCGCTCCTTCAGGAACGTCTACGATGTTTGCGCGCATCAAATCGTCGCCGACGGTTGCTGATCTGTTGCAGGGAATGATCGTTCAGGCGGCGAATGATGGGGCCATCGTGCTGGCGGAAGGGCTGGCAGGCAGCGAACGCGCTTTTGCAGAGCGGATGAACGACCGGGCGCGGGAGCTCGGCTTGACCGCCTCCAGATTCGTCAACTCCACAGGGTTACCCGCCGAAGGGCAGACGGTTTCTCTCCAGGATCTGGTCAGATTGGCCCAGCATATCCGGACCGCCCATCCTGAATACTATAAATATTATGCTCAACCAGCTTTCACCTGGAACAACATCATGCAACGCAACCGCAATCCATTGCTGCGGCTTGATGTGGGAGCTGACGGTATGGGTACAGGATTTACGGAGGCATCCGGCTTTGCACTCGTCGGGTCCGCTGAGCAGAATGGCCGCAGGCTCTATCTGGCGATGAGCGGTCTTTCCAGCATCAAGGAGCGTGAGGAGGAGGCAAAGCGGCTTCTGCAATGGGGGATGACGGCATTTGACGATGTGCTGCTGTATCCCGCAAACGAAATTGTAGGTGAAGCGCAGGTTTTCGGAGGTGCGCTCGCGCATGTGCCGCTGAAGGTCAAGGACAGTGTCGAGTTGTTGCTGCCGAAGAATGGTCGCGATAGGCTTAAAGCGCGTATCGTCTATAAGGGCCCACTTGATGCCCCCGTTGCCGACGATCAGCAAGTCGGCGTTCTTCAGCTTGAGCTGAATGGAAGCATTCTCCGCGATGTGCCTGTTTTTACGGCTCAATCTGTCGATGAGGGAAGCCTTTCAAAGCGCGCCTTGGGGGCGGCGATGGAGCTTTCCACAGGTTGGCTACGGAAATACCTTTAGCCTGCGTCATGCGTAATCCAGGCTCGACCTGATAACCAAAGGCCGATAATAACTTTCACAGAAGTCCATTCGGACATCGATTCAAACATTTGGAAGTTGGCTTGTCGGGATTGTTCATCACATTCGAGGGCGGCGAAGGAGCGGGCAAATCAACGCAAATTGCGTTGCTGGCGAAGCACCTGCGTGCAAGCGGCTTCGATCCGGTCATCACACGAGAACCTGGCGGTTCTCCTGGTGCGGAAGCAATTCGTCACGTCATATTGAGCGGCAATGCGGAGACCTACGGTCCGGCGATGGAGGCGCTGCTGTTCGCCGCTGCAAGAGCAGACCATGTGGACCAGCTTATCCGCCCGGCATTGGACGAGGGACGTGTGGTGCTGTGCGATCGCTTCATCGATTCCAGCCGCGCTTATCAGGGCGTTACCGGCAATCTCGACAGCACCTATATGTCGGCAGTGGAACGTATTGCTATCGACGGTATCATGCCAGATATGACGATCATTCTCGATATTTCTGCGGAGAAGGGATTGTCACGTGCCGGAAAACGGCGCGGCAGCGAAACTGCGGACCGGTTCGAGAAGGAAGATATCGCAGTACACGAGGCACGGCGGCAGGCCTTTCTCGCAATCGCGGAAGCAGAGCCTCGGCGCTGTAAGGTAATCGACGCCGATCGCCAGCAAGACGCGATTGCGGGCGAGATAGCAAGAGAGATCGATAGTGTTCTAAAGGAAAGGGGGCTGTTGTGATCGAGGAACTCGACGTCCCTAAAGCTCACGATTCGATTGAGGGTGTGCCTGAGCCATCCGCGAGCGATTATGTTTCCGGACACCGCGAGATCAGTGGTTTTCTGGCTCAAGCCTATCGTGAGGGGCGCATGCATCACGCGCTGCTCTTTGAAGGTGCGCAGGGCATCGGCAAGGCAACGCTCGCGTTTCACCTCGCAGGCCATATGCTGGCGCATGGCAACAATGGACAGGCGCCGGAACATATTACCGCTCCGGATTTTGCAAGACCGCTCTGGCGTCAGATTGCGGGCGGCATGCATCCGGCTGTCCTGCATATCAACCGTCCGTTCGATCAGAAGACCGGAAAGTTCAAAACCGGCATCCCGGTGGAGGAAATTCGCCGTGTCACGCATTTTCTGACCAGAACGGCATCGGACCACGCCTGGCGCATCGTCATTGTCGATCCAGCCGACGATATGAACCGCAATGCCGCCAACGCTTTGTTGAAAACGCTGGAAGAGCCTCCCGCACGGGCGCTCTTTATCCTCATTTCCCACTCGTCTGGACGCTTGCTCCCGACAATCCGGTCGCGCTGCCAGAGCATCGGCTTCAAGCCGCTTGACGATAAGGCGCTTACGGACGCCTTGTCTCATGTCGGTCCTGGTGTCGGAATGGAGGCTGGTAGGGTAACGCAAACGCTGCTCCAGCGATCGGAAGGCAGTGTGCGCAAGGCACTTTTGTTGGTGGCAAATGGCGGTATCGAAATCTCCGACACGGTCGACACCCTTCTTGAAGGACAGAATTTCGACCTGCCGAAAGCACAGGCGCTTGGCGGCATATTGAATGGCCGGGAGTCGGAAGTTCAGTATGAACTGTTTCGCGACCACCTGCTGGGGCGGGTTGCAATGGAAGCTCGGCGTCGCGCCGAGACTGGGCAACTGCATGATGCAGATCGCTGGTCGCGATTCTGGAGCGATCTGTCACGCGAAACCGTGGATGCTGAAACCTACAATCTCGACCGTCGGCAAGCGGTGGTAATCCTTCTGGAAAAAACCCATCGCGCTTTTCGTTCCGGTCTGCCTCCACTTGCGTGACATGGCCGCTGACATGCGTTATGTCACCGCTGACGAATTTTCTTCCGCGTGTGCCTTGTTTTGTTCAGAGCGCGCGCTTCCAAACATCGAAAGACCGGGTCCATAATGAGCCGCGAAAAATATTACATCACCACCGCGATTGCTTATCCCAACGGAAAGCCACACATCGGTCACGCGTATGAACTGATCGCGACCGATGCGATGGCACGTTTTCAGCGACTGAACGGTAAGGATGTTTTCTTTCTGACCGGTACGGACGAACACGGCATCAAGATGCTGCAGAGCGCGCGCAAGGAAGGCATCACGCCGCGCGAGCTTGCCGACCGCAATACGACTGCGTTCCGGCAGATGGCAGACGTGCTGAACAGCTCCAATGACGATTATATTCGCACTTCTGAAGAGCGCCACTACAAGGCCAGCCAGGCTATCTGGAAAGCGATGGCTGATAATGGCGATATCTACAAGGGTGGATATGCCGGTTGGTATTCCGTGCGTGACGAGGCCTATTACGGTGAAGAGGAAACAGAAGTTCGCGAGGACGGCGTTCGTTATGGCCCGCAGGGGACCCCTGTCGAGTGGGTTGAGGAGGAAAGCTATTTCTTCCGTCTCTCATCCTATCAGGACAGGCTGCTCGATCTTTACGAGCAAAACCCCGGCTTCATCATGCCTGCGGAACGTCGCAATGAGATCGTGAGCTTCGTCAAGTCCGGGCTGAAGGACCTGTCGATTTCCCGCACGACCTTCGATTGGGGCATTCCGGTGCCGGGTGACGAAAAGCATGTCATGTATGTCTGGGTCGACGCCCTGACAAACTACATCACGGCCCTTGGCTATCCGGACACTACGGACGGCAAATGGGGCTATTGGCCTGCCGATGCGCACATCATCGGCAAGGACATCTCTCGCTTCCATGCTGTCTATTGGCCCGCATTCCTGATGTCGGCTGGCATTCCGTTGCCGAAGCGGGTTTTCGCGCATGGCTTCCTGTTCAATCGCGGCGAGAAGATGTCGAAGTCGCTCGGTAACGTGATCGATCCGTTCGGTCTCGTTGAGCGCTATGGGCTCGATCAGTTGCGCTATTTCCTGATGCGCGAAGTACCGTTTGGTCAGGACGGCAGCTACAGCCATGACGCTATTGTCAACCGCACAAATGCCGACCTGGCGAATGATCTCGGCAATCTCGCCCAGCGCTCGCTGTCGATGATCGCCAAGAATTGCGAAGGCAAGGTCCCGGTTCCAGGTGAATTCTCGGAAGCTGATAAAGCTATTCTGGATCAGGCCGAGGCGGCGCTGGATACCGCGCGCAAGGCAATGGACGATCAGGCGCTGCATCTGGCGCTCGGTGCGATCTTCGCTGTCGTTGCCGAAGCAAACCGCTATTTTGCGGGGCAGGAGCCCTGGGCGTTGCGGAAGACCGATCCGGCGCGTATGGGAACCGTCCTTTATGTGACCGCGGAAGTGATCCGGCGTGTCGGCATCATGGTACAGCCCTTCATCCCGCAGTCGGCGGAAAAGCTTCTCGACATATTGGCAATTCCTGCCGACAAGCGTCAGTTCTCTGACGTTACGGCAAGCCAACTTGTCGGCGGTACCGATCTGCCAGCTCCGCAGCCGGTATTCCCGCGTTATGTGGAAACAGAAGAGTAGAACTGAGTTCGATGATGCTTGTCGATAGCCATTGTCATCTCGACTTTGCCGATTTCGAGCCGGAGCGCGATGCCGTTGTGCAGCGCGCGCTCGACGCCGGGATCAAGCGCATGGTGACGATTTCCACGCGGGTCAGGAAATTCGATACGATCCGTGCCATAGCGGAAGCCTATGAGTCCGTCTATTGTTCCGTCGGTACCCATCCCAACAATGCGCATGAAGAACTGGACATTACGGCTGACGATCTCGTGCGCCTTGCGGAACATCCGAAGGTTGTCGCCATAGGCGAAGCAGGTCTCGATTATCACTACGACTACGCTCCGCCGGCAGCGCAGCGTCAAGGTTTTCTCGTTCACATCGAAGCCGCACGTCGGACCCAGTTGCCACTTGTTATACATGCACGCAGTGCGGACGACGATATGGCTGAAATTCTTGAGCAGGAGACGGAAAAGGGTGTTTTTCCGTTCATTCTCCATTGCTTTTCTTCCGGACGAGCGCTGGCTGAAAAAGGCATTGAACTGGGCGGCTATATTTCCTTTTCCGGCATTTTGACATTCAAGAACTCACCAGAAATCCGCGAAATAGCATCCATCGTTCCGCGTAACCGCCTGCTGGTGGAAACAGATGCTCCGTTCCTTGCCCCGTTGCCACATCGCGGCAAGCGCAATGAGCCGTCTTTCGTTCAACATACGGCCGCCATGTTGGCCGAAACGATTGGCGTGAGCAATGACGAGGTTGCGCGTATTACGAGTGATAACGTGTTCAGGCTGTTTTCCAAGATGCCTCGGCCTTCAGAGGAAAATTGAGCGTGAATTTCCCCCGAAACTGCCTGCGCTTTACGCTTCTGGGTTGCGGCTCTTCTCCCGGCGTCCCGCGCATCAATGGCGATTGGGGCAGTTGCGATCCCGAGAACCCAAAGAACAGGCGTCGTCGTGCATCGCTTCTGGTTGAGCGGTTTGACATGGACGGCAAGAGCACAACGGTTGTGATCGATACGGGCCCGGATTTCCGCGCCCAGATGATCGATGCGGGCGCACATAGCCTCGATGCGGCTGTCTACACCCACCCGCACGCGGATCATATTCATGGAATCGACGATCTTCGCACCTACGTCGTTGAAAATCGTCGTCTGATGGATGTCTACGCCAATCGGCTGACGCGTAATCGGCTCTTCGAGGCCTTCGGTTATTGTTTTGAGACACCTGCCGGGTCGAGTTATCCGCCTATCCTCAGCATGCACGATATTGCCCCCGAAACCCCGTTTTCAATATCGGGGGCCGGCGGTGCAATTCGTTTTGAGCCATTCAGCCAGGTGCACGGCGATATCGAGTCGCTCGGATTTCGCATTGGTTCTGTGGTCTATTGCACCGATGTGAGCGCGTTTCCCGAGCAAAGCCTCAACTATTTGGGCGGAGCCGATGTCCTTATAATCGATGCATTGCAATACCGCCCGCACCCAAGCCATTTCTCCCTCGGCGAAGCGCTCGAATGGATTGAGAAGCTGGCGCCCAAGCGCGCCGTTCTCACGCATATGCATGTTCCGCTCGATTATGAAACCGTCTTGCGTGAGACACCGGACAATGTGGAGCCCGGATATGATGGACTCCGCTTCGAGGTGCCGCTTTAAATTCAGGCGTGTTGGTAAAAAGCAAAAGCCCGCGATGAGATCACCGCGGGCTTTTCGCTTGCAACATGTCTGATTTTAGCCAACTGCGCCTTTGGTCGGGAAAGGCATGACGTTGCTACCTTCGATGACTTTGGTAGCCTTGTCTTCAAGCTTGAGACCACCAGCGCGCAGAAGGTCGGTAAAGCGACCGCCGCGTGCGGCAAGCTCATCGAAGCTGCCGCTTTCAACCAGATGTCCCTTGTCCATGAACAGGACCAGATCGGCCGAACGAACCGTCGAAAGACGGTGCGCGATGATAAAGGTTGTACGGTCATGGCTCAGATCGTCCACCGCCTGTTTCACCTTCTCTTCGGTTTCGACGTCAAGCGCACTGGTGGCTTCGTCAAGAACGAGGATGGGCGAATCCTTCAGGATAGCACGCGCAATCGCGAGACGCTGGCGTTCGCCGCCTGAAAGCTGCGAGCCACGTTCGCCGACAACGGTATCGTAGCCATCGCTCTTGGCCAGAATGAAGTCGTGGGCGGCAGCAGCGCGAGCGGCAGCGTGCACTTCTTCAGATGTGGCGTCTTCACGACCAACACGAATATTCTCTTCAACAGAGCGATTGAACAGTCCGGCGTCCTGAAAGACGGTCGCAATAGCATGACGCAGGGAGCGACGGCTGACGGTACGCGTATCGGTTCCATCGATGGTGATGCGACCGGCTGCCGGATCGAAGACCCGTTGCAGCAGATTGATGAGTGTGGTCTTGCCCGCGCCGGTGGGGCCGACAATAGCCACCGTCTGCCCTGGCTTGATCTCGAAAGACACGTCATAGACGCCCTGACCGGAGTTCGGAAACTCGAAGGTAACGTTGTCGAAAACGATGTCGCCCTTGACGTTGGCGAGGTCCGAAACGTCCTGCGGTTCCTGACGGTCAGCGGTTGCATCTTCCATCTGGAAAAATTCTTCAAGCTTGGCGCGTGCGGTTACGGTCTGATTGATGAAAGCGCTGATCTGATCGAGACGGCCGATCATCAGTTGGGCAAAACCGATAAAGGCGATCACGTCGCCGACGCGCATCTGGCCCTTGGTGACGAAGTAGGCGCCCAGAACGAGGACAACCACCATCGAGAAGGTCGAGGCCATCCGGTTCAGGCCGCTGGCAAGTGCCCACCAGTTGAGAACGGGGAACTGGGCCTTCTCAAGATTTTTGGCATAATTGCGCAGGGATTGCGTTTCCGACGCGATACGGTTGTAGCTCTGCACGACCGAGACGTTGCTGATCGTATCGCTGACATGCTCGAAAAGCTTGTGGTGGTGCTTTTCGACAGCTGTCTGACCGTCCTTGGTCTTGCGCATGACCAACTGCCCGATCATCACATAGATGACGCCGAGCACAATAAGCACCAGCGACATGCGCATATCCATGTTCATGGCAACCGGGATAAGCGTCGCCAGAGCAACGATTGTCGTCAGATGCTGGCGCATGAATTCGAGCCAGAGGGTGAAAAGCGAGTCCGTTGCGCGGATCAGCGTATGGAGCGCGTTGGACGTGCCGCGCTTCTGGTGCCACGAAAGCGGCATCGTGATGAGACGCTCATAGGAATCGATCATCACGCCCAGACGGCGGCGGTGTGCGAGACGGTCTGCGCCGCGGGCCACAAAGACGGCGGCAACAATGTTGAAGCCGCCGAGTGCAGCCCACATCGCCAGGGGCGAGAAAATGTCACCCTTGTCGGAGATAGCCTGAATGACCCGACCGAACAGAATTGGTTCGGCAAGTGTGACCAGGGCAACCAGGACGCTGGCCACGCACATGGTTATCGTTGCAGCCTTCTCGACCGCAAGATATTCCATGGCTCGCCAGTAGATTTTGAGCAATGACACTTTCGCACTCCCGCTCGTGTATTCACGGGCTAAATGGTATAGCCCGCTTGTTCTATCAATATCAGATGGCGACAAGAAGTGGCGATTGGGTGTCAAGACCGACCATAAATTAAAAACGTATGTAACCGAGCGTGAAGTTTATGCGTGGAAATCAAACTCTTTGAAGAAAGAGAACCGGTTTCCTTCAAAGCAGCCAAATTTCGGTTTTCGGGAATTCCGCCTAGCAATCCGCGAAACTCGCGTCTATTGAGATGACTAAATGACCGGCGGGCTAGTACACGCCGTATTAGGAAGAGTTGATCGGGTTTCTCCATGGCAGTCGTTGAACAGAAGATTGTGGATACAGGCGAGGCGGGCATGCGGCTCGACCGCTGGTTCAAGGTCCATTATCCAGGCCTGGGTTTCGGTCACCTGCAAAAACTTCTGCGGTCGGGCCAGATCCGTATCGACGGCTCCCGGGCCAAGGCCGATACACGTGTTCAAGCCGGGCAGACTGTTCGCATTCCGCCGCTCGGCGTCGATGAAAAAGCCACCGGACCGGTTACGGCGCGAACAATCCGCAGCCAGCAGGACGGTGATGTGCTTTCGCAGATGCTTCTGTACGAAGACCCGAAAGTGTATGTTTTCAACAAACCGGCAGGCCTCGCTGTGCAGGGCGGGTCCGGCGTAACGCGACATATCGACGGTATGCTGGAGGCATGGCGCAACAAAAAGGGCGAAAAGCCGCGTCTTGTGCACCGCATCGACCGTGACACGTCGGGCGTGCTCGTCGTGGCGCGCACCCGCGGCGCGGCACAGGCGTTAACCGCCGCTTTTCGCGAGCGCGATACCAAGAAGACCTACTGGGCCTTGGTAAAAGGTGTTCCACGCAAGCGCGAGGACAAGATTTCCACGTGGCTGGTCAAGGATCAGACGCCCGACGGTGACAAGATGCGTGTCTGCCAGCATGGCGAACCGGACTCTGATCATGCGGTCTCTTATTATCGCATCATCGAGAAGGCAGGGAACAACCTGACCTGGCTCGAGATGGAACCCTATACCGGCAGAACCCATCAGCTGCGCGTTCATGCGGCTTATATCGGTCATCCAATTATCGGTGATCCAAAATATTTTGAAGCTGACCAGAATTGGGAGTTTCCGGGCGGGATTCAGAAACGGCTGCATCTTCATGCACGCCGCATTCGCATTCCGAACCCGTCGGGCGGCATCATCGATGTGACGGCTCCTTTGCCGCCACACATGGTGCAGTCGTGGAATCTGCTCGGCTTTGACGAGGAAAGCGCGGTAGATTAAAAATGTCAGGCGAAGCGGGGGGATCGTCCCAAGGACGAGTTTCGTTCGATGGGCTGGCCATCATGCTGGTCGTGTTCATCATGTTCAGTTGGGGGCTTAATCAGGTTGCCATCAAGATCGGCAATCAAGGTTTCAACCCTATGCTCATGGCGGCGGGACGTTCTGCGCTCGGCGGCATGTGTGTCTTTCTCTGGTGTTGTTGGCGTCGTATCCCGCTTTTCAAGCGTGATGGCACGCTTGCGGCGGGAATAGCCGCCGGATTGCTATTCGGCACCGAGTTCGTCCTGATTTTTCTGGCGATGGAGCTGACAAGCGTGGGACGTGTAACGCTCATGATGAATGTCATGCCGTTCTGGGTCGCTATCGGCAGTCATTTCCTTTTAGGCGAACGCATGTCTGTTCGTGCGTTCATCGGCATGTGTATCGCCTTTCTGGGCGTGTTTCTGGTCTTTTCCGATCATGTCAGCCGTCCGGGACCGCATGCGATATATGGCGATATGCTAGCGCTGGTGTCCGGTGTGTTGTGGGGTTTAACCACGCTGGTCATCAAGCGGACCCGGCTTGCCTACACAGCGCCGGAGAAGACACTTCTTTACCAGTTGGTGATTGCAACGCTGGTGCCGTTGCCGTTCATTTCGTTGAGTGGCCCGCTGCTTCGCAGTCCCGATGTGTTGTCAATATTAGCCTTCCTGTTTCAGGCGGTATTCGTGGTGGCGTTTACCTATCCGCTCTGGTTCTGGATGGTACGCCGATACCCCGTGTCAAAACTTTCAAACTTTGCCTTTCTCACGCCGGCTTTCGGCGTGTTATTGAGCGGCCTCATCCTGAACGAGCCACTGAGCTGGAAAATATTTGCGGCTCTCGCGTTGATCGGTTGCGGACTGATGATTATCAGCAAGCCGGCAAAGGTATCCAACGCCCGATGAAACTTGTACTCTTCGATTGCGACGGAACGCTCGTCGACAGCGGCGACTTCATTCACAGATGCATGGCAACCAGTTTTGCCGATGCTGGTCTGGAACCTCCTGCAATCGAGGAAACGCATTCGATCATCGGCCTGTCGTTGCATCTTGCCATTGCGAAGCTGTTGAATCGGGAACCGGACGAGCAGGTCCACTGGCTGACACAACGTTACAAGCAAAACTTCGTGATGTTGCGACAGGCGCCGGACTTCGCAGAGCCGCTTTATGATGGAATTCTGCCGCTCCTGAGCGAGCTTGGGGCGAGGGACGATCTTCTGCTCGGTATCGTAACCGGCAAGTCGCAGCGCGGTGTCCGCTCTGTTTTTGAACGTCACGGTATAGGGCACCATTTCGTGGTCACACGTACCGCCGATGACTGCCCGTCGAAGCCGCATCCGGCTATGGTGCTTGAATCCTGTGCTGAAATGGGAATAGAACCCAATCGAACGATTGTTATCGGCGATGCTGTTTATGATATGCAGATGGCCCGCTCGGCGGGCGCTATGGCCGCAGGCGTCTCCTGGGGTTATCATCACCGGCAGGGACTGATCGAAGCTGGCGCCCATCATATTCTGGAAGTGCCATCTGAACTCCATGCATTGCTGCAGACTATGGACGAACAGGTCCTCTAGTTGTTGGGGCGTTCTGCCAAGTCAGCGATACAGAACTGGATAAATATATGCGTGATATTCTGAGTGATCTTGAAGCGGGAAAGCAGCTTTCCGACGAGAACCCCATCGTGCGTGCGCAGAAGCAGATGCTGGCGCAACTGCCCAAACGTTTCTACGAGAAAGCAGAAGTAGCCGAAGTTGAAGGCGGTTTTGCAGTCCATCTGGACGGTCGTCCGGTCAAGACGCCAGCGCGCAGCCTGCTGAGGTTGCCGACGAAGGCCGCTGCCGAGATCGTGGCGGACGAATTTGCTGCTCAGGAAAAGGTCATCGATCCCGGCAAAATGCCCGCAACGCGTTTGGTCAATACGGCAATCGACGGAATTGCGCAGGACCCGCAGGCGGTTTTCGAGGATATTCTACGTTTTGCGGGTACGGATATGCTTTGCTATCGCGCCGACAGTCCGCAGGAACTCGTTTCTCGGCAGACGCAGCAATGGGACCCGCTGATCGATTGGATGCAAGGGCTTGGCGCACGGTTTTCGCTCGCCGAAGGTGTAATGCATATTGAGCAGCCGCGTGAAGCCATAGCAGCCTTTGGTGTGCATCTGTCTGCCTTCAAGGATCCAATTGCACTGGCGGCTCTGCATACGATGACGACACTGACGGGGTCAGCGATTATTGCACTGGCTATAGCAAAAGGCGAAGTGACCGCGGAACAAGGCTGGCAGCTGGCCCATATCGATGAGGATTGGACCATCGAACATTGGGGAGCCGATGCGGAAGCAGTGGAGCGCCGCAGGAGCCGTGAAATCGAAATGATGATGGCTGCCCGCGTGCTCGCAGCCTTTTAAATAACATGTCTATTGCATTGGTCTAACAAAGAAACCCCGGCGTTGCCGGGGTTTCTTTTTTTGGGGGCCTCGGTAGAAGGCAAAAAACGCGCGGACTACCTGAACCGGTGTCCGCGCACTTTTTTAAACCGAGTAATACATGTCGTACTCGACCGGGTGCGGCGTCGTTTCATAACGCATCACTTCGGCCATCTTGAGTTCGATGAAGCTGTCGATCTGATCGTCGTCGAACACACCGCCGGCCTTGAGGAATTCACGATCCTTGTCGAGCGACTGCAGGGCTTCGCGCAGGGAACCGCAGACGGTTGGAATTTTCTTCAGTTCCTTGGCGGGCAGATCATAAAGATCCTTGTCCATGGCCTGTCCCGGATGAATCTTGTTCTTGATGCCGTCAAGACCAGCCATCAGCAGGGCAGCAAAGCACAGATAAGGGTTGGCCGCCGGGTCAGGGAAGCGAACTTCCAGACGCTTGGACTTCGGCGAGTTGCCAAACGGAATACGGCAGGAAGCCGAACGGTTGCGAGCCGAATAGGCGAGCAGAACCGGAGCTTCATAACCTGGAACCAGACGCTTGTAGGAGTTGGTTGACGGATTGGTGAATGCATTCACGGCCTTTGCGTGCTTGATGACGCCGCCGATGAAATAGAGGCAGTTTTCCGACAGGCCAGCATATTCGTTGCCAGCGAAGGTCGGCTTGCCTTCTTTCCAGATCGAGAAGTGGACATGCATGCCCGAGCCGTTGTCACCGAAGATTGGTTTCGGCATGAAGGTCGCCGTCTTGCCATAAGCATTGGCAACCTGATGCACGACATACTTGTAGATCTGCATCTTGTCTGCATTGCGCACGAGCGTGTCGAATTTGACGCCGAGTTCGTGCTGGGCGGAAGCCACTTCATGGTGATGCTTTTCGACAGTCACACCCATTTCGGTGAGAACGGTCAGCATTTCCGAGCGCATGTCCTGCGCGCTGTCGATTGGCGGAACCGGGAAATAGCCGCCCTTAACACGCGGACGGTGGCCGAGGTTGCCTGTTTCATAATCGGTGTCGTCATTCGACGGAAGTTCGGTCGAATCGAGCTTGAAACCGGTATTGTACGGGTCGGCCTTGTATTTCACGTCGTCGAAGACAAAGAATTCAGCTTCCGGGCCGACATAGACCGTATCGCCGATACCGAGCGACTTCATGTAGGCTTCGGCCTTCTTCGCGGTCGTGCGGGGATCGCGGCCATAGGCCTCGCCCGAAACGGGGTCGAGAATGTCGCAAAGGATGACGAGTGTAGACTGAGCGAAGAACGGATCGATATGAGCGGTCGTCGGATCCGGCATCAAAACCATGTCGGATTCGTTGATTGCCTTCCAGCCAGCGATGGAAGAGCCGTCGAACATCACGCCGTCGACAAACATGTCTTCGTCGACGAGGCCGATATCCATCGTAACGTGCTGCAGCTTACCCTTCGGATCGGTGAAGCGAAGGTCGACAAACTTGATGTCGTTGTCTTTGATTTGTTTCAGAATATCGTTGGCAGTCGTCATATTAATTCCCTGTTTGCACGACGATGGATTGTACGCAGGTATTGTCAGATGGCATCCACGCCGGATTCACCGGTACGGATACGGATAACTTCTTCGATGTTGGAGACGAAAATCTTGCCATCGCCGATGCGTCCCGTCTGGGCAGCCTTGCGGATGGCTTCAATAGCGCTGTCCACGGTTTCGTCTGCGACGATGACTTCAACTTTCACCTTGGGAAGAAAGTCGACGACATATTCGGCGCCGCGGTAAAGCTCGGTATGACCCTTCTGTCGTCCAAAGCCCTTGGCTTCGATGACAGTGATCCCCTGCAAGCCGACTTCCTGAAGGGCTTCCTTCACTTCATCCAGCTTGAAGGGCTTTATGATGGCTTCGATCTTTTTCATCAGAGAATGGTCTCCGCTCTTCTTCGGAAATGAGCATTGTGCCCGCTTCACCCATAGAGAAGCATGAACTGTGCCAGTTTGAATGGGGTGTGAAAATTTTCTCCCACTTCCTTCATCTGGAGGCAGATTGGCACTAATCATGATGCTAGTGCAAGCGCCACTCTGGCGGCGCGCAAGAAAAGCGGTTCTATCAACTGGGCCTTCTGGCTAAAAAATAGCCATTTCGCCTTAAAAGAAGGCAAGCTTGCATAAAGCCCGCTGCCGCGTATTTAATCACTCCAATCACCCATGTTCAAAAGGTACGCGATGTACGAGTTGCTGACCCCGCAGGAAATGGCAGAAGCGGATCGCCAGACGATAAAGGCTGGTATCAAGGATGGCTTTTCGCTGATGTTGGTGGCAGGACGCGCCGTCGCGGAGGTTGCGCAGGGGATGTTCGCCCGCAATTCGCCGGTCGCGGTTCTGTGCGGACCCGGCAATAACGGTGGTGACGGCTATGTCGCGGCCCAACTTCTGCTGGAAGCCGGTCTGGAGGTCATGTGTTTTGCATCGGCTCCTCCGCAAAAAGGTTCGGATGCCATGCGCGCATCGCTTTTTTACAAGGGGCCTGTCTCGAATCTGGGTGAGTTTTCAGCCGTCAGTTTTGGGGGCGTGATCGATGCTTTATTCGGTGCCGGGCTCGCCCGCGATATTCATGGGTCCGAAGCCGTTGCGATTGATGCGCTGAACAGTTCGGACGTACCGGTGGTGGCTGTTGATTTGCCGAGTGGCATATCGGGTGAGACCGGAGAGGTTCTGGGAACAGCGATCCGGGCGCGCGCCACAGTTACTTTTTTTCGAAAGAAGCCCGGCCATCTGCTGCAGCCGGGAAGGGCGCATTGCGGGGTGCTTCACGTCGCGGATATCGGCATTCCCGATCATATACTTGCAGCCATCGAGCCCCATACTTTTGAAAATGCGCCCGAGCTTTGGGAAGGTGCCCTTCCTGTGCTGGGCGTTGAAACTTATAAATATAGTCGCGGCCACGCAGCCGTGTTTTCGGGTGGCCCTCATTCGACTGGCGCTGCGCGTCTCTCGGCTCTCGCCGCAGCACGCATTGGGGCAGGGGCGGTTACGCTTTTATCTCCGCCCGATGCGATGGCGATTAATGCTGCCAATCTGACCAGCATCATGGTTCGCGAAACCCGCAGCTTGAAGGATGTTCGGCAGTTTTTCGCCGAGCGCAAGGTTGGAGCGGCGGTCCTCGGTCCGGGCTACGGGAATCCAGCATTTGCGCGTGAGCACGCACTATTTCTCGCCGCTGGCGGACTAGAGGGGTGCCACGGACTGGTCCTCGATGCTGACGGAATTACGGCCTTTGAGCAGGACCCAAATGAGCTTTTCGATCGCCGGCAGGATGCCCGGTCTGCACTTGTGCTGACACCACATGAAGGTGAATTTCGACGGCTTTTTCCCGATATTGCAAAGGCTGCGGTCTCGAAGATTGAAAAGGCGCGTGAGGCGGCAAGGCGCGCCAACGCTATCATTGTATATAAAGGGCCTGATAGCGTGATTGCGGAACCGGGCGGGGTGGCCGTGGTCAACGCCAATGGAACTCCTTTGCTCGCAACGGCAGGATCAGGCGATGTTTTGACCGGAATTGTATGCGGCCTGCTTGCGCAGGGCATGCCCGCATTCGCGGCAGCCTGTGCTGCTGTGTGGATACATGCCGACGCAGCCCGCCGTTTCGGTCATGGGCTTATCGCCGAAGATTTGCCCGCTCAACTGCCAGCCGTCCTGTCGGCGCTGGCCCGAGCTTCCCGAAATTAGCGACGGGACGAGCGACTGTTTCCGGTGCCGACATCGACGCTAATGCTGCCCGAAATCGACACGTCGGTGTTACCAACACGAAAATTTCTCCAGTTGCCGCTTTGTGCCTGATCCGGTTCGGGAGCGGGTGGTGGAGCGGACACTATTGGTTTTTGCGGGTGCACGCCGGGCAAACCCGGCGATCCATCATTCGCAGACGCCGTTGATAATGCGGCTAAGAAAATCGCGCCCGATACTAGAATCCGCAGCGTAGACATTTTCTGCTTCCCGTTACACTGGATCAGTTACGGCAGCGATGAGTTCGCCAGCCATTTCGAGAGTGAACTCGTCAAAATGCGAGATGACGCGGCTAGGACCATAATGCTGCACGGGCAGATCAGTATATCCGAAATCGACGGCAACAACGGGGATGCCAGCCGCTTTCGCAGTGTCGATGTCGGTGCGGCTGTCGCCAACCATTATGGCCCGTTCGCGATTGCCGCCTGCACGTGCGATGGTGTCAGTAAGGTGACGCGGGTCAGGCTTGCGATAAGCGAATGTATCTGCCCCGCAGATCGCTGCAAATCGCGTGGCTTCGCCCATCGAAGTCAGGAGTTTTACCGACAGGGCCTCGAATTTGTTCGTGCAGACCGCCAGTTCGTAACCGCTCGCGGAGAAGCGGTCCATTGCCTCCAGTACGCCTGGAAAGAAAGTGGAATGCCCCGGCATATTATTCGCATAATGCTCCCGGAACTCTTCTACGAGGTTATCGAGTTGCGCTTCGTCTGCCTGTTTCTGCTGCGCGGCGAATGCGCGTTCGATCATGACGCGTCCGCCTTGTCCCACGAATCTGCGCAACGATTCACGGTCGGCTGTTTTCAGTCCGGATATCGCCAGGCAGTGATTGAGGCTATCGAGAAGGTCTGGTGCTGTATCGACGATGGTTCCGTCGAGATCGAAAACGATGATGGGCTTGGGATTAGCAGCAGACATTAGCTTCTCGTATGTGAAAATAGGGAATAGAGAACTCCTATCTGATTGTCGTCCTCGGCTCAACCTCGCGATCAGATTTGCTTAAAATCCGAAATTCTGCGTCATAGTTCGAATAGAAGCTTTGTTGCGCCGCGCCCGCATGCTAGAGGCGAACCGGATGACAATGAGAATCCGCTGGGATTTCGGGGAACTTGGTATGGATGAAGCTCGCAAGTTAAAAATTGCAGCCGCCGCAGAAGCACTCACACACGTCAAGGACGGAATGCGTCTGGGAATTGGTACCGGTTCAACTGCCGAGGAGTTTGTGCGACTGCTTGCTGAAAAGGTAAGTGGTGGCTTCAAGATCATTGGCGTGCCCACTTCCGAACGTACCGCCAAGCTTTGTGAGGAACTCGGAGTTCCGCTTACAACGCTTGACGAAACGCCCCATCTCGATCTCACGGTTGACGGTGCGGACGAAGTCGATACCAATCTCTCGCTCATCAAGGGTGGCGGTGGGGCGCTTCTTCGTGAAAAGATCGTTGCTGCCGCCTCTGATGCAATGATCGTCATTGCCGACAGCTCCAAGGTGGTCGAGACGCTCGGACGTTTTCCTCTGCCAGTGGAAGTCAACCGCTTCGGTCTTGGCGCGACCTTCCGCGCTATCGAGGAAGCAGCTGCAAAGTGTGGCCTTGCAGGCCCGCTGGCACTGCGTTTAAAAGATGGCTCACCCTTCGTAACAGATGGTGGGCATTATATCGTGGATGCATCTTTTGGCCGCATTCCCGATCCAAAGACACTATCTGACGCTCTCTTCGCAATTCCAGGCGTTGTCGAGCACGGACTTTTCATCGGACTCGCGCGTGCGGCAGTGATTGCCGGCAACGACGGCATCCGCACCATGAACCGGTCTTGAACTGATTGAACGGAGTACTGACTTATGATCCCGGCAACTGGCTTTCGCCGTCTGATTGCACCGTTTTCCGCGCTCGTACTGATGTCGGGCATTCACGCAGCATCGGCACAGGAAATCTCTGAAGCCCATCTGGAAGCTGCCCGCGCTGCTATTTCTGCAATTAATGCCACCGAGCAGTTCGACGAAATTCTTCCGAATGCGGCGCGCTCCCTGAAGGGCGAGCTGATTCAGAAGGACCCGAATCTGGAAGCCCTCATCACCAAGACAGTCGATGACAAGGCTTTGGCTCTTGCTTCCCGCCGCGCAGATCTCGAAACCGAATCCGCTCGCGCTTACGCAAAGGCTTTTTCGGAAGACGAACTGAAGGCTATCGCAGCATTCTATACGTCGTCTGCAGGCAAGAAGCTTTTGTCGGAAGGCCCGATTGTAACACGTGAAGTCGTCAAGGCCGCCAATATCTGGCAGAACGGCATCGCCCGGGATCTGGCAACCAGCGTGGCAGAAGTTCTGGCCGCACAGGCCGGCGCCGCTGCCGCTCCGGCGCAGCCTGCACAGCAGTAATTTTAGCGATAACAGGGAATTTGAAAGCCCGGTCACTTGGCCGGGCTTTTTCTTTTGCCTACATATCGGCCAACCTAATGTTTTTTGGAGAATCCCATGTCCGGCTTCGATTATGATCTTTTTGTTATCGGCGGCGGGTCCGGCGGGGTCCGGGCTGCCCGCCTTGCCGGAGCGATGGGTAAGAAAGTCGCCCTTGCTGAAGAGTATCGCATGGGCGGAACTTGCGTTATCCGTGGGTGTGTCCCGAAGAAGCTTTTTGTCTATGCCTCGCAGTTCCCCGAACATTTCGAAGATGCTGCTGGCTATGGCTGGAATGTGGGCGCATCGGCATTCGACTGGAAAAAGCTGATCGATGCCAAGGACAAGGAGATTGCACGGCTAGAGGGGCTCTACACCAAGGGGCTCCAGAATTCTGAAGTCGAGATTTTCGCCAGCCGTGCTGAATTGATCGATGAGCATACCGTCGAACTGAAGGCGGAGGGTCGCCGCATAACGACCGACCAGATATTGATTGCGACGGGCGGCCACCCCACGATGCCGGAAACCATGCCGGGCCATGAATATTGCATCAGTTCCAATGAAGCGTTCCATCTCGCCGAGCTGCCGAAAGCGATCGCCATCGCAGGTGGCGGTTATATCGCTGTTGAGTTCGCGAACATATTCCATGGTCTTGGCGTCGAGACCACGCTCGTCTATCGCGGCAAGGAGATTCTCTCCCGTTTCGATCCCGACTTGCGCCATCTCTTGCACGAAACCATGGAAGCAAAGGGCATCCGTATCATTTGCGAAGCGGTTTTCGAGAAAATCGAGAAGCAGTCCGACGGCAACCTGAAGATTTCGCTGAATAACGGCGACAGGTTGGAAGTCGGTCAGGCAATGATGGCTATCGGGCGCAAAGCCAACACGACTGGTCTCGGCCTGGAGAGGGCTGGTGTAAAGACGGATGAGCTGGGTGCCATTCTTGTGGACGATTATTCACGCACCAATATCGCGAATATATGGGCAGTGGGCGACGTCACGAACCGTGTCCAGCTGACGCCCGTGGCAATCCATGAAGCAATGTGCTTTCTCGAGACAGCCTTCAAGGACAATCCGACGAAGCCGGATCATGAACTGATCGCGACGGCCGTCTTCTCGCAGCCGGAAATCGGTACTGTCGGCCTGCCCGAAGATGAGGCTGCGAAGAAGTATCCGGAGCTTGAAGTCTACAGAGCACTGTTCCGTCCGATGAAGAACACGCTTTCCGGTCGAAACGAGAAAATGCTGATGAAGCTCATCGTGGATGCAGTAAGCCGCCGTGTGATCGGAGCCCATATCATGGGGCCGGATGCTGGTGAGATGGCCCAGCTTCTGGGCATTTCGCTCAAGGCTGGCGCGACCAAGGATGACTTCGATCGCACGATGGCGGTTCATCCGACTGCGGCCGAAGAACTGGTCACCATGTACAAGCCGACCTATCGGGTTGTACATGGTGAGAAAGTCGCCGGATAAATCTTTCGCAGCCGGTTTCTTCGGTTAACGAATATTGCTGGCATAAAGTTTCAGCCTGCATTATATCAGCGCGATCACGCACGCCGGTTTTCCGGGATATGCTGTCATCTTTGTCAGATGGGGCTGTCCGTTAAGGAATTCCGGCTTTCGTGCAAGGAGGATATAATCCGAGAGAAATCGAGCGGATAGAAGCAAACAGGTGCTCAAATGACGAAGAACTGGACCCCGCATTCCTGGAGAAGCAAGCCGATCAAGCAAGTGCCGTTTTATCCGGACGCACAGGCTCTGAACGACGTTGAGGCCCGTCTTCGCACCTATCCGCCGCTGGTTTTTGCAGGTGAAGCGCGCAAGCTCAAGCAGCAGTTGGCCGAGGTTGCGGAAGGCAAGGCATTTCTGCTTCAGGGCGGTGATTGCGCCGAAAGTTTTGCGGAACACGGCGCAGACAATATCCGCGACTTTTTCCGTGTATTCCTTCAGATGGCCGTCGTGCTTACATTTGGCGCATCGAAGCCTGTTGTGAAGGTTGGCCGTATCGCCGGTCAGTTCGCCAAGCCGCGTTCGTCCGACATGGAAACGCTGAATGGCGTAGAACTGCCATCTTACCGTGGTGACATCATCAACGGTATCGAATTTGATTCAGCTTCGCGCACACCCGATCCTCAGCGGCAGGACATGGCATACCGTCAGTCGGCGGCGACGCTCAATCTGCTGCGCGCTTTCGCTCAGGGCGGCTACGCAAATCTGGAGAACGTTCACCAGTGGATGCTCGGCTTTGTCGGCAAAAGCCCACAGGCAGAACGCTATGCAGCTTTGGCCCAGCGTATTTCCGAAACCATGAACTTCATGCGTGCAATCGGGATTACGGCTGACAGCAATCATTCGTTGCGCGAAACCGATTTCTACACCAGCCATGAAGCGCTGCTTCTTGGGTATGAGGAAGCGCTGACCCGTGTCGACTCGACCTCTGGCGATTGGTATGGCACGTCCGGTCACATGATCTGGATCGGCGACCGCACCCGCCAGGCCGATCACGCGCATATTGAATACTGTCGCGGCATCAAGAATCCGCTCGGTCTCAAATGCGGCCCGTCTTTGCAGCCGGATGATCTTATCCGCCTGATCGATCTTCTGAATCCCGAAAATGAAGCAGGTCGCCTGACGCTGATTGCGCGCTTTGGCTACGATAAGGTCGGCGATCACCTGCCGCAGCTTATTCGTGCTGTCGAGAAGGAAGGCCGTAAGGTCGTATGGTCATGCGACCCCATGCACGGCAACACGATCACCGCTGGCGGCTACAAGACCCGTCCGTTCGACCGTATCCTCAAGGAAGTGGAATCTTTCTTCGCGATCCATCGTGCCGAAGGCACGCATCCGGGCGGCATCCATGTCGAAATGACCGGTAAGAACGTAACGGAATGCACAGGCGGCGCACGTGCGATCTCGGCCGAGGATCTGCATGATCGCTACCATACGCATTGCGACCCACGTTTGAACGCCGATCAGGCGCTGGAACTGGCGTTTCTGCTGGCTGAACTCCTCAAGAAGGAGCGCGATGCTGGAACTGCCCAACTGGCGGAAATCGCCTGATCCTGCAAAGATAGTGCGTTTTGATTTTGAGCATCAAAACGCACATCCATTATTATCTTCTAAATACTATTAAAATTACTTGCTCATGCATTCATTGTATTTTTGATCTATACATTGTGCATGAATGGGACTTTTCTCGAAAGGTTTGCACTGTATGGTGGCGTATTTCATGCAGGATTGTGATTTGCTGTCGCCGAATTGCTGCCCTTCATTGGAGTAGCTTTTTTCGACGGAAAGAATCGTCAATGTGGAAACGAATGTAAGAAATAATGCTCTTTTAAACATAAATCTTTCCTTGAAGTTGACATTCAATACATACGAAACTTTGTAGTTTTGATATAATCCAAAAATATTCCGGCAATTATTTTGATGATCGGTCGCTATTAGTTGATTATATTATCCCTGTTTAGATGTAATGACTTATGTAATCAGAACAACATCGAAGATGCACGCCTGTGGGCAGCTAACGTAGCGATTTCGATCTCCGCCCTGTTGCTTTTCAGGAAAACTCGCCTATTGATTGCCGTGACCGATCATATTGGGGGTATTCATGCAGCGCATTTTTCTGGCTTTTCTGAACTCCATGCGGGCACTGAAATATCTCGCGGGACATGAAAAGGCCGTCCAACAGGAATTGGTGCTGTTTCTCCTATCGTTGCCGGTGGCGTATTTTCTTGCGCCGACCTGGCTCACTTTCCTCTTCATGGTCGGCTCGATCCTGTTTCTTCTCCTCGTGGAAGTATTGAACACCGGTATCGAGGCAACTTGCGATGCCGTTTCCCGGGATTTTCACAAGGAGATCCAGATTGCAAAGGACTGCGGGTCGCTCGCTGTCCTGATTTCCATTGTGTTCGTCGTTGCCGTCTGGGGCTACATTCTCGCCAATACCTATCTGGCCTGACAAACAAAGCGTTGATTGATTGCATCCGTTGCATTTGCTTGCCCAAGCGCGCTAAAGCTTGGACATGTTAGCCTCTCACGAGAATCTCGCCATGCTCCGTATTGCCGTTGCGCAACTCAATCCCGTCATGGGTGATATCGCCGGAAATCTGGCAAAGGCACGTGCCGCGCGCGCTGAAGCCGCCAGAATGCAAGCCGATCTCATTCTTTTTACGGAATTGTTCATCTCAGGATATCCGCCGGAAGATCTGGTTCTGAAACCATCTTTTCTTGCTGCGTGCGAAAAGGCTGTTCGTGATCTGGCGAACGACACCGCTGACGGAGGGCCGGGCGTCATTATTGGTACGCCGCTCAGTCGTGAAAGTGGTCTGCATAACTCCATTGCCGTTCTGGATGGCGGCGAGGTTATTGCGGAACGGTTCAAGGTGGATCTGCCGAATTATGGCGAGTTTGACGAGAAGCGGGTATTTCAGTCCGGGCCGATGCCGGGCCCGGTCAACTTCCGTGGCGTTCGCATCGGAATACCGATCTGTGAAGACATTTGGGGTGAACTCGGTGTAGCTGAAACGCTGGCGGAGAGCGGGGCGGAGATCTTGCTTGTGCCGAATGGTTCGCCCTATCACCGCGCCAAGATGGATCGGCGTCATCAGGTGGTTCTCAAGCAGGTGATCGAAACCGAATTGCCGATGGTCTATGCCAATCAGGTCGGCGGGCAGGATGAGTTGGTCTTCGATGGTGGATCGTTCGCCTTCAACGCTGACCGGTCGCTCTGTTTGCAAATGCCGCAGTTTGCGGTGCAAATCGTACTCACCGTATGGCATAGGAACAATGATGGCTGGCGCTGCGAAGAGGGCGAGAAAGCTAATCTTCCAGAAGGACTCGAAGCTGATTATTCCGCCTGCATGCTCGGTTTGCGGGATTATGTGAACAAGAATGGTTTCAAGGATGTGGTGCTTGGGCTTTCGGGCGGTATCGACTCGGCGATCTGTGCGGCACTGGGTGTAGACGCCCTGGGCAAGGATCGCGTGCGCTGCATCATGCTGCCTTACCGCTATACATCCGACGAATCGCTGAAAGACGCAGCTGACTGTGCAAAAGCGCTCGGTGTTCGTTACGATGTTGTGCCGATCGCTGCACCGGTCGAAGGCTTTCTTGAAGCGTTGCATCCGCTGTTCTCGGGAACCGAAAGCGGTGTCACAGAAGAAAACCTGCAGAGCCGCGCACGCGGGACCATTTTAATGGCGGTTTCGAACAAGTTCGGTTCGATGGTTGTTACCACGGGCAACAAGTCCGAAATGTCGGTGGGCTATGCTACGCTTTATGGCGACATGAACGGCGGGTTCAACCCGATCAAGGACGTCTACAAGATGCAGGTCTATGCAATGTCGGAATGGCGTAACAACCATGTGCCGACTGGTGCGCTTGGACCATCAGGAGAAGTGATCCCGCAAAATATCATTTCCAAGGCGCCATCGGCCGAACTGCGCGAAAACCAGACCGATCAGGATAGTCTGCCGCCTTACCCGGTTCTGGACGACATCCTTGAATGCCTTGTCGAAAACGAAATGAGCAACACCGAGATCGCTGCACGAGGGCATCCGCTCGAAACAGTCCAACGGATTGAACATCTGCTCTATCTGGCTGAATACAAGCGCCGTCAGTCGGCACCTGGTGTAAAAATTACCAAGAAGAATTTCGGACGCGATCGCCGCTACCCTATAACGAACCGCTTCCGCGACCGCTGAAAGACAATAGAATGACTGTGACCGTTCGTTTTGCTCCGTCGCCAACGGGCTATATTCATATTGGCAATACGCGTACAGCGCTGTCAAACTGGCTTTTTGCGCAGAAGAATGGCGGCAAGTTCATTCTGCGCTATGACGACACTGATGTTGAACGCTCCAGGGACGAGTATGCGCAGGCAATTGCAGTCGATCTTGATTGGCTGGGCGTCAAACCGGATCGCGTGGAATATCAGTCGAAACGTTTCGATGTTTATGGCAGGGCGGTCGAAAAGCTGAAACAGGCCGGGTTGCTTTATGCCTGCTACGAAACGGCGGATGAGCTGGAGCGTCGTCGTAAGCTTCGCCTCGCGCGTCGCTTGCCACCCGTTTATGGCCGCGAGGGCTTGAAGCTCACGGACGAAGAGAAAGCAGCCTTCCAAGCCGAGGGGCGCAAGCCGCATTGGCGTTTCCTGCTGCCAAATTTCGATGCCGATCCTTTTAACACCAAGCGTACTGAGGTGCATTGGGACGATCTGGTCCGCGGCCCGCAGACGGTGGATCTTGCCTCGATGTCCGATCCGGTACTGGTGCGCGAGGATGGCACCTACCTCTATACGCTGCCGTCTGTAGTCGATGACATAGATCTCGGCATCACCCACATTATTCGTGGTGATGACCACGTGACCAATACGGGTGTGCAGATCGCGATTTTCGAAGCTCTTGGTGCCAAAGCGCCCGTTTTTGGTCATCACAATCTGCTGACAACGATTTCAGGCGAGGGGCTTTCAAAGAGAACCGGGGCTCTATCGGTAGGATCGTTGCGCGAAGCTGGATTCGAGCCTATGGCCGTAGCTTCGCTTGCTGTTCTGATAGGCACATCGGAAAGTGTCTCGGCTTCCGCAAATATGGAAAGCCTGGCTGAGCGATTCGATCTGGCTTCGATATCGAAGTCGTCGGCGAAATTTGACCCCGCCGAACTCGATACACTCAATCGCGCCCTGCTGCACGAGATGCCGTTTTCAGAAGCCAAGTTGCGCTTGGCGGCATTGGGTATTTCCGGCGACAAGGCCGAACCCTTCTGGCTCGCGGTACGGGGGAATCTCGACCGCTTCAAGGATGCGGCTCATTGGTGGTCTATCGTTGATGGCGAGTTGCCAGAAACGCCGGATTTCTCGGAAGACGATTGCGCTTTCCTCAGAGAGGCTTTCACTCTCCTGCCGCCAGCGCCCTGGGATCATCAAACCTGGAAAATCTGGGCTGATTCCGTGAAGGGAGCAACGGGTCGCAAGGGCAAGAATCTTTTCATGCCGCTACGCCTGGCACTCACGGGGCAGGCGCATGGTCCGGAGTTGGCTGACTTGCTAGTGCTGATTGGTCCGGAAAGAACTCTGAGCCGACGACCCTGACTTTTGTGTTTGCGGTATAGGCGCGCTCAGCAGGCGGGGTGGATGTGACTGGCGCAACATAGGTCGGTGCGTTTGACGTTTGCGTTATCGGGGAGGGCTTGTAGTTCACTTCCTCGGCTTTGACGGGAGCGGGCGTTTCATAGACCGGTAATGTAACCGTGGCGACGGATTTGGTGATCGGCCTGGCGGGGGTCTTGATCTTCCGCTGCGGAATGTGGGCAGCTTTAGGCTGAACTTTCTTGGGGACGACGACCCAGGAGGCTTTGCATGATTTGACATGCTTGGACGGTGACGGGCGTCCGGCAAGTGCCATATTCAACTCGTGAACGCGCTCGTGCAAAGTTCTTGTTTCCGCTGTCAGCCGATCCATCTTTGTCAGCAATTTGGTGCACTGGGCTGATTTTGCCGCTGGAGCAAATAAACTTCCCAGGCAACGATCCTGAGTTGCTGTCTTTCGCAAAACCGAGAGATTGGTTTCGTTTCGATCCAGAAGTGACTGGGTAACGAGAAGTTGCTTTCTAAGCTGCTTTTGTTCTTTGGGTGAGCACAATTCTGCGGGAGGTACCGTCGTACAGCCGGCCAACGCTCCCGAAATTATCAAAAGTACTGAGTAAAACAAATTTCTATTAGAACACTGTGAAATAATAGACATGATTTCCTCGTGTTAGCGATGAAAACATGTTTGAAGAATATAGTAAATTAAATATTAATGGCGAGTATACCTAAATATACTCGCCACCAACTATACCTATATTAAGTAATTCTAACTTAGTTTTAGATGATCAACCTCTTTTACGAAGGGTTTCTCCGGATTTCTGCAAAGCCTCAACCACTGCCAGCGCGGTCATGTTGACAACGCCACGTGAGGTGACGGAAGGGGTCAGAATATGAGCTGGTCGAGCTGCTCCGAGCAGAATTGGCCCCACATGCAGCGCGTCTGTAACCATCTTGACCACATTCAGCGTAATGTTTGCAGCGTCGAGGTTCGGGAAGACGAGAAGGTTGGCTTCACCTTTCAGACGCGAGTTCGGGAAAACGCGGTCGCGAAGGGCCTGCGAGAGTGCCGAATCGCCATGCATTTCACCGTCGGACTCAAGTTCCGGCGCCTTTTCGGCGAGAATTGCGGCTGCTTCACGCATTTTTTCCGCGCTTGCTGATTCTTTCGATCCGAAATTCGAATGCGACACCAGCGCCGCTTTCGGCTCGATACCGAAGCGGCTGATTTCTTTGGCGGCAAGAATTGCCATTTCGGCGACTTCGTTCGCGCTCGGTTCGACGTTGACATAAGTGTCTGTGAGGAACAGCGCGCCGCGCTGGGAGATGAGCAGGCTCAAAGCGGAATAGTCGCGGATGCCGGGAACCTTGCCGATAATCTGGCGCACGACACGAAGGTGGCGTTCGAAGCGGCCTTCAAGACCGCAGATCATGGCGTCTGCTTCGTCACGCATGACGGCCAGGGCGGCAATCGCGGTTGAATTCGTACGTACGATGGTGCGCGCGGCTTCCGGCGTGACGCCCTGTCTGCCAGTATAGGACAGATAGAGATCGACGTAGTCGCGATAGCGCGGGTCGTCTTCGGGATTGATGAGTTCGAAATCCGTTCCCGGACGGATTTTCAGGCCGTAGCGGCGCAGGCGCGTTTCGATAACCTGTGGACGACCGACGAGGATCGGAGCGGCGACGCGCTCTTCGATCACAACCTGGGCTGCACGCAACACGCGTTCATCTTCGCCATCGGCATAAATTACGCGCTTCGGCTTTTCCTGTGCACGCGCTGCGGCAAAGACTGGCTTCATGATGAGGCCAGACCGGAAAACGAAGCGATTGAGGCGATCGAGATAAGCTTCCATGTCTTCGATCGGGCGGGTCGCCACGCCTGTTTCCATGGCGGCCTTGGCCACTGCCGGGGCGATGCGGAGAATCAGGCGCTGATCGAATGGCGAGGGGATGATATAGTCGGGTCCGAAAGTGGGCGTATCGCCGGAATAAGCGCGTGCGGCGACATCGGAAGGCTCTTCGCGGGCGAGCGCAGCAATCGCGCGAACCGCCGCGAGCTTCATTTCCTCGTTGATTGCAGTGGCACCGACATCGAGCGCGCCACGGAAGATATAAGGGAAGCAGAGGACGTTGTTGACCTGGTTCGGATAATCCGAACGTCCGGTGCAGATCATGGCGTCGGCGCGGGCAGCACGGGCCTCTTCCGGCATAATTTCCGGCTTCGGGTTGGCGAGTGCCATGATAAGAGGCTTTTCGGCCATCTGCTTGAGAAGTTCGGGCTTTAGCACGCCAGCGGCCGAAAGGCCGAGGAAAACATCGGCTCCGCCGATAACGTCTGCCAGAACGCGCGCGTCGGTCTTTTGCGCGTAAACTTCCTTCCAGCGATCCATCAGCGTGTTACGGCCTTCGTAGACGACACCTTCGAGATCGCAGACCCAGATGTTTTCGCGCTTTGCACCGAGATTGACGAGCAGATTAAGGCAGGCAAGAGCCGCTGCACCTGCTCCGGAGGTGACAATCTTGGCATCGCTGATTTTCTTGCCAGCGAGTTCCAGGCCGTTCAGCACTGCGGAAGCGACGATAATCGCCGTGCCGTGCTGGTCGTCATGGAAGACAGGGATGTTCATTTTTGCGCGAAGCTGCTCTTCAACTTCGAAGCACTCGGGAGCCTTGATATCTTCAAGATTGATACCGCCGAAAGTTGGCTCCAAGGCAGCGACTACATCGACGATGCGATCGATTTCGTGCGCGTCGATTTCGATATCGAACACGTCGATATCGGCAAACTTTTTGAAAAGGACGGCCTTGCCTTCCATGACCGGCTTGGAAGCAAGTGCACCGATATTGCCAAGGCCAAGAACCGCCGTGCCGTTCGATACGACGGCGACGAGGTTCCCCCGGGCGGTGTATTCGGCAGCCGTTGCAGGGTCTTCGTGGATCGCGAGGCAGGGAGCGGCTACACCGGGCGAATAGGCGAGCGCCAGATCTCGCTGGTTGCCAAGGGGCTTTGTCGCCTGAATTTCCAGCTTTCCGGGCTTCGGATAACGGTGAAAGAACAAGGCTGCTTCATCGAAATCCGAACGGGAAGTGGAAGGTGTTTTCTTGGTCATGGTCGCATCGCTTTCCAAAATCTTTTGTGCAGGGCAAAAGCTTGTTTGCACGCGGACGAAACGGTGACATCCCGTTTCTGCACGCAGCTTTCGCTCACAACTTCCGCACGCTGGGCCATTATTGTTCTTAGTCTATCGGCTCAAGTCTCAGTAGGCCCGTTTTCGAGAATGAGTTTTTCCAAATTTGCAGATCTATCGTTTGGTGCTGTTAAAACGCACTCTGATAAGCGCCGCCATCGATAACGAGATTCTGCCCGGTAATGAACCCGGAATGTTCCGAGCAAAGGAAGGCGCATGCCTGCCCGAACTCCTTTGGCTGGCCAATTCGCCCGGCAGGAATTGCCGACGCTCGCTTCGCAGCTTCCGCATCGGGCGTTGTGCCATTCTTCTGGGCGGAAAATGCAAAGCCGCTGCGAAGCCGGTCTGTGTCGAAAGCGCCGGGGAGAATGTTGTTGATCGTCACGTTGGAGGCTGCGACCGTACGGGCGACACCGGCGAGAAACGCGGTGAGACCGGCGCGAGCCCCGGATGAAAGATCGAGGCCAGGAATAGGCGCGTATACAGACGTCGATGTGATGTTGACGATACGACCGAACCGGCGCTCGACCATTCCGTCGATCACGGCTTTGATCAACTCCAGAGGAGTAACCATATTCTGCGTTACACCTTGAAGGATCGCATCGCGGTCGAGAAGGCGGAAATCCTTAAAGGCCGGCCCGCCGTTATTGTTGACGAGAATGTCAGGCGCAGGACAGGCGGAAAGCAGTTCAGCCTGTCCTTCAGCGGTGGATACATCCGCGGCAACAGCGTCAACCCTTACATTAAATGCCTGCCGAATTGCTTTCGCGGTTTCTGCGAGGGTTTGCTCATTTCGCCCATTGAGAACCAGGTCGCACCCGGCCTCGGCGAGTGCCTCTGCACAGGCTCGTCCGAGCCCCTTGCTGGAAGCGCACACAATTGCTTTTCGACCTTTCAGGCCCAAATCCACGGCTTCGTCCTCGCAATTCGTTCAGTTTTCAAGACATGCCACCAAGCAAGCAGTCTGATCAACCGGATTCTGGTTCATCGGCTCATATGTCCACCTTTTAGGTCAGAAACCGTGTTACTCGAGAACAAAATTTAGTGAGTTCCGCTATTCAAGCGGAGGCGTAAACTCTGCCCTTGGCCGTATCAGCGATCCACTATCCGCCTGTTCCAGCGCATGAGCGAGCCAACCTGCGATGCGCGCGAGCGCAAACAACAACAGTGGCGCATCCGACGGCAGTCCATAGATTTCAGTCACTGCGGCGAGGGCGAAATCGACATTCGGTTTCTCACCAAGAATATCTGCAGCGCTCTGTTCAAGATCGCGATAAGGCGCGGGCAGTTCCAGATGTTTCAGCAGGGCGGAAGCACGGATATCCCCGGTTTCGCCGTAAAGCGGATGGCCGAACAAATGAAATTGGGCACCTTGCCTGAGCAGGTCCTTGATGGTGGCTTCGGCGCCTATCTGACGGGCTTGTGCGATAATTGTCGTTGCGGCAGTTGCGGCACGTCCATGTCGCGGGCCGATCAAAGTAGATAACCCGGCAAGAACTGCTGCGGAAAGTGGCGCTCCTGTCGAGGCCGCAACGCGGGTGGCAAAGGCTGATGCGTTGAGTTCATGATCAGCCAGAAGCACCAGTACGCGCCGGATCACATCGCTCGCCCGCGGCTTTTGCCAGGCTGACGCAACGCGTTCATGCATAGGGGCGCTGGATGAGGGAACGTCAAGGATCGTATTGTGGAATAACTGCAGCAGAGCGAAAGCCTCTTGCTGCAGGATTGCCGTGGAACGTCCGGAACTGGGCAAATCGTTCGCTGCCTGAATGGCAAAGACGGTAAACAGCCTTTCCAACGGCGAAGATTGTGACTGATGTCTGCTTAGCTTCGTCTCGTCGAGACTGCTGGCACTGGTATCGAAATTCATCTGCCATAGCAGGGCGGCCACTTCTTCCAGGGTTGCTGTTTCGGACAGTTCGGCCGCGTCACGACCGCGATAGAGCAGGCGACCGTCGACAATGGTCGAAATGCCCGAACGCATGATGGGAAGCCCCCAACGAATAGTATCGGCAGCAACAACGCTGTCTCTTTTGCGACCGGGACGCCTCTCGGCCAATCGATGAACGTCCTCCGTTCTGTAGAGGCTGCGTCTGGGGTCGTCGGGCAGCGGCTTGGAACGAATGCGGCCGCGACTGACGTTGGCATAAAGGGTTTGCGGCTTTGTCTGAAGAATGGAAAGCGCTTCCTCCGCTGTGAGCCAGTTCATTATTGCTCCCAACATTGATCGATTTCATCAAGATTGACGTCAATTATACTTGGAACCAATGTCGAAAGGCAAACAAGGAGAAATACCATGAATAGCGGACTTGAAGATGTGGTTGCTGCCGAAACCGTGCTGTCTGATGTTGATGGGCTTGCAGGCAGGCTGGTCATCCGCGGTCGATCGCTGGATGATCTGGTCCCCCACAGCAGCGTCGAAGATGGAATTGAACTTTTGTGGGACGGATTCTTCGAACAACTCCCGACAGGAGAAGAGCTTCAGAAGGCGCTCGGCGAAGCCCGCTTGCAGGTATTTTATCACACGGATGCGCTTGATGACGCACTGATGGAATTGTCGCCGCTGGAAGCACTGCGTGCCTTGATGGCGCGCATCCCGGACGAGGACGATTTGACAGCCGCCTTGCATCTGATGGCCGCACCGGCGGTTTTCACAACCGCCATTTTGCGTGAACGAAAGGGGCGGCGCCCCATTCGCCCTGATCCCACACTGCCGCATAGTGCGGACATACTCCGCATGATGAATGCCGGAATGCCTGACGAAGTGGAAGTTGCCGGGCTGGATACTTATCTCATGGCGGTTTGCGATCATGGATTGAATGCCTCGACATTCGCCGCCCGCGTCGTGGCATCGACACGTGCCGGCCTGACTTCTTCCCTGCTCGCCGCAATCAGTGCGTTGAAAGGGCCGTTACACGGTGGAGCTCCAGGGCCGGTACTCGATATGCTTGATGCCATTGGCAGGCCTGATAACGCAGAGTGGTGGCTTGAATCGGCAATTGCCGACGGAGAAAGGTTGATGGGCTTCGGCCATCGGGTCTATCGTGTGCGCGACCCGCGTGCCGACGCCCTGAAAGGCGCCTTGAAGCGTATAGAATCCCTTGGGCATGAGCGTGGAAAACACCGGGTTGAGTTGGCGGAGGCGGTGGAAAAGGCAGCCATAGCAATTCTCAGGCGCCACAAGCCGGATCGGGCTCTCGAAACCAATGTCGAGTTCTATACCGCCCTTTTGCTTGAGCAACTGGGTTTCCCTCGCGAGGCATTCACCTGCGTCTTTGCAATGGGCAGAGCCATGGGCTGGATAGCTCACTGCCGAGAGCAGATCGCGACCAACAAGCTCATTCGTCCGCAATCGCGTTATGTTGGTCCAAAGGTGGAGCTCGTAGCTTGAAACATAGTTCGAAGCTGTGTGAAGTTGCTCACGGTACCATAAAAACAGCTGTCATATCGCTGTGACAGGAATCGGGTTTTCTGCGCTCAGATCAGGTTGCCATTGAAGGGGACAACCAATGAGCGCAGATGCTCCACAGCCCAGAAAACTCCGAACGCTCTTCATTTCGGATGTGCATCTCGGTTCAAAAGCAGCACAGGCTGAACTGCTTTTGGATTTTCTCCGTTATCATGAAGCGGAGACAATCTATCTCGTAGGGGATATTGTCGATGGATGGCGCCTGCGGCGCAATTGGCATTGGCCGCAGGAACATAATGATGTCGTCCAGAAGCTGCTTCGCAAAAGCCGCAAGGGCGCCAATATCATCTACATCGCCGGCAACCACGACGAATTCCTGCGAAATTTCCAGGGAACGCATTTCGGCGGCATCGAAGTGATGAACCGGGCGATTCATGAGACGGCGGACGGTCGCAAGTTTCTGGTCATCCATGGCGACCAGTTCGATGTAGTTGTCCGCAATGCTCGCTTCATCGCTTATCTCGGCGATTGGGCATATGACAGTGCAATCTGGATAAACACAGTGATGAGCCGTGTCCGCTCGCTTTTCGGATTGCGCTACTGGTCATTTTCGGCTTGGGCGAAATTCCGGGTCAAGAAGGCGGTCAATTTTATCGGCCAGTTCGAGAATGTGGTTTCTGAAGAAGCGCAGCGTATTGGTGTCGACGGAGTGATCTGCGGTCATATCCATCATGCGACGATCGAAAGCATGAATGGCGTCGAATACATCAACACGGGCGACTGGGTGGAAAGCTGCACCGCTGTGATCGAACATTTCGACGGTCGGATGGAACTCGTCGAATGGACCGAACGCCGTGACCACCGCCCGAAGGCAGGACGCGTCAATTCCGACAGCGAAGAGTATGACGAGGGCAGGATAATCCAACTGCCGCGCCCCGTTCGCGAATTGGCGAACCTTCGCCGATGAAGAAAATCGTCATCGTCACCGACGCCTGGCATCCACAAGTCAACGGCGTCGTGCGCACGTTGACCAAGTGTCATGATCTGATGATTGAACGGGGATATGACGTCACTGTCGTATCCCCATTAGACTACAGATCAGTTCCGTGTCCGACATACCCGGAAATCCGGCTGGCCTTGACGACACCGGGCGCGTTCAAGCGGCGCTTAAAAACCCTGCAGCCGGATTTCGTGCATATTGCAACTGAAGGCCCACTTGGATTTATGGCTCGGCGTGCCTGTATGAAAATGGGGTGGTCCTTCACGACGAGTTTCCACACACGGTTTCCAGAATATCTGCAGGAACGCTTTCCGGTCCCTCCGAGTTGGACCTACGCATTCCTTCGGCGTTTCCACAATGCAGCCCGGCACACGCTCGTGCCTACCCAATCCATACTGGATGACCTCAAGGCCCGTGGCTTTACGCAACTGGATCTCTGGACGCGCGGTGTCGACCGGACATTGTTCTATCCCCGACCCGAGGTGCTGAAGGAATTGCCCCGACCGGTGTTTATCTGTGTGGGACGGGTCGCGTCAGAAAAGAACCTGCCTGCATTTCTGGAACTCGATCTTCCCGGCACAAAGCTGATTGTCGGAGACGGCCCCTCCCTTAATGATCTGCAGACGCGGTTTCCAGAAGCGGTGTTCGTCGGGAAACGCGAAGGCGAAGCACTGGCCCAGACTTATGCCGCAGCCGACGTGTTTGTCTTTCCTAGCCGAACGGACACGTTCGGTCTCGTTTTGCTTGAAGCGATTGCATCCGGCCTGCCGGTCGCAGCCTATCCGGTCCCCGGATCACGAGATGTTGTCGGTGTTACCGGTGCAGGCGTTCTTTCCGAAGACCTAGGCAAGGCATGCTTGGCCGCCCTGGAGATGGAGCCGTTTGAGCCTGCAACAGTGCTCAAACAATTCACCTGGGATGCCTGCGCCGATATCTTTGAAAGTGCGCTCGCTCCGGTCAACGGGACAGGGAGCGAGAGCTATAAACGCGTAGATCAGCCCCAGACGGCAGCTTCCGGCGGATAGACCAGAGCGCCTTCATAACGCAGGCCGGGATTACGGTCATGGGCCAGAAGCAGCGGTCCATCTAGGTCGACCACATTGGCTTTCTGGGCAAGCAGGACTGCCGGCGCCATACCGAGCGACGTGCCGACCATGCAGCCGACCATGATCTCAAGCCCCAGGTCGATCGCCTTGTCCCGCATGATGAGGCCTTCCGTCAGCCCTCCCGCTTTATCGAGCTTGATGTTGACTGCGTCATAGCGTTTGGCAAGTTCTTCAAGGCCCACCGACGTATGAACACTCTCATCGGCGCATATAGTGACCGGTCGTTCGATTTCACTGAGAATCTGATCGTTGTTGGCTGGCAAGGGCTGCTCAATAAGGACGACGCCTGCTGCTGCGGCGGCGCGCATGTTCTCGGCAATACTGTCGGCTGTCCATCCCTCGTTCGCATCGATGATGATCCGGCTGTTCGGAGCAGCATCTGCGACGGCGCGGATTTTCTCTATATCGTTTTCACCGCCCATTTTCACCTTGATAAGAGGATAATGGGCGACTTTTGCCGCTGATTCCGCCATTTCGGAAGGCGTGCCGAGCGAAACGGTGATTGCCGTTTCGAGGGGGCGTGGCGGCATACCGAGCATATCGGCAACGCTTTTGCCCGATTGCTTTGCTTCGAGGTCCCATAGAGCGCAATCGACTGCGTTGCGTGCAGCCCCAGCAGGCATCAAACGCTGAATATCCTGTCGCGTCGCGCCGTTCTCGATAGCGGAGCGGACGGCCTCGATCTGGGCGCTTACGCTTTCGATACTCTCGCCATAGCGTGCGTAAGGAACGCATTCGCCACGCCCTTGACGAGAACCGTTGCTGATCGCACACACAACAACAGCGGCCTCTGTCTTGGAGCCTCTGGAGATTGTGAATTTTCCGGCGATGGGATAGCGTTCTACAGTGATATTCAAGGTATTGTGCATAGAGATGCCCTCTGGGACGCAGTATTTCGGTCGTTCAACGACTCGTATATGAGGTAGGCCATGTTGACCGACACTGCCGACAAAGCAAGAGCCACCGACAACTCTGCGCCGAAGATTGATTTGGCGGAGCACGACGGCGTGCGCCATATACGGATGAACGGTCGCTGGGTATCGCAGAGCGTCAATCTTGTCGATGACAAGGTGCGCCGCCTGGAGAACGCGGACAAGCGAGAAGCCACGATCATTGATATTTCTGGCGTGTCCGGTCTCGATACGGCAGGCGCCTGGCTCATTGAGCGTTTGCGGCAGCGTCTTGTCGCGCAGCAAGTGGAAGTGCAACTGGAAGGTGTGCGTCAATCCTGGGTTCCTCTTATGGAGGAAGTAGGGCAGGCCGTCGAGCGTACCCTGGATGTCCCACGCCAGAAAAAACCGTTCTTCCTTATTTCATTTCTGGCCGCGCTGGGCGGTGGCGTTGTTTCCTTGGGTAGTGACTTCAAGATGGCGATGCACATTCTTGGTGCCACCATCCGCGGAGCCCAGCTGAAATATGGACGCGGTAGCGGCATCCCCTTCGCTGCGATTGTCACGCAGATGGACCGCATGGGGGTGGGGGCAATTCCCATCATCATTCTGATGTCGACGATTGTCGGTGCAATCATTGCCCAGCAGGGTGCGTTTCAGTTGCGCTATTTCGGCGCTGAAATCTTTGTCGTCGATCTGGTCGGCATTCTGGTGTTGCGTGAGCTCGGCGTACTTCTGACGGCTATCATGATCGCGGGGCGCTCAGGAAGCGCCATTACAGCCGAAATCGGCTCCATGAAAATGCGTGAGGAGACCGACGCTCTTACGGTCATAGGTCTCAATCCGGTCGGCGTTCTGGTCTTTCCACGTCTCGTGGCGCTGGTCATAGTGCTGCCATTGCTCACCATCGTCTCCGATCTCGCCGCGCTGATCGGGGCAGGTGGTGTTGCCTGGTTCTATTCCAATATTTCGCCAGATGCTTTCATCAGCCGCCTGCATGACGCTGTGGCGCTGAACACTTATTTTGCAGGTCTTATCAAGGCCCCGTTCATGGCGATGATCATCGGAATTCTCGCTTCGGTAGAAGGTATGAAGGTTGGAGGCAGCGCGGAATCACTAGGACGCCGCGTGACTGCTTCCGTTGTGAAGGCAATCTTCGTGGTTATTGTTGTGGATGGTCTGTTCGCAATGTTCTATGCGGCTATCAATTTTTAAATGCAGCTTATGTTCTTTATTTTTAATGGGTTCTTTGAGACACAGTTGCACAGAAAATTGAACCCTCAATCCTGTTCACTGGTTCAGTCCGAAGCCAAGCTCAGCTAAAGAATGGTTATGGAGAACGGCATCGACCATCGGTCGCAACCGCAGGATGAAGACATTCGCCAGACGGCCGTGCCGATGATCTCGGTACGCGACGTAACGGTTTCGTTCGGACGCCAGACGGTGCTCGACAAGTTGTCTCTTGAGATTTATCGGGGAGAGGTGCTCGGTTTTATCGGCCCTTCCGGTTCGGGCAAATCCGTCTTGATGCGAACCATTCTTGGTCTCAATAAAAAGCAGACCGGGGAAATCGAGATACTCGGCCGCAATATTGATCAGTTGAACGAGCTGGAAAAGATGTCCATCGATATGCGCATGGGCGTTCTGTTTCAGCATGGGGCGTTGTTTTCAGCATTGAACGTTCTTGAAAACATTCAGGTTCCGATGCGCGAGTATCTTGACCTGTCACCGAAACTGATGGACGAGCTGGCGCGGCTGAAAATCGATCTGGTCGGCTTGAAGCCGGACACAGCGGAAAAATTTCCATCCGAGCTCTCCGGCGGCATGATCAAGCGCGCTGCACTGGCACGCGCGCTGGCCTTGGACCCGGACATCTTGTTTCTTGATGAGCCCACATCGGGACTGGACCCCATTGGTGCAGCCGAATTCGATGACCTGATCGCCAATCTGCGGGATACGATGGGGCTGACCGTTTATATGGTCACGCATGATCTCGACAGTCTTTTTGCAATCTGCGATCGGATTGCTGTGCTTGGAGGCAAGAAGGTGCTCGTCAGCGGCACTATTGAAGACATGCTGACGGTGGACGATCCGTGGGTTAAATCCTATTTTCGGGGCAAGCGTGCGCGTCAGATCGATCCGTCGGCGCCAACGAGACGGCGGCCCGGCAGCCGCTTGCAGACTGGATAAGATATGGAAACTAAAGCCAATTACGTACTGGTGGGTGTCTTTACGCTGATCGTCAGCCTATTGGCTTTCGCTTTCGTGTTCTGGATCGCCCGTTTTGGGGAAGCACGCGATTCTCTGGAACTTGACGTTCGTATTCCAGGCTCAGTCACAGGCCTTTCGATCGGAAGCCAGGTTCTGTTCAACGGTATCAAGGTTGGCGATGTACGGGCGCTGCATCTTGATGAAACCAATCCCGAAATGGTTATCGTCAAGACCCGCGTCAACGCGACCACGCCTATTACTCGCTCAACGGCAGCAACTCTTGGTTTTCAGGGGCTGACAGGACAGGCTTATATCGAGCTGAAGGGCGGCCGCCTCGATGAGCCCAATCTTCTGACAGAGGCTGCGAAGGTAGACAGTGTTGCCCGCATTGATGCCGACCCATCCTCAATCAACAATCTTCTCGCAACCGCGCAGGATATCGCTGCACGCGCAAATTCGGTGCTCGGTCAGTTGGAAGGCTTTGTGAAGGATGCGCGCGGCCCACTGACAGATACCATCAACAATACGAAGACGTTCACCGACGCTCTGGCGAAGAATGCCAACATCATTGAGGAACTCGGCCAGAATACCGGCAATATCAACCAGATCGTCACCGACGCCAAGGACATGATGGCTCGCTTGAATGCCGCGTCTGTGCGCGTCGATGCCATCCTGGCCAAGACCGACAAGCTTTTGTCCAGCGATGACAAGGATGGCGTTGTTGCCCAAGCGAAGGCAACACTGGAGTCCATCCGGCAGACGTCAGACAATCTCGACAAGCGACTGGGACCTATTGCAGACAATCTGCAGCGTTTTTCCGGACAGGGACTGCGGGATGTCCAGTCCGTTGTGGTTGACAGCCGCCGTTCCATTCAGCGCATAGAACAAGCTATCACCGATCTTGAGCGCAATCCCCAGCGTCTTATCTTTGGCGGTCAGGGGAATGTACCTCGTTATGACGGGAGGACGCGTCATTGAATTTCAAAACCGGCTTTAATGATATGAAATCACGTCGCGTCGTTCTCCGCACAGCTTCGGTTCCTTTTATTTTCGGCCTGCTTCTTGCCGGCTGCGGGACGACAACACCGCTCGACACGTTCAATCTGTCTGCGCCCCAGCCCGGTGTGACTTCACCGAGCCGCAAAAATGTGCAGTTGCTGGTTCCGACGCCAACAGCTCTCAAGGCGCTTGATAGCGAGAATATAGTCGTCAGTTCCGCACCGGGTTCCATCGAATATCTGAAGGGCGCCCAATGGGGAGACAGGCTGACAAACATCGTGCAGTCTCGTCTGGTGCAAGCCTATGAGAATACCGGTGTATTTGGCGGGATTGGCCGTCCGGGAGACGGACTGGCAATCAACTATCAGATCCTGACCGATCTTCGAATGTTCGGCATTCAGGCCTATGCCTCGCCAAAGCTCGCAGTTGTCGAGCTGGCCGTGAGGCTGATGAACGATAAGAACGGGGAGGTTCGTGCGACCCGTGTTTTCCGTACGGCCATTCCCGTCGGCAGCGCGACGAATGCAGCTTATGTGAAGGCGCTCGACGCCGCCTTTGAACGGACTGCCAGCGAAATCGTGAGCTGGACGGTGACGACGCTCTGAACCCGCGAAAGTTGATTGATGAGGAGGGCCGGCGATTAGAGCGGTCCTATTCTAACAGAATCGCCGGAACCGCTCTAACTATTTGTTCTATCCCATTATCCAACGCAAAACCGTTTCACACTTTTGCTGGAAATGCTCTAGTCGCTGGCCCTTTTTTATGGATTGACGCAGCCTGTTGCTGGCCGATAGTCCAACCAACAAAAAACGCGGCCCGAAGGCCGCGTTTTTCTTCATTTCCGTTTCTTAGCGGAGACGACCGCTTGCGTGAGCAAGCATTGTGTAGACTTTGCCGGTATCTGAAGTGAGGTAAGTCCGCGTTACCATGTTGTCACGGTCGTTGCGGGCGACGTCCTCGAGAAGACGCTGGAAGTCATCCATGTAGCGGTCCACGGCGCGGCGGAATTCGCCATCCGTCTGATACTTGCGCTTGATATCGTCAAAGGTCTGCTGACCTTTCAGCGTATAGAGGCGACGGGTAAAGACGTTCCGCTCACCACGACGATAGCGGTCCCACAGTTCCACAGAAGCTTCATGGTCGATAGCGCGCGCAATATCCACCGATAGCGAGTTCAGCGATTCAACGACATGGCTTGGCGAGCGAGGCGTTGCTGTCGGCTGTGCCTTGGGCTGCGCGGCCTCTTCTTCTTCACGGGATGCGCGGGCAAGGAGATCAGACACCCAACCACGCGGCTTTTCCGGTTGCGCAGCTTCGGATGATGCAGGCTGCGCCTTCGGCGCTTCGTAGACGCGCTGACGGAGAGCGACATCTGCCTGCGCCACAGGCGCCTGAACGGGAGCCGGACGAGCTGCAGCCGGTGTAGGACGCGAAACAGGGCGATCTGCGCGGCTTTCGCCGACATCTACCAGGCGACCGGACTTGTTGACGATTTCGGCCAGTTCCTTGAGCGCATTGATCTGCTCGCTCACGGCCTTGCGCATCGCCGTCGTTGTTTCCTTTGCCTCAGCAGGCATGTCCAGAACGCCGCGCTTCAATTCGCCACGCGTCGTATTGAGCTCGTTGCGGATTTCGCTGGCCGTGCGACGGATGTCGTCGGTTGCCGCAGAGAACTTCTGTGCAGCCTGTTCGACGATTTCCGAAACGCTTTCGCGCATCTTTTCGGCAGAAGAGCGGGTCTGGCCTTCGGCGCGCTGGAATGCAGATGCCACCAGTTCTTCGAAGGATTGCATCAGCTTTTCCACGCCTTCCGACTTCTCGACCAGGCCGGATGCCAGCTTGTCGAGCGCCTGGTGGCGATCTTCAAGCGTGCTGACGAGACCGTTCTGAGCCGAATTGATCATTTCGGAAGCCGAGGAAAGAACCTTTCCATGCTCTTCGAAGCGGTCGGCGATGTCTGCAATCTGAGACAGCGTGCTGTCCGAGATAGCCCGCAAAGTACCGATATTGCCGTCGATCAGGCCCGTGGAGGCCTGGAACATTTGCGCGGCGCGGTTGGTGTTTTCGACGAAGCTTGATGTCGTGTCGACAAGGCGACCATCAATGTCGGTAAGATTGCGCGTCGCTGCATCGATCAGCTTGCCCAACTCGCCGTTCGATGCGGCGAGACGGTCGATCAGTTCGCTGACATTATCGGAAAGTCCGGTTTTGGCCTGCTGGACAGCAGCAATTGTTTCTGCAGTCCGGCTCGCGAGTGCATTGACCAATGCGGCATTTTCCGAACGAAGTCTGTCGGTTGCGGCATGGGTTGCTTCTTCAAGCTGTTGTGCCAGCCCACGACCGCTATCAGCGAGCCGCTGCACGAGCGGCTCTGCCGTATCGTTGAGAATCTTGGTGATTTCCTGCGAACGGGCAGCAAGAACGGCGTTGAGTTCGCGGGTGCGTTCTTCCAGCGTAACCGCAGTCGTGTCGGTTACCTGTGCGATGCGTGCTTCGACGGAGCCGAGTTCCATCGTGATACGCGAACCGATGTCGCCCAAACGGGTAGCGATTGCATCGGCACGTTCTGCAAGACGGGTTTCGGTGCCAGCGAGATTGTCGGCAACGCTGGCCGAGAAGGATTCGCTGTGACCTGCGAGCGTCTCGCTCGTCTTGGACGCCGTATCTGCAATACGAGCCTCAATCGTGCTGAGTTCGCTGGTGAGGCGGTTTTCGATTGCTTCAAGCCCGCTCGCGATGGCATTGGCGCGTTCGCTGAGACGGCTCTCTGTTCCAGCCAGATTGTCGGCGACGCTGGCCGCAAAGGCCTCGCTGTGACCGGCAAGCGTTTCACTGGTTCTGCTGGCCGTGTTGGCGATGCGGGCTTCGATCGAGCCCAACTCGCCAGTGAGGCGGCTTTCGATCTCGCCGAGGCGACCGGCAATCGCATCGGCGCGGTCGCCGAGGCGGGCTTCCGTGCCAGACAGGTTATCGATCAGGCGTGCGCTGAATGCCTCACCGAAACCGTCCAGAGCTTCACCGGCCTTGGCTGCTTCAGCTGAAAGCGTGCTTGCTGCTTCGCCGATCTTTTCACGTAGCGTGCCTGCAACGATGCCGGCGCTTTGTTCCAGTGCCCGGCGGACATTGTCGACGCCGATGGTGAGCGCCTTTTCCATCGTCTGGGTGCGTTCTTCGATAATGCCGGTCTGGCCTTCGAAAGCGCGGCTAATAGCGGAACTGCTGTCGGCAATTGCATTGTGCAGGTTGGCCGTGCGCTGTTCCAGAATGTCGCTGTGATCCTGAAGCGTCTGGCTCAGCGAGGCGGTGCTTTCGCTCAGCGTCGAGCGGATTTCGGCGGCACGGGTTTCAATCGTGCGCTCATGACCGTCAAGAATGCCGGAAAGGGCATTGTTGTGGTCATTCAGAACGGTATGCAGGCCGCTCGTGCGTTCTTCGACCTGACGGATATGTTCACCCAATGTTGCGACGAACGTGTCGCGGCTGGCGCCGATGGACGCGTTCATGCTGCTGGCGCGCTCATCGAGAATACGCGCGAGCGTATCCTGATTGTCGGCGATAAGTGCCTGAAGCGAATTTACGCGTTCATCGAAGGTGCGGGCGAGAACTTCGCGATTTTCGTTGAAGTTATCCCGCATTGCGGCCGCGCGCTCATCCATCAATTGAGCAAGCATAGCCTGGTTGCCTGCAATGATGCCATGAAGCGTGGTGGCACGTTCTTCGAGCGAACGGCTGTGATCTGCGAAGCTCGCATCGAGCAGAGCAGAGTGGCTTTCCATTGTCTGGCGCAGCGCATGGGTCCGCTCTTCCAGAATTGCCGCATGGTTGTCGGCAACAGAATTGAGCGCCGATGCACTCGCGTTAACGGCATTTTCGATGTCACTTGTGCGTGCCGCAAGCGTGTCGGCGTGTCCGCGGATAACGGCGGAAACCCGTTCGGTTTCGCCTTCCAGCGATGCAGCGAGAACATCGCGGCTTTCGGCAAGCTTTCCGGCAAAGGCATCCGCCTTTTCGCCGAGGATGTTGCCGACGCTTTCGCCGATAGACGTCAGATCTTCACCGATCTTCGTCTTGGTTTCATCGATCATCGTGCTCAGCGAAGTGCGACCGCTGGAGAAGGTCTCTGCGATTTCGCGGGTACGGGCGATGAGATTTTCATTAATCTGACGCGAACGGGTTTCGAGAGCAGCGTTGAGTTTTTCAGTGCTGCTGTCGAGCGCATGTGCGCGAGCTTCGAATTCGGACAGAAGCGACCGGCCGCGCTCGGAAAGCGTGCTTTCGAGGTTGGCGAGGCGAGTGTCGAATTCGCTGACCATGGACTGCGTTGCGCCGCCAAGCAGATTGGCAATACCGGTCGTACGTTCGTCCAAAGCCTCAGCCAGACGGTCGGATACGGTGCGGGATTGTTCATCAAGTGTCGCGATACGTGTGTCCAGCAGGTTGGCAAAGGCTTCACCGGAAGTCGTGATGCGCGAGCCTATGTCTCCGGTGCGGGTTTCGATGGCTTCGGCAATAGCGCCGCCGCTTTCATTGATGCTGCCGATCAGGCGTTCGCCAGATTCGGTGAGCAGGGTGCTCAACTGTTGCGAGGCAGAAAGAACATTGTCGCGGATGATGTTGGAAGCGCTCGAAAGTTCTTCCTTGAGCTGTTCGTGCGCGCCCGAGATCGACGAACGCACGCGCTCGGCATGGCTGACGACAGCTTCACGCTCGTTACCGAGGTCACTAACCAGCGAACGAATGCGAACTTCATTATCGCTATAGGCGCGTTCCAGCTGATTGACTTCGGACTGAACAAGCGTTTCCAGCTCGACGGCCCGCGCCAATGTGCGTTCGATGCCTTCGTTCATGGCGGCGACTTCGCGACGCACAGCCTGTCCAAGAGTAGAAACGCGATCACCGGAAACAGCTTCCGGCTGGAGCAGCCGCATGGCAGCTTCCGACATGCTGCGCGCAGCCAGATGCATTTCCTGCGCACGCTTTACGAGCTGCGCAAATCCCCAGAACATGGCGACGGGCAAGGCTACACCAGCCACGACGCCGAGACCGGCGGGTGAAGTGAAGAAGTCCTTGGTGGCCTGCATGCTCGAGAAGACATCAGGATTGATGGCCTTGCTCAGCGCAACACCGCCAGCAGCCCAAAGCACGCTGATTGCGGTCGTGGTCCAGAACAGCTTCGACGAGTTTTCGGTCACGCGGCGTGGAGCTGCGATTATTGCTTTTTCACTGCGGGAATCGTCGTTTGCTGGCGTGAAGGTAGAGGAGGCGACATTGGCAGTCGTCGCGACAGACGGAGCGGAAACAGGCTTGCTGACCGGCTCTGGCGTGGGTGCTGCTGACTTCGAGGTATTGGCCGGCTTGTGCTGTACATTGGCCACGGCTTGCGCCACGGGACCTGCTGCTTTCACGACCGGCGGAACCGGTGGCGCCGCAGGCGTCGCAATCACGGAGGCTGTGGTGATGGTAGCGGCTTTTGCAGCGGTTTCCACTGGGGAAACGGCAGCGGGCTCAGCCGTTTTGGTCTTCTGTTCGGCAACTAGTTCTTCAGCCGCGCGCGAAATCTGCTCTTCCAGATCATCGACCGAGAAGCCTTCATCGAACGCACTCAAGTCCATATCCATATCAAGATCGTCACCGAAATCGATATCGAGTGCCTGTTCCAGTGCCTTTTCAACCTCAAGGTCGAGCTTCTGTGCCTTGGATTTGGAAGCCATTGTTTGCCTACCTCGTACTCATTACTGCGACGGCCGGACCATGAAAGAGCCGTTACAAAACTTTCTCCGCCATTTTGCATCGTATCGGGTCGTGCCTGTTAAGGAAATAGGCGTCTTTTGCCGATACCTAAAACTTTAAATACAAGGTTAACGGAAACCGGCTCAATTCGTGAAAATTCGACATTTCCGGCCTTCTGGCATTTACCAGCAAGTTGTGGAAATTGATCTGAACCATTGGGACTGCCTGAAAGAGCACCGCAAATTTATTAACAAAAATACTCTCTTTGCGTGCAAAGCCTTTCGGGGTCCTCTCTATGATTGCATCGTGTCGGCTCGGGATTCTATCCGTTCTTTCTCACAATCATTGCTTCATATCATATGATGCACTTTTGGCTGACGGCAAGGAAGAGTTTTACAGTCGTGAACGCAACTGTCGGATTTGTCAGGCGAGGAAACCTTCAATCGACGCACGGCATATTGGCGCAGTTGCGGACAAGTGCCCGGTGAAGGTTGAAACTGTTTCCAGAACGCCGTATCTGCGATTTCGAGTTTATTTGCGTTTTCAAGCCGGGATGGTGCGAACGCTGAAGACAAAGATCGCGTGAAATTTGCGCGTTTCAAGGAATTAAAATGACGAAGATCGTATTCGTATCCGCTGACGGCGCGACCCGAACCGAAGTCGAAGCCGACAACGGGTCCAGCGTGATGGAAGCTGCCATTCGCAATGGCATTCCTGGCATCGATGCGGAATGTGGCGGCGCTTGCGCCTGTGCGACCTGCCATGTCTATGTTGACGAGGATTGGACGGACACTGTCGGTGGGCCGGACGCGATGGAAGAGGACATGCTGGATTTCGCTTATGAAGTTCGCCCGACCTCGCGCCTCTCATGTCAGATCCGGGTGTCGGACGACCTTGAGGGTCTGGTCGTACAGGTACCCGAACGCCAGAACTAGGCTTTTAAAGAAGTAGGGATGCGATGGGTGATGAGCCGCAGAACGATATTGTTATTATCGGCTGCGGACCCGTCGCACTCTTTTCCGTCTTCCAGCTTGGGCTTTTTGGTTTCAAGTGCCATCTCATAGAAGCCTGTGATCGGCCCGGCGGTCAATGCACGGCACTCTATGCTGACAAGCCGATCTATGACGTACCCGGATTTCCCGAAATCATGGGCGAGGAACTCGTTGAACGGCTTCTCAGGCAGATCGAGCCGTATAATCCGGTTTTTCATCTCCGTAAGATTGCAGACAGCATCTCTGTCGATGAATACGGGGTGACCACCAGCACTTGCGATGGTGAAAAGTTCTACGCCCGCGCTGCGGTGATTGCCTCCGGTCTCGGCGCGTTTACCGGTAATGGGCAGGTTATCCGTCCTGACCCGCTTGCAAAGCTTTCACTGTTGAAAACGGGTAACATGCTGGCTGAAAGTTCGGAGACCTTCAGAACTTCGAGTCCGAAGGTCTATGCCATCGGGGATGCCTGTCATTATCCGGGCAAACTGAAACTGATCTTGTCGGGGTTTCACGAAGCTGCTTTGATGACGCAGGCCATACGACGGGATTTGGCCTAGCTTCGGTTCGCTATTTGGAAGCCTGCTGGGCGCGCTCCATGCGATAGGTCAACAAGCGCGCGAAACGATCTTCGAAATTGATTGTCTCAACCCGGTCGAACCGCTGCTGCTCCTTGTCATGTGCTTCCATGAGGCGGGCTGTTACCTTGTCTATGTCAGCGCGCAGCACCACGCAATCCGGGCGGCTGCGCAGGCCACGTATTTCCCGTTCCATCCGGCTCGCAAAGCTTCGGGCGATCACGATGTGGCTTTCTTCATGCCGACGAATATCCTGCACCAGCGTATCCCAGATCAACGCGAGTTCCGGCGTAGCCTTGCGACGCTGCTTCCAGCGGGGCAGGGAGACCTTTGCATGAACATTCACGTAAACATCCTGCACCTTGCAGTCTTTTCCGGGTGCACGACCATAGCGCACTTTCGCGTCGAAACGGATTTCAGCGGCACCGGGGTGATGCCGGCCTGTCTTCTTGAGGAAGGGTCCGCTGCGGGAAAGCGCCTTGTCGAGGTCCGCCGCCGTTTTGCCGCTTACGGTGTAATAGCTGAATTCGCGAAAGATCGACGCGGCTTCGGCCTGGGGAACTACCATGGCAAGAAGTGCACCGAGAGCCAGAACCTTCTTTCTGAAATTCATGTCCTGGCACCTCTTTCTAAAACCAGTAGGAAATTCGCTTTTTGCTGCCACAAGCATGGCATGCAATCGTCAAGAGAACTATAACGCCCTTCACAAAATGACTTCAGGCGAGGTTGGTTGCAACCTCGCCGCAATGAAAAGTGGCACCGAGAATGGCACAGGAACATTTCGCTATGACGAAAGAATGGCACCTCGCGCATGGACGAAGCATCCATGTGGGGACCAAGGCCATTATCATGGGCATACTAAATGTTACGCCTGACTCTTTTTCCGATGGCGGCCAACATGAAGAGCTGGAAAAGGCCATTGAAGCGGCTGGCCAGATGCTCTCCGACGGAGCGACAATCATCGATGTGGGAGGGGAATCGACCCGTCCCGGAGCCTCCGCCGTCGATGCCGAAACTGAAATCGCACGCGTTGTCCCCGTCATCGAGGCATTGGCAAGGAGATATGATTGCATCATCTCCATCGATACTTACCGCGCTGCAACGGCGCAGGCCGCGGTCAATGCCGGAGCACATATCGTCAATGACGTCTGGGGGCTCCAGCGCGAACCGGAAATTGCTCATGTAGCTAGATACAGCGGCGCGGGACTGGTCATCATGCACACCAGCAGGGATCGCCCCGTTCTTGCCGATGTCATTGAAGATCAGTGCTCGTTCCTCAATGTCTCGCTGGATATAGCGAAAGACGCAGGTATTGAAGAATCCCGCGTCGTGCTCGATCCCGGGTTCGGCTTCGGCAAGAACAAGGCTGAAGACGTTGCGCTTTTGGCCAGGGCGGATGAACTGCAAAAACTCGGGTTTCCGTTACTGGTCGGTACATCGCGCAAACGTTTTATTGGCGGTATGACGGGAAGGGATAATCCGCTTGACCGTGATATAGGAACTGCGGCAACGTCGGTCGCACTGCGTTTGGCGGGTGCCGACATCTTCCGTGTTCACAATGTCGCTTTTAATAGAGACGCACTTGCCGTTGCAGATGATATCCTGCAATCAAGACGCAGCGAAAACAGAAAGTGAAGCCGTGTATACGATCCGAATGATGAATTGCGCGTTCTTTGCGCACCACGGCGTTTTCGATGAAGAGCATAAGCTCGGCCAGCGTTTTTATGTCGATGCCATTCTCGATGTCGATCCGGGCAACGCGCTGGAGAACGACGATATTGACGGCACGGTGCATTACGGTATCGCATTCGCCGTCATTCAGGACATTATCACGGGGCGCCAGCGCTATTTGATCGAAACGCTGGCTCTCGACGTTGCCAAAGCGCTCGCCGCCCGGTTTCCGCAGGTAAAGCGTGCAGAAATCACCGTACGCAAGCCGAACGCGCCAGTACCGGGTGTCCTGGACCATGTTGAAGTGACCGTGGTCTATCCGCAGTGAATACGAGCAAATCCTACCGCGCCTGGCTGGGGCTCGGCGGAAATATCGAAGATCCTGTCGCCTCGATGGGCAAGGCCTTGCGCATGCTGGACGCACGGGCCGACACGAATATCCTCGCCGTTTCGGCAGTTTATCGCACGCCGCCATGGGGAAAGACGGACCAGGCATGGTTTCACAATGCCTGCGCCGAAGTCGAAACTTCGTTGCAGCCATTGAAGTTGATTTCGACCTGTCTCGATGTTGAACGCTCCTTAAAGCGTGTCAGGCTGGAGAGATGGGGACCGCGCATTATCGATATAGATATACTGGCAATGCAGGATGAAGCGGGCAGGGCTGTCATTATGACTGATACCCCTCTGATACTGCCGCATCCACGTATGCACGAGCGCGCTTTCGTGCTCGTGCCGCTGAACGATATCGCGCCTTCTCTCGAAATCGGAGGCAAGACGATTGCCGACTGGAATGCCGGGATCGAACAGTCTGGAATAGAAAAAGCCCGCACGGATGCGGGCTGGTGGCGGGAATAGGGTCGGCTCAGTTCTTGGCGATGCTACCGACAGCGATATTATCGACGCGCTTCAAATTCATGCCGATGACCGGAACCAGCTCCTTGTCGACGCGAACGGAAACCGTCACGTTCATCGTGTTCGGATCAGAGATGCGCGCCAGCATCGCACCGTTGAGCTGCTTGCGGTTCAGGCCGAAGACGACCTTGTTGCCGCTGACCGAGCCCGATGTTACGTCAAGCCCCTTGCCTTCGGCGCCGTCGTTGAACTTCCCGGAATAAGCCGAGCCAACGCGTGTAACCGTGGCCTTCATCGGTTGCGAGAAAACGCCGACGCGGCAAGTGCCGTCCAGCGTCATTCCGACGCTTTCATCCGGCGTCGATCCAGCGAGATTACAAACGAACTTCGTGCCTTTGTATTTTCCGGCAACGATTTCGCCCGGGCCCGACCATTGGCCTTCGATCGTTTGAAAGAACTGCTTGTCTTTGTCGGCGGCCAGAACCGGCGCGGCAGAAAATGACACGGGCAGCAGCGTCAGGCAGGCGGCGATGCAATTCTTCATATTCAGCTCTGTCCCGGATTCACGACCTTGATTGGACGTCATTCCTAATCGTTGTTTTTCAGCATGTCACGACCAAAACTGGCCGCACCTCGCAAGCCGTCGGATATTCCGAGGCTGCCAAAAGCCGATTGAAGGGGAAGGGCACGGATTGAAGGGGAGTGTGCCGATACACCGGATCGCTCGATTCTGGCGCAGATTTCTATCTGCCATAATCGGCGGGAATGGTTAATGCTTCGGAAATAAACTGCTATTTTCCAGAAGGCTTCTTATCGGTGCGCTCACCGTTGATCCTTGCAAGATCGCCAATAAAGTCGCCAATACCGGGCCGTTTTTCGGCATTGAACGGGAATGGACGCACCACATCCATAGCTGCAATTCCGATGCGTGCCGTCATCAGCCCGTTGACCACGCCTTCGCCCAGTTTGGCCGACAGGCGGGAGGCAAGACCATGGCCGACAAGCTGTTGGATCACACTGTCTCCCATGGCCAGCGTGCCCGTCACGGCCAGATGAGTGATGACCCGGCGGGCAAGTTTAAGGAAACCCAATGTTCCGGGCCGACCGCCGTAGAGTTGTGAAAGCCTGCGGATCAGCCGGGCTGATTCAAAAATGACGTATCCGATATCAACCAGCGCCCGCGGGCTGATCGCAGTGACAATCGAAACGCGTTTGGACGCATTCAGAATGAGTGCGCGCGCCTCTCGGTCAAGGGGGCGGAGAATTTCCGTTTCGGCAAGCTGGATCAGATTTCGCCCGTCAATGATATCGTCCGTGAGGCCGTCCAGAAGCTGTCGTCCGCGCGCAGTTTCAGGCAGGCCTGCCGCAATCGAGCGCAGCGCGTCCACGGCCTTTCTGGCTGCCGCCATATCGTCACGCTCCGCTGCATCTGCCGCGTCCTTGCGAAGATGCTGCACTGAAGCGAGGCGGCGGAGTGCTGCCAGTTCGCGAACGACGATGGCGATAAAGGCGGCAAGCGCAATTATAGCGACGCCCAAGGCGGTCCAGCCCAACCAGTCAGCACGCGAAAACAGTGCCCGAATAAGGTCTTCAATCCAGATGCCGACGGCGAAGGAAACAAGTAAGCCGAGCGCGCCGAACAGTATTTTGCTGAGCGACCAGCCCTTGCGTTCGGGCGCTTCATAGGATGGGTCGAGGATCTCCAGCTCGGCTGCCTCGTCGTCGCTCAAAGCGAAAACGTCCGGTTGCGCGATAACCGCATCCAGGTCACGGACCGCGCGGGGACGGCGGGGCGATTCATCCACCGTCTCGGGATGGATCGTGGGCTGATTTACCGTGAATGAAGCCGGTCTACGTGGTGTCTTCTCAGTCATGCGAGACGATCCCCAATCAAAAACTGCAAGGCGCGATCCAGCCTTATATGAGGCAGGGAAAGTGTCAGGCCTTCGGCGGTACGCTCAAGCCGCGGAGGGCGAAAACGGACGAAACGGATGGCCGGATCATCCTGCGCAAAAGACTTTTCAAAGATCGCATTGGGATTCTTCGGTAAGTCTCCGGGAAAGATGGCTGTTTCGGTTTCACCATCGAACACTTCCCCGTCGATCTTCTCGCCCTTCAACGGGGTACCCACGATGACCGGGAGAGTTTCCTTGCCCTGGGTTACGGTTGCCTCGCGGGTCGCGCGGACCGCAGCCATTGCGAGGACATCAATATCCGCGCCCGAAAAGTCAGCGCGTTCGATAGCTCGCTCGACCAGACGCCGCACGATGGCTTGCAGGCGGTCATGACTTTCATGGTGCAGATGATCGGCCTTCGTTGCCGCAACAAGGATACGCCCGATCCGGCGCTGGATCAGGCCCGTCAGCAGATTGGCGCGCCCCGGCCGGAAACACGACAAAATATCGGTGAGCGCGCGTTCGAGATCGGCCACGACGGCGCCTCCTGCGTTCATCGCCTGCGTGGCATCGATAAGCACGATCTGCCGATCGAGCCGCGCAATATGCTCGCGGAAGAATGGCTTGATGACATAGGTTTTATAGGCTTCGTAACGCCGTTCCATCATTGCGCCCAGCGAGCCGGCCCTCAGATCGTCCGCTTTCAGATTTGGAAGCGGCGCGAATGTCAGCGCGGGCGAGCCCTCTAGGTCTCCCGGCATCAGGAAGCGTCCCGGCGGCAGGGTGGATAATGCGCGCTCATCGGCTTTGCCAGCACGCAAATACGCCGTGAAACTTCTGGCGAGGCGCTGGGCCGTCAGTTCGTCTGCTTTTTCAGAAGGGGCGACGAGAGCGGCTTCACTAATCCACTCCTGGGCCAGATCCTTGTGTGTTGGCTCGTGGGCCAGAGCAAAGGAGTCCGCACTGAATTCCGCATAAGATTTGCCAAGCAGAGGCAAATCGAGCAGCCATTCGCCCGGGTAATCGACAATATCAACCGAGAGCTTGCCCGGTGACAGCCAACGTCCCCAGGCGGAAGCGGATTCATATTCGATCGTGAGGCGCAGTTGGGAGATGGCGCGGGTGGAGTCCGGCCAGATACGCTCATCGATCAATGCCGACAGATGTTCTTCATATTGAAAGCGGGGGACAGCATCGTCCGGTTGCGGTTCGAGCAGGGCTCGTGAAATGCGGCCCGATTTATAGGCTTCGAACATCGGAAGCCTGCCACCGTGCAGCATGTTGTGAACGAGAGCCGTGATGAAGACCGTCTTTCCGGCGCGCGACAGACCCGTCACGCCGAGCCGCAATGATGGAGACAAAATCCCGGTCGCACGATCTGCCAACGTATCCAGTGCGATCTTCGCTTCGTCGCCAATACTTGTCAGCTTAGCCAATTAATCCTCGCCGAATTCACTGATCTGTCAGCGGTATAGATAGGGTGGCCCCAGCGCCCTTGGCAAGGAATGCCGGTTGCTTCGCGGAAAATCTACCGGGGCAGTATGAAGCTTTCCAGATAACCAGCGCCACGCTCAAGATCGGTGAGCGAGGCGGGAAACGTGATATTGGCCAGTGCGGCAGTAGGAAAGCCAGCGCGCAGTTTCAGAAGGCTATCTTGGTTGCCATCGCTACACAAGGCGAGTGCCAGATCTTCAATGCTGGGATTATGTCCTACAAGCATCAGCGTCGCCGCGTCACCGTGTTTGCATATGGCTTGCATGTAGTCAGCCGCGCCGCCGCTATAGATCGTATCGTCGACGATGGTTTCGACCTCGATACCGAGACGCTCAACAAGGCCGAACGCAGTTTCTCGCGTTCTGCACGAACCGGAAAGAACCACCCGATCGGGATAAAGCTCGGTTGACTTCATAGCCCTTGCGAGCCGGTCGAGTGCAGCTTTGCCTTCCTGATCAAGAGGGCGATCGAAATCCTTCATTCCCGGTCTGGCCCACACGGCTTTCGCGTGTCTTAGAAGAAGCAAGCGACTCATCTGTAACGTTCCAAGCTGTGTTTTTCCTGCATTTTTCGCCATAATCCGAGAGCGAATGAACGCTCCGGTTGCCTATTCTCCCGATTTTTTGATGGCTGTCAGCATTATTTACAGGTGCCATTTGCCTAATTATTGAGCTTCAGGAACTTCTCCCGAGGGAGGGTGGTTTCGACTGAAAATATACCGGTGTTTTCCGCAATTGATTGAAGTTATTCTGAAAGTGGCAAGAGCAAATTTTTGCGTTCAGTTCTATGTTGCATCATTTTTACGCATAATCATACAAAATTGATGCACTAAAAAGTAGTGAAGTACGCTTGTTTGATGTTGTGTCCTTGTTGCTATGGAACTATATAACCGCTCGCGTCTCCTAGATGTGGGGTAATTCAGAATGAGTGAATTGATTGACCTTGACTATAGGCCCACTGAAGACGAGCCGTTCATGAACGAGCGGCAGAAGTCTTATTTCCGTGCGAAACTCATCGCATGGAAGAACGATATTCTGCGTGAAGCGCGCGAAACGCTTGAGGCGCTGCAGCAGGAAAATGCCAACCATCCCGACCTGGCGGACAGGGCATCCTCCGAAACGGATCGGGCAATCGAGCTGCGAGCTCGCGACAGACAGCGCAAACTGATCTCAAAAATCGACGCGGCCCTGAGCCGCATTGATGAAGGAACATACGGTTTCTGCGAAGAGACGGGAGAACCTATCAGCTTGAAGCGGCTTGATGCGCGTCCGATCGCTACGCTTTCAATCGAAGCACAGGAGCGTCATGAGCGTCGAGAAAAAGTCTATCGCGACGACTAGTGCGCCTTCCGGAACGTGTGAAACAGAGCGTCGATCTAATTCAATCTGATCGCAATATGCTCTAGGTCCGAGACGGTTTGAAAATTATAGGCTGCGGTTTCCGCAGCCTATTTTCTTTTATCGATACGGCTTCGGCGGGAAATCAATCCCGGCGGATTCCATCCTTGGTCAATTCACCGAGGAGCTTTTCCATTTCGTCCTCGATATCGTCCTTTGTCTTGTCTTCGAGCGTATCGTCGGTTGCCGAAATATCAAGCGAACTCAGAAGCTCATTCTCGAAGAACTCGGTATCGAATGAGGCCGCTTCCTTGCTCTCCTCGCTGGCAGAGCTCTGCGAATTGATGTCTGCGGTGATGGCGTCCTGCAATGCATTGCCGAGGTCCGCCAGATCATCAGCGGGCGGTTCTGTCGAAACTGGCTCGGATACCGCCGGCTTTGACGCCGCAATCGGAATCTCAGGTTCGATACGCTTCGGTTCGGAAGGCGTGGAGAATGCCGGCGCTGCCGTTGTGGATACCATGGGACCCGCTACGTCGAGCGTTGGAGATTTGTCCGCGACCGTTGTTTCACGCTCAGGAACGATACTGCCGAGATTTGCCGAGGCGACGGACGTAACGGCAGCAACGCCGGTAGCGGTGACACCACCTGAGGAGGTTGAGCTCACCACTCCGCGCGAGACCTGGCTTAATGGATAGGCCGGGTGGGCGCGTGTTGACTGTGGCTGTGCCTGCGCGGGGCGGGGCGGCAATACTGTGCGCGGTTGCGGGGGGTAATTCGGCGCGGGCCGTGGTTGTGGTCGAGCCTGCACCGGCTGAGCGGGTTTCGGCTCGACAGGCGATTGCGACGAGTGTGACGCCACAGCCGGAGCCTGGGGCGGAACACGAACCGGCGTAGCAGCCTGTGGGGCCGGTTCATCTCGTGCTGGCTCGGGTTTGCGGTAAGCCGGTGTTTCGATTGCGGAACTGATCTGGATCGCTTCGTCCTTCTCGTTTGCCGGAGGCGTCTGCAGCGACAGAGCAGGGGTCTTTTCATTGGTCAGCACTTCGTGCTGCTTGAAGCGTTCGATGTGCTCCGGTTCTATCCGAGAAGGCTGCACCCGCGCATGGGCCCGCGATTCCATGACGATATTCTGCTCCACCACAACGTCCGTGGGGCCGCCGATGAGCAACAGATGCTCCACATCGTCACGGCGAATAAGGACCAGCTTGCGCCTGCTGTCGACTGCCGCCGCATCCATCACGGAGAGCCGCGGTTGCCGCGTACGTCCGTTGGATACGTAAGTACCGCCGCTGAAACGGCGGATAATACTGAGAACAACGAAAATTCCGCAAAGAATGATCGCAAATATTAGGATGAAGCCGACAATATTAGCCGCGCTCTCTCCAACGATGCCGCTGAGCCATTCCTTCATGCGGATACCCTCTTATACAATAAACGAAAACCTGCGATGAATGGAGACTGCGCTTCCCCCGACACTCCACATCATCGCGTTGTTCATACAGTAGTTGAATTTCTAAGCCTTGGGAATGTTTCTTGGGAATGCGAGAAATATATGATCCCCAGGCAAAACAGTGCAAAAAAGTCCAATTTGCACCGTTTCAGTGCAGCAATGCTTGTACTGCTCGCCGAATAAAGCATTCTGCGAATCGGGTATACCCTGACATATCGGCTTTGCGGTCCCACGTGATAGCCGAACCGCGCGGAAAAGTGCATTCGAGAAAATCGGATATGCAGATGATTGAAATGACGTCTTGGCTGATCAAGAAGATGCACGGCACTCTGATGCCCGCTCATGTTCAGCCACGCAACATGAAAGGGCAGCTGGCTTGATGTCGCGACAGACGGACAATGCCTACCCGAAACCGCTCGTCATGCCCAAGCGCAATCGCAGTGGTGCCCTTCGCCTCCTGATCGTAGGCATATTGCTGACGGTCGCAGCCATCGCCTATTTTGTGTTTCGCGACCAGTTGGGAGATGGATTTGCCCTCGTTCTCATGGGCATTCTGTCAATGGTCGGCGTATTTTATCTTTTCGGCGCAGCGACAGGACTCATTCAATTCAGCCAGAAGAACGGCGAGCAGGATCTCGCGCATTCCTTCATGGATTCGCAGCCGGAAGGGACAGTCATTTCCGACGCGCGCGGCCAGATCGTTTATGCCAACCAGGCTTATGCCATGATGACCGGCGTGGCGAATGCCGAAGGCGTCCGCTCGCTCGACAATGTGCTGACAGCGGAACCTGCTGCATCGGACGCAATTTACCGTCTGACGAATGCCGTGCGTGATGGCTTGTCGGCGCAAGAGGAAGTGCGGCTTTCGGGCGGACTTTCCCGCGAAGGACGCGGTTCGCTGGCACCGGTCTGGTATCGCATCAAGGCACGTCCCATTGAAGCAGGGCAGGAATTCAAAAGTCCGCTCGTCGCGTGGCAGATTGCCGATATTTCCGACGAGCGTGCCGAGCAGGAGCGCTTCTTTCAGGAACTGCAGGAGGCGATCAATCATCTCGATCATGCGCCGGCTGGCTTCTTTTCGGCTGATCCTTCGGGCCGGATTATCTATCTCAATGCGACCCTCGCCGAATGGCTCGGCGTCGACCTGACCCAATTCACGCCGGGATCGTTGACGCTCAACGATATTGTGGCCGGCAGCGGAATGGCGCTCATCAAGGCAGTGAAGGCTGAGCCGGGCACAAGCCGCAATACCGTCATTGATCTGGATCTCATCAAGCGCAACGGGCAGAGCCTTGCCGTCCGGTTCTATCACCGTGTTCAGGCCGCGCGTGACGGAACGCGCGGCACGAGCCGCACCATCGTTCTTGATCGTGCGGAGGGTGAAGATTCGTCAATGGCGCTGCGCTCCGCCGAAGTGCGGTTCACGCGCTTCTTCAATTCGGCTCCCATGGCTATCGCAGCGGTTGATGCCGCCGGACATATATTGCGCACCAATGCGCGTTTCCTCGATATTTTCGCGCCTGTCGTTGATCGCGATGCGATTGACGGAAATGCGAAGCTTGAGATCGTCGTGCATGAGCGCGACCGCGAGACCTTCAACAGGGCGCTTGCCGCTGCCTTTGCGGGGCAGGCGAGCATTTCGCCCGTCGATACAGTGCTGCCGGGCAATGAAGAGCGGCATATCCGCTTCTACATGAGCCCCGTAACCGACCTGGGTGGCGAGCGCGCCGAAGAAGCTGCGATTATCTCTGCGGTTGAGACGACCGAGCAAAAAGCCCTCGAAAACCAGATGGCGCAAAGCCAGAAGATGCAGGCGGTTGGCCAGTTGGCAGGCGGTATCGCACACGACTTCAATAATGTGCTCACTGCCATCATCATGTCGTCGGATTTGCTGCTGACCAATCACCGCGCATCCGATCCGTCATTCCCAGACATCATGAACATCAAGCAGAACGCCAATCGGGCCGCCTCGCTTGTGCGGCAGTTGCTCGCATTCTCCCGCCGTCAGACGCTGCGTCCGGAAGTGCTCGACCTGACGGACGTTCTGGCGGACTTGCGCATGCTTCTGGCACGTCTGGTTGGCAAGGACATCGAGTTGAAAATCGATCATGGTCGCGATCTATGGTCGGTCACGGCCGATCTCGGGCAGTTCGAGCAGGTTGCGGTCAATCTGGCGGTGAATGCGCGCGATGCCATGCCGGAAGGCGGTGAAATTACGCTGCGCACCCGCAATGTGCCGATGCAGGAAGCCGCGAAGCTTCATTATCGTGATCTGCCGGAAGCGGATTATGTAGTCTTCGAGGTCGAAGACACAGGAACGGGCATACCCGCAGACGTGCTCGAAAAGATTTTTGAGCCGTTCTTCACCACGAAGGAAGTGGGCAAGGGCACCGGCCTTGGCTTGTCGATGGTCTATGGCATCATCAAGCAGACCGGTGGCTTCATCTATTGTGATTCCGAAGTCGGAAAAGGCACGACGTTCAAGATATTCCTGCCGCGCCACATTGAGGAAAAACGCGCAGATGATGCGCCTGTCGTCGTGAAGGAAAAGAAGGTGGAGAAAGCCACCGATCTTTCCGGTTCCGCGACGGTTCTTCTGGTGGAAGACGAGGATGCAGTCCGCATGGGCGGAGTGCGTGCACTCCAGTCGCGCGGCTACACGGTGCATGAAGCCGCGTCTGGCGTCGAAGCGCTTGAAGTGATGGAAGAGCTGGGCGGCGAGGTGGATATTGTCGTTTCGGACGTGGTCATGCCCGAAATGGACGGCCCGACATTGCTGCGTGAACTGCGCAAGACGCATCCGGATATAAAGTTCATCTTTGTATCGGGTTACGCAGAGGACGCCTTTGCGCGAAATCTTCCCGCGGACGCCAAGTTCGGGTTCTTGCCAAAGCCGTTCTCGCTCAAGCAATTGGCAACGACAGTTAAGGAAATGCTGGAGAAGCAGGACTAATGCTTCGTTGGCTTTGAACATGAAGGGCAATATAGCCATTCTCGGAGGCGGGCCATCGGGTTTGATGGCCGCCGAAAGACTATCCGCTCTGGGCCACCGGGTGACGGTTTACGAGCAGATGCCGACGGTTGGCCGCAAGTTCCTGCTTGCCGGAAAGTCCGGCCTGAATATCACGCATTCAGAAGATTTTACAGCTTTCGCCAAACGGTTCGGCTCAAGCAGCGAGCTCGTCTTGTCAGCCTTGACGGCCTTTGGTCCCATCCAGTTGCGCAAGTGGGCGGATGAATTGGGGGCCGACACGTTCGTCGGCTCTTCTGGCCGTGTTTTTCCCAAGGCAATGAAGGCATCGCCGCTTTTACGCGCCTGGGTAAAACGTCTCGAAGATCAGGGCGTTCGTATTCTTACCCGGCATCGCTGGCTTGGTTTCGAGGGCAATGGCCTGCGAATTGAGAAGCCTGATGGCGTTGAGGTCGTCAGATGCGACGCTGCGCTCTTTGCCTTTGGCGGCGGAAGTTGGCCGAAACTCGGTTCGAACGGGGCTTGGATCGACGAATTTCGACGCAAAGCAATCGACATAGCGCCGTTTCGCTCAGCCAATTGCGGTTTTGATGTCGCGTGGAGCGATTTCTTTGCCCAGCGTTTCGCCGGTGAACCGGTAAAGTCTGTCACAGCCACGTCTGATGCAGGCACGACACAAGGCGAGTTCGTCATTACCCGAGGCGGTGTCGAGGGGAGCCTCATCTATGCGCATTCCGCAGCCCTGCGCGACAGCTTGGAGGAAAACGCGCAGACGTCCCTGACCCTCGATCTTGCGCCGGGACGAACTGTCGAGCGCTTGGAAAGCGATATTGCCCGGCAGGATGCAAAGCTGAGTTTTGGAAACCTGTTGCGCAAGGCAGCGGGGCTTACGGGCGTAAAAGCCGCGCTTGTGACCGAGTTTACACGTGACAGAAGTCCGAAAGCGCTGGCCTCCACCATCAAGGCGCTCTCCATTCCGCTTATTCGTCCGCGCCCGCTTGAGGAAGCGATTTCGTCGGCTGGCGGCATTCGGTGGCATGAAATCGATGGGCACTACATGCTGCCGAAGCTTCCCGGCGTCTTTGTTTCCGGAGAAATGATCGATTGGGAGGCGCCCACTGGCGGGTATCTTCTGACTGCCTGTTTCGCGATGGGCCGTGCGGCGGCCGATGGAATCGACGTATGGATCAAGGCTGGCAACACGCTTGACGCGAGGTGACCCGAACTGGCTTCTTCACGTGGAAATCAGCATAGCCGGATATGCGATGTGCTCACTACAGGATAAGCTGGTGGAGTTGGATTGAATGTCTGCCGTCTGAGGGGAAGGTACATTCGCATGAATACAGCTTCTGCCACCGCCGCACATCCGCTTCTGAGAGAAAGAGACGGGCACCATGCCCGGGTAACTTTCGAGGAACTGTTCTTCGATCTGGTCTATGTTTTCGCGGTTACGCAACTCAGCCATGAGCTTTTGCACAATCTGACATTAACCGGCGTAGCGGAAACGCTTATCCTCTGGTTCGCCGTGTGGCTGGGCTGGCAATATACCTGCTGGGTGACAAACTGGTTCAACCCGGAGACGCCGCAGATACGCAGCCTTCTGTTTTGTATCATGCTGCTCGGCCTGGTGATGGCTTCTTCTATTCCAGGCGCATTTGCGGAGAATGGCTGGATATTCGCGCTGGCTTATGTGGCCATGCAGCTCGGCCGGACCGGCTATATCGTTTTTGTACTTGGGCAGAAGCATCCGCTTGCCGCCAATTACCGGCGAATGCTCGGCTGGCTCACCATTGCAGCCGTCTTCTGGATCGCCGGTTGTTTTGTTCAACATGAAATCCGCATGGCTTTCTGGCTGATCGCCGTGCTTTGCGAATATCTATCGCCGATGTTCGGCTTTGCATTGCCGGGGCTCGGACGTTCCCATACGAGGGACTGGACCATCGAAGGAGGGCATCTGGCGGAACGTTGCCAATTGTTCGTGATCGTCGCGCTTGGCGAAACACTGCTCGCTACCGGTGCATCGCTGTCGAGTGCCGATGTCTGGAATGTCGCCTTGATATCCGCTGTGCTTGCAACCTTCGGCGGCACACTTGCGATGTGGTGGCTATATTTCGGAACTTCCAGCAAGGACGCGACAGAAACGATCACTCACTCCCCAGACTCAGGGCGGATCGGCGCATATTTCCATTATGTCCACGCAATACTGGTCGCCGGCATTATTGCGACGGCAGTGGGAAACGATCTGGTGATGGAACATCCACATGATCCGCTGAAAACTGCCTATGTTCTTATTCTTGTCGCTGGACCGGCAATCTATCTGATGGGCAGCGCGATCTACAAAAAAGTTGTCTATGGCCTGATCCCGGCGTCCCATATTTTTGGCGTGCTGGCCCTGCTGATGGCCATCCCCATAGGTTACGCGGCCAATCTGTTACAGATGGGAATCCTGACGACGGTAATCATGCTCGTCGTGAGTGTCTGGGAAGGGCTCAACAAGCGGCTCCGCGCCCCTGCAATGATGAGTTAACTGGACTTCCAGCTCGTCTGTCCAATCCCTATCTACGAAGTCAGACCCGTGTTTTGGAACTTGTAGCGCACCATGTCAGATACGCAGCCCGTCGTTGAACCAGCAGCCGAAAATACTCATGTCAAAGTTGCCCGAAAGGTCGACATCGTAGTCATTGGCGCCGGGCAGGCAGGGCTTTCTTCAGCCTATCACCTGAACAGGCTCGGTCTTGCCGGAGAACGGCAATTCGTGGTTCTCGACAAGGCTCCAGGGGCGGGTGGGGCTTGGCAATTTCGATGGCCTTCGCTGACGCTCAAGACTGCAAATGCCATTCACGATCTGCCTGGCATGAAGTTTGAAGATATCGTCCAAACGGAGAATGGCGAAGTGCGCGCGTCGGTGGCCGTCCCGCAATATTATCGGGCTTATGAAGAAAAGTTCGATCTTCCCGTGCATCGTCCCGAAACCGTAAGAGTTGTCTGTGACCGTGGCGAGCGGCTTCGGGTGGAGACTGATCAGGGCAATTACTCGGCTCGCGGGGTGATCAACGCGACCGGCACATGGGAGACGCCCTATGTTCCGCCTTATCCGGGTTCGCAACTGTTCAGAGGCCAGCAGCTACACACTCGTGATTATCAGACAGCGGAGGAGTTCAGAGGTAAACGGGTTCTGGTCGTCGGCGCTGGCATCTCGGCCGTGCAGCTTCTGGACGAAATATCGCGCGTGACGGAAACCGTATGGGTGACGCGGAAGGAGCCTGCATTCAGGGAAGGACCGTTTACGCCTGAACTGGGGCGCGCTGCGGTGGCTCTGGTCGAGGAGCGTGTGCGCCGAGGCTTGCCGCCGGGATCGGTCGTTTCTGTGACCGGCTTGCCGCTGACTCCGGCCATTGAAGCAGCGCGGGCTCGCGGTGTGCTCAACCGGCTGCCAATGTTCAAGGAGATTACGGAAACCGGGGTTCGTTGGGAAGACGGAAGGGAACAATCTTTCGACGTGATCTTGTGGTGCACCGGATTTCGCAGTTCGCTCGATCATCTTGCCCCGCTGCAGTTGCGCAACTCCGAAGGCGGCATTCTCATGACCGGGCGTCTGGCGACACAAGTGGCTGCCGATGCCCGCATTCATCTCGTCGGATACGGTCCGTCAGCTTCAACCATCGGTGCAAACAGGGCAGGTGGCGCGGCAGCGCGGGAGTTGGCAAGCCACCTTGGACTGATATGATCTGATGCAACCAATTTTGCGAGGGGCAGCATGCAGCGCACTCTGAAGTTTGCAGGGGGAGCACTGCTTGCCACCCTGCTTGGAGCAATCGTGTGGCTGGCTGTCAAACCGCCTGAACTTTTGCGTGTCGGCACGGGCTACGCCGCCAAGATCGTCTGTTCAAATGTCTTCATAGTAGGACGTGATGCTGCCAGTGTTCTTGCAGACGATGTTCAGGCACCGGGGAATCCGTTGCTCCGGTTTCTCAATGCATCCGTCGACAAGGATCGCGGCAGCGTAACAGTGCGCATTTTCGGCTTTTTCGCGCCAAGTACCGCAACCTACCGCCCGGCGCTTGGATGCGCGAATATCCACCAAAGTGATTTGCGGTTTGAATTACCGACGGGGCCGCAAGTGCCGGCAGAGCCCATCCAAATCGAGAGCGACCCGGCGATACAGGCCGTAATCGAAAACGATGCCCTGGCTGGCCCCGGCATGCGGGCGATCGCCGTTATCCGCGACGGCAAACTGATCGCGGAGAATTATGGTCCGGGCTTTAGTGCTGATACGCCCTTGCTGGGATGGTCGATGACCAAATCCGTCATGGCAACGCTGATCGGCATGCGCATCGCAGAGGGACGCATGGCGACGGAACGTACGGACCTTTTGCCTGAATGGAAGAATGACGGCCGGTCGAGGATTTCCCTGGCAAACCTTTTGGCGATGAACAGCGGCCTGCGCTTCGATGAGGATTACGGTACCGTGGCGGATGTCACGCGTATGCTTTTTCTCGAGCCGGACATGACCCGATTTGCCGCCTCGTTGCCGCTGGAGGAAGCACCCGGCACGAAGTTCAACTATTCCAGCGGAACGGCGAATATTCTATCAGAGCTGTTCATGGATAGTTTTAACAGCCGCGAAGAGGCGCTGGCCTATCCTCGACTTGCGCTTTTCGGCCCACTTGGCATGCGCAGCACCATTTTGGAGACTGACGCTTCGGGCGTCTTTGTCGGCTCCTCTTATATGTACGCGACGGCGCGCGAATGGGCACGTCTGGGTGCATTTCTCGCAGATGACGGAAAGCTTTACGGAAGACCGGTACTGCCTGCGGACTATATTTCGTTCATGCGCAAGCCCACGCCGGAGTCGCAAGGACGTTACGGTTCTGCGCAGGTCTGGCTTCAACTGGGCGGCGTGAAAGCAGGTGAAGACGGTATTCCGGAAGATGCTTTCTGGATGTCGGGACATGACGGGCAAAGCGTCATGGTCGTTCCGTCAATGCATCTTGCCGTGGTTCGCCTTGGCCTGACACCATCCCGCACTGGCTATAACGTTCAATTGCTGAACGCCAAAATCATTGAGGCTCTCCAGGGGGAGCGTTGAACGTCAGTTTGCGAATATCGTTGCCGCTCGGATTTTGGAAAGCGCTCAGGCCGAATTCTGGCAGTACCGCATAGAGGTGATCGAAAATGTCGGACTGGATCTGTTCGAACGAGGCCCAGACCGTTGTGTTGGCGAAACAATAGATCTCGAGCGGCAAACCTTCGGGCGTAGGGTCCATCTGACGCACCAGCAGCGTCATACCCTTGTGCACGCCGGGATGGTTGCGAAGATAATTTTCTACATAGGCCCGAAACGTGCCTATATTGGTGAACTGACGCCGGTTGACCGGATTGTTGGCGCGGTCGCCCAGCTTCTGGTTCCATTCGGCGATTTCCCTGGCTTTCTTCGGCAGGTATTCCGCCAGCCAATCGACCGTGCCCAGTCTGGCGCGCTCTTCCTCCGACAGAAATCGAATGGTGTTCTGATCAATGTAAAGCGCGCGCTTGATCCGTCGGCCCCCGGATTCCTGCATGCCGCGATAGTTCTTCATCGGCTCGGTGATGAGCTTGCGGATGGGAATTGTGGTGATCGTCTTGTCGAAATTCTGCACCTTGACCGTATAGAGCGCGATCTCCGTGACATCGCCATTGGCGTCGAGGTTCTTCATCTCGATCCAGTCGCCGACACGCACCATGTTGGAGGAAGCGATCTGCATACTGGCGACGAGGGAAAGCAGCGTATCCTGAAAGACGAGGATCAGCACTGCCGCCATGGCACCGACACCGGAAAGCAGGATAACCGGCGATTTGTCCAGCAAGGTGGCAATGATGAGAACCGTCGCGATGATATAGACCGCCAGCTTGGCGACCTGGATATAGCCCTTCATAGGGCGGAATCTCGCCTCTGGACGACGGTGATAGAGCGTATCGACAAGCCCAAAAGCCGAATTAACTGCCAATGCCAGCGTCAGAATGATGAAGGCTATGGCCACATTCCGAATGACGGTGATCACGCCCTCAGGCAGACCCGGCACGGCCATGATCCCGGATGAAATAATCAAGGCAGGAACGATATTGGCAAGGCGGCTGATGACCCCGTGCCTCTTAAGCTCTTCGTCCTGTCCGAAAGATGTTTTCTCGACAATCCGATCGAGCAGTTTCAGCAAGATGGCTTTGATGAGAAAATTCGCAATGAATGCCGAAAGGAATAATCCGCCGAGCGCAGCAAGCGTCTCGGCCCAAGGATGAGCAAGCAAGAATTCCGACAATATTCTTTCCCGGGACCTGTTTTCGATACGGAGTTATATTGTGCGTAGCGTGGTTGGGCGCTGAATTCAACCGCGGGGCGTGTTTTGCCTATGCGAAAACCCCGGCTGGGTCGCCGGGGTAATTTTATGTTCCATTTTCCGTGACGGAATTTGCCAGCTCTACTGAGCGGGTGCCGGGGAGGCTGGCGCAGGCGCGGTCCCGCTTGCGGGCGTGTCCGTCGCTGGCGCGTTGGTCTCCGTTGCCGCAGATGGATCGGCGACGCCATCAGCAAAGAATTTTGAGCGGTCGAAGGCCGGTGCGTCATTCAACTGCTGCTTGTTGGCCTTGATGACCAGCCATGTTTTTCCGTCGCTGCGTGTAGCAAGCTGAAGTTGATCAGGGCTGACCGCGACGTCCTTTTCACCGACACCGAGAAAACCGCCGACACCGATGATGGCAGCTTCGATCTGTCCATCGGGGCTGGCGATCAGGTCATTCAGTTTGCCCACGGACTGTGCGTCAGGCGCATCGCTTTCATAAACGCTTCGCCCGATGAAGGACGAAACAAGCAACTGCCCTTCTTTCGGTTCCACAAAGCCGACCTTGCCCGCTTCGCCGGTTATGGGTTTGCCGAACATGTCCTTGGATGAAACCGGCATGTCTTGCGTGGTTGCGGGCGCTTCTGCCGGAGCAGGCGAGGGAGTTGCTGTTTGGGCGAAAGCCGATCCGCCGATCAGCAAAGCACAGGTCGTCGTCAGAAGTGTAGTTCTGAACATAACTATCTCCTTTATACGTTCCGGTTATTCAATCCAAACGCTGAAATTGCTCCTTCGTTCCAAAATTCATTGCAATCTGCCAAGTGTTACAGTTTTGCTTACGGGGGAATATCTTTCCCCGCTACCATTCGACAAACAAAAAGCCCGCGCGAGGCGGGCTTTCAGTATTGCTGTTTTTACCGACGACCTTTAGCTGCAGCCGCTCGTTGCGCCGCAAGTGTCGCACTTCAGGCAGGTGCCGTTGCGAACCATGGTGAAGTTCTGGCACTCGGTGCAGCTGTCGCCCGTATAGCCCTGCATCATCGATTTGATGCGGCGATCAGCTTCCAGCTTCTTGGCGGCATTTGCGCTTTCCGAACGGGCCGAGGCAGCGTCTGCGGCGGCCTTGTCCGAGAACAGCTCCGTTGCCGATGTGCTTTCCTGCTGTTGCGCCGGTGCAGGCTGTTCCTCGAATTCGCGTTTGAAAGCCGTTGCGCCATCCGTGACCAAGCCGATCGTTGCCGGGCGATTGCCCGCCGGAGAGGTCGACTTCAAGGTGGTGACGTTGGAGGCCTGCGGCGCAGAACTCGTCGATCCCTTGGCTTCGTTGTTCGAATTCGTCACGAGCGTGGGCTTGTATCCACGCGTCCAACCGGTCGAAACCAGATTGGTCTTGCCTTCCTTGATGCCTTTGCCCAACGCCGTATTGCCGAAATCGCTCGTATCGACATGGGCGAGGTCGTTGCGACCGAGATAGGACACAGCCAGTTCACGGAAGACATAATCGATGATCGACGTCGCGGTCTTGATGGCATCGTTGCCGATAACCATGCCGGCTGGTTCGAATTTTGTGAAGGTGAAAGCCTCCACATATTCTTCAAGCGGCACACCATACTGCAGGCCGAGCGAAACGGCGATGGCGAAGTTGTTCATCATTGCGCGGAAGGCGGCGCCTTCCTTGTGCATGTCGATGAAGATCTCGCCGAGACGTCCGTCGCCGAATTCGCCAGTACGCAGATAGACCTTGTGTCCGCCGACGACTGCCTTCTGGGTATAACCCTGACGGCGGTTCGGCAGCTTTTCGCGTTCGTGGACGATCTTCTCGACAACCTTCTCGACGATGCGTTCGGTAACCTGAACGGCACGAGCGGCTGCCGGTGCTTCAATCAGCGCCTCGATTGCGTCGTCTTCATCCTCATCGTCCGCGATCAGCGAGGCGTTGAGCGGCTGGGAGAGCTTGGAGCCATCGCGATAAAGCGCGTTGGCCTTGAGCGCCAGCTTCCATGAAAGCATGTATGCGTCTTTGCAGTCCTCGACGGTTGCATCGTTCGGCATATTGATCGTCTTGGAGATCGCGCCCGAAATGAACGGCTGCGCGGCAGCCATCATACGGATGTGGCTATCTACCGAGAGATAACGCTTGCCGATCTTGCCGCATGGATTGGCGCAATCGAACACGGCGTAGTGTTCTTCCTTCAGGAAGGGAGCGCCTTCGAGGGTCATCGCGCCGCAAACATGAATGTTGGCAGCTTCGATTTCCTTGCGGGTAAAGCCAAGGGCAGGCAGCATTTCGAACGAGAAGTCATTGAGCTGCTCGTCCGTGAGCTTCAGCACATCCTTGCAGAAATCTTCGCCCAGCGTCCACTTGTTGAAAGCGAACTTGATGTCGAACGCGCTCTTGAGAGCCGCATTCAGGGCTTCGATCTTCTCATCGGTGAAGCCCTTGGACGTCAGGGAAGAGGGATTGACGCCAGGCGCCTGATTGATGTTGCCGTGGCCGACAGCATAGGCTTCGATTTCGGCAATCTGGCTTTCCGAGTAGCCGAGCGTGCGGAGTGCTTCCGGCACGGCGCGGTTGATGATCTTGAAGTAGCCGCCGCCGGCTAGCTTCTTGAACTTCACCAGAGCGAAGTCCGGTTCGATGCCGGTTGTGTCGCAATCCATGACGAGGCCGATCGTGCCGGTCGGCGCAATAACGGTTGCCTGTGCATTGCGATAGCCATGCTTTTCGCCCAGTTCCAGCGCCTTGTCCCAGGCCGCACGGGCATGGACGATCATATCCTGATCCGGGCAATCCTCGGCAATGAGCGCGACCGGGTTGACGGCAAGACCTTCGTACCCTTGCGTTTCACCATGTGCGGCGCGGCGATGGTTGCGAATGACGCGCAGCATGTGCTGTGCGTTCGGCTCGTAGCTCGGGAAGGTGCCCAGTTCCTTCGCCATTTCGGCGGAGGTCGCATAGGCCACGCCGGTCATGATCGCGGTCAGCGCGCCGCAAATAGCGCGGCCTTCGTCGGAGTCATAAGGAATGCCGGAAGTCATCAGCAGGCCGCCAATATTGGCATAGCCGAGGCCGAGCGTGCGGTATTCATAGGAGAGGCGGGCAATTTCCTTGGACGGGAACTGCGCCATCATTACCGAAATTTCGAGAACGATGGTCCACAGGCGGGCCGTGTGCTCGTAAGCTGCAATGTCGAACGAACCGTCCTTGTTGCGATAGGTGAGCAGGTTGATCGACGCCAGATTGCAGGCCGTATCATCGAGGAACATATATTCCGAGCACGGATTGGAGGCGCGGATAGGACCAGCCGTCGGGCAGGTGTGCCAGTCGTTCATGGTCGTGTTGTAGTGCAGGCCCGGATCGGCGGACGCCCAGGCGGCGTAACCGATCTTTTCCCAAAGGTCGCGCGCCTTGAGCGTCTTCATGACGCGACCGTCGCGGCGTGCGGTGAGGTTCCAATCGCCGTTATTTTCGACAGCGCGCAGGAATTCGTCCTTCAGCGAGACGGAGTTGTTGGAGTTCTGGCCCGAAACGGTGAGGTAGGCTTCCGAATCCCAGTCCGTATCGTAGGTCTTGAACTGAATGTCGGTGTAGCCCTGCCGCGCGAACTGGATCACGCGCTTGACGTAGTTTTCCGGGACCTGGTTCTTCTTCGCGGCCCGGATTTCACGCTTCAGGGCAGGGTTCTTCGCCGGGTCGAAGCAATCGTCCCGAGTTGCTTCAGAGCCGGCTTCGCAATTGACGCAAGCCTTCATGATGGCCGTCAGATGCTGCTTGACGATCTTGGAGCCGGTGACGAGCGAAGCAACCTTCTGCTCTTCCTTCACCTTCCAGTCGATATATTCCTCGATATCCGGGTGATCGATATCAACAACGACCATCTTGGCGGCACGGCGGGTCGTGCCGCCGGACTTGATTGCGCCCGCAGCGCGATCGCCGATCTTCAGGAAGCTCATGAGGCCGGAGGACTTGCCGCCGCCAGAAAGCTTTTCACCTTCGCCGCGCAGATAAGAGAAGTTGGAACCGGTGCCCGAACCATATTTGAACAGACGCGCCTCGCGGACCCAAAGGTCCATGATGCCGCCCTCATTGACCAGATCGTCGCCAACGGACTGGATGAAGCAGGCATGTGGCTGCGGATGTTCGTAGGCCGACTTGGACTTGGTCAGCTTGCCAGTCTGCCAGTCGACGTAGAAATGGCCCTGGCCGGGACCATCGATGCCATAGGCCCAATGCAGGCCGGTGTTGAACCATTGCGGGCTGTTTGGCGCCACACGCTGCGTTGCGAGCATATAGGCAAGCTCGTCGCGGAAGGCGAGGGCATCTTCTTCGGAGGCGAAATAGCCGCCTTTCCAGCCCCAGTAGGTCCAGGTGCCGGCGAGACGATCGAAAACCTGGCAGGCATCCATCTCGGAGCCATAGCGTTCGTTTTCCGGCAGCTTGGCGAGCGCTTCCTCATCGGCGACCGAGCGCCAGAGCCATGAAGGGACGTCGTTTTCCTCAACCTTTTTCAGCTGCGCGGGGACGCCGGCCTTGCGAAAATACTTCTGGGCGAGAATGTCAGCGGCCACCTGGCTGAACTGCGCGGGCACATTGATGTTTTCAAGACGGAATACGATGGACCCATCGGGATTCTTGATCTCGCTGGTCGCAGTCCGGAACGCGATGTCCGCATAGGCCGACTGATTCTCTTTCGTGAAACGGCGTTCGATCTTCATCTGTCCCATCCAAACGTTCTATATATAGTAGCTTTAGTGACGGTTTTCAGCCACGGCCTGTCTGTATCGCGTCTCTGTCAAAACAGCTCTTCTGCGGGGAGGAGCGTCTTGTTGGGGAGAAAGCTCCCGGAAATCCGCTTCCGCCTCTTTCAATCCCACGAAAAAACGCCTCAGGGGAGCTTAATTGCAACCTTGCTAACGCTATTCGCGATTAAAAATCAGCAGAACGAAAAATACCTTATCTTGTAAGGAGTGTGAGCGCAAATACTAAATCTAGTGTTAACGCTGTTTCTTTCCGACGCTGCATCTGCTTCTCCAAAGACCGGAATGCCCAGAATACGGGCGCAAGAAAGCACCGAGCGAAAAACACACTTTCAAAGCGTGACGCTCGTTCGATACTCAACTTGACCGAAAAAAGATCGACGGATTTACAACGCCCGACCACGCTACTTACGCAACGATAGTCTCATAAAAAACGACTCGGCTTCGAGCGTCAAGCAATGGTTTGCTGCAACGCTTCAGCATCTAGATATTGTGCGTAACCAGTTGGGGCAAATGTGGATAACGGGGAGAAGCGACAGTTTTAAGAAACAAGCCGGCTGGAGAACGAAGGGCCTGGAACCTCGCCCCTCGTGGCGCTTCATGGAGCAATTTCGGTAGGATTTTCTATAGAAAGGGGAAATCCCCGCAAATAGGTCGCAAGCCGGGAGAAATTGCGGTGGCGGGGCGGCTAGCTGCCTACTCGGCGGCCGCCGCTATTCCCGAATCACCAAACTGGGTCAGAATCTGCTTCAATTCACTCTCTTCGACACGACATGCAGCTTCCTGCGGCGATACCCACTCGCTGATGCGTTGGTCCCGCTCAGGCCAGTCTTTTTCCTGACCTGTGAATTGCACGGCAAATACCGCAGCCACGAACTGGTTGATGCGCTCGGGCGGCAGGTCCGTCTTGCAGTAGCAAAAACTGCCAATCGGTATTGGAGAGACTTCGCCGCGAATGCCAGCTTCTTCATAGGCTTCGCGAAGAGCGGTTTCTGCAAGGGTACGACCCACTTGCGGCCAGCCCTTTGGAATGATCCATCGCCCTGTGCCACGACTCGTGATGAGGAGAACCTTGAGTGCGCCCATGTCGCGACGATGCACAAGTGCTGCAACCTGCTGCAAACGACCCGAAGGCGTAAGAATACGCTTTTCGGTTGCAATAAGTTGTTTTGCTTGCGACTTCACCGCGAAAATCCCCTCTTTCTTTATAGCATGATCCGATTCGCCAAAATAACAACTGATTACTTAGACTGCGAACCTTCGAAAATGTTCCAAAAAATCTTTTAATTTAAAGGCATTACTGAAATTACGAGATGGGATAGCAGCTTAGGAAAGGCACTTTGCCCTTGGTCGGCGTTATTTCGGTGGAGTTTCTATAAGGTGCGATTGCGGCGGAAATATCACCGCAATAGCATTCGTTTGTTTTCGTTTTGTAGCGTTATGATCCGGTAAACCTGAGAGCCCCGGTTCAAAGGAATCCCTATGGATTTAGGGCAAGTTCGCTTCGGGCTTTAGCCGCGCTTTCCGCCTGCAATCGGCTCCTGATAGGTGAAGCCCATATCCCACGGGAAGTAGATCCAGGTGTCCTGCGATACTTCGGTCACGAAGGTATCGATCAGCGGGCGGCCTTTCGGCTTGGCATAAACGGTTGCAAAATGGGCCTTCGGCATCATTTCGCGAACGATGGCGGCAGTCTTGCCCGTATCGGTCAGATCGTCGACGACGATGACACCTTCACCGCCATTTTCGAGAAGCGTTTCGCTGACGCCCTTAAGAATCTGCATGTCTCCCTGCGATGTGTAGTCATGATAGGAGGCGATGCAGACGGTTTCGATGAGGCGAATGCCGAGTTCGCGGCAAACGATGGCCGCTGGAACCAGTCCGCCACGCGTAATGGCAACAATTGCGTGCCAATCGCGGTTCATGCCGGCGATCCGCCAGGCGAGGGCGCGGGCATCGCGGTGGAACTGGTCCCAGGAAACGGGAAAGGCTTTATCTGGCAAGGACATCGAAACGCTCCGTGGAACGATCCGGAGTTTGTTCTCCGGACCTTTTAAAACCAAAAATGCGCTGTGACGGTTGCCAAGCGCTGTAACTGTCAGGATCTGCGGCTTTTCCACCCGCGCCAATTCAGGCAGGCGGCGAGTAAGAAAAAGGCTCTCCACCCGGCACAGTCAGCGCCGGGTGATGCTGATAACCGCAAAAATGGCGTTCTTGCAAGCGTGTCGTGCGATCACATGGGGGCTGAGCGAACAAACCGGTCCTCAGCCATGCCTTTTAACGCGAGAAAAGTGTGAGGATTGGCAATTCGTTCAACATGGAGCGCGTCACGCCGCCAAAGACCAGTTCTCGCAACCTTGAATGACTATAGGCGCCCATCACGAGAAGATCGGAACGTTGCGCGATAATGTGCTCCCGCAAAGCATCCTGGGCGTAGCGTCCGTTCGAGGCGATTGCCGTCGGCGTTACTTCGATGCCGTGGCGCGAAATTGATTCTGCGATATCGTGGCTTGCCAGCGCCTGATCCTCGCCTTCGACTTCCGGCGGATCAACCCAAACGATTTCCGTCCTGTCCGCATGTTTCATCAGGGGCAGGGCGTCGAACGCAGCGCGGGCGGCTTCACGCTTGCCGTTGAAGGCGACGACGATACGATCCAGTGAAACCATAGGCAGCACCGGTGCATAGGGTACGAGCAGAACAGGGCAGCTTGAATTGAAAACGATGGTATCGGCGGTCTCGTCGTTGGTGGCCGGATCGTCCGGGTCCGGTTGTCCTGCGATCAGCAATTCCGCGCCAAGACAAGCCGTCAGCACGCCGTCTGCGGCTGTGCCCGTTTCCGAGCGCGTGATGCGATACTCATAATTGGTACCCTGACGGCGCATTTCCTCTTCGAAGACATGTTTCAATCTTTCGGAAAGTTCCTTGTGCTGCTTGTCATGCAGTTCGAACATTCCGGGATCGATGAAGCCGTTCGGGTCGGCATAGACGATGGGCGAAGGAGTGGCATACAGCCCGATGACATGAATATCGGGCAGCTTCTGCTTCAAAAGTCCAACGGCGGACAAAACCCGCTTCAACTCGGATTCACTGCGAGAATAGGCAACCACCGTCTTGTAGGACATGATAGAACTCCTTCCGGCTGTGTTTCTATTTTAGCATATAATGCAACGAGTTGCGCAGGCAAAAGGTTGCAGGCGATCAAGCGGCGCCCATCTCTTCGAGTGACGAGATCATTTTCTCGATTGCATTGATCGCCACATCAATTTTCGCAGGATCGCTGCCCCGGACGACAAGTTCGGTGCTGAAGCGCCCATTCTCGAATTTCGGGTAGGAACCGATGATCGTATCCGGGTTTTCTTTCTGGATTTCGGTCAGGGGCGCACCGATCACACCTTCGCCAAAGGGACAGCGCACGGATTTGGACAGAAGCTTCCGTCCGGTCTTCAGCGTGGGCAGTACGTTGTCGAGCATCGCCTGGAACACGGAGGGTACGCCAGCCATCACATAGACATTGCCGATATGAAAGCCGGGAGCAGCTGAGATGGGATTCGCAATATGCTCCGAGCCTTGCGGCATGCGCGCCATGCGCTTGCGCGAGTCGGTAAATTCCAGCCCGCGCTTCGCGTAATTATCACCGAGCAGCCTCATGGCTTTCTCGTCATAGATGCAAGGCACGCCGAACGCCGTCGAAACAGCATCCGCAGTGATATCGTCATGGGTGGGGCCTATCCCGCCTGACGTGAAGACGTAATCATAATGCGGTCGCAGCGCATTGAGAGCGTCGACGATGGCCGCTTCCTCGTCCGGAACAATCCGTACTTCCTTCAGATCGATGCCGGCCGCTGTGAGCACGTCGGCAAGATGCCCGATATTCTTATCCTTCGTGCGGCCAGAGAGAAGCTCGTCGCCAATTGCCAGCATCGCGGCCCTGACGGCTTGCTGCGGATTGTTGGTCATATCCAGACTCCATTTTCTGCCATCAGTTAAGCGCCAGCAGGACGAGGCTGCAACTGCTTTATTTCAGCATTTCATTCGTTTGGCTGCGGTTGCGCCTTTCCAAAGGAGGCCGCTCCCCTAATTGAAGCTTTCGAGGTTGGGGCCTCGCAAACCGGGATAGGGAGAGTCACATGGTTAAGGTGCTGGTGTTGTATTATTCGGCCTATGGTCATACCGAGAAAATGGCCAAGGCCGCTGTGGAAGGCGCGCGCGAAGGCGGCGCGGAGGTCACTCTCAAGCGGGTGCCCGAACTGGTTCCGCCCGATGTCGCAAAAGCCTCGCACTACAAGGTGGATCAGGATGCGCCGATCGCTACGCCGGCGGAACTTGCAGATTACGACGCCATCATTATCGCTACTGCTACCCGCTACGGCATGATGGCAGCCCAGATGAAAAACTTCCTCGATCAGACCGGCGGACTTTGGGCAAAGGGCGCTCTCGTCAATAAGGTCGGGTCCGTGATGGTTTCCACAGCCACACAACATGGCGGTGCGGAACTCGCGCTGATTTCCACGCAATGGCAGATGCAGCATCACGGCATGATCGTCGTCCCTCTTTCCTATGCCTATCAGGGGCAGATGGGTAACGATGTGGTGCGTGGCGGTGCGCCCTATGGAATGACGACGACCGCCGATGGCGACGGTTCGCGCCAGCCTTCGGAGCAGGAACTGGAGGGAGCCCATTTCCAGGGCAAGCGTGTTGCGGAAATTACCGCCAGACTGCACGGCTAATCAGGTTTCAAGCATGGAGGAGCCGCAGACCTGATCTGCGGCTTTTCATGTTGTATGTTATGTATCTCATTTAGGGAGTTGTATTTTATTATCTTTTTGTATTGATGGCCTCTAACCGCCCGGTAAAGCTACCAGCGACGCACAACGACAAAAGTAAGCAGAGGTGGTGCGGTCGGCGGGACTTGAACCCGCAAGTCTAAAAGACGACGGATTTTAAGTCCGTTGCGTATACCAATTTCGCCACGACCGCAGCAATTGCCATTGTCTATGTCATGATTTGTATCACGATTTCAAGCCACAAAGCCTGTTAACATCAACAGTTAGAACTGCCGAATATATGCCCGCTCCAGATCGCTGATTTGGCATCCGGCAAGGCTTCAACCTTGTCTATGAGGTCAAAGCCATGTAGCGATGGGCAAAATTCCGTTGGAAATGCAGAAAGTCCAATAATGACCGCCTTCGTCAAATCCGTATCCGAGGCCGAAAAGGCAATGCGCGCGCTGTTTCCAGAAACGCCGTTGCAGCTTAACGATTACCTGTCGCGGAAATACGGTGCGGAGATTTGGCTCAAGCGCGAGGACCTGACGCCTGTCCGTTCCTACAAGATTCGCGGCGCCTTCAATTTCATTTCCAAGGCTGTCGAAACGACCGACAAGAATGTGGTGTTCGTATGCGCTTCCGCAGGCAATCACGCACAGGGCTTTGCATTTGTCTGCCGCCATTTTGGCCGCAAGGGCGTCGTGTTCATGCCGGTCACAACGCCGCAGCAGAAAATTGACAAGACGCGCGCTTTTGGCGGCGAATTCATCGAAATCAAGCTGGTAGGCGATATTTTCGACGTTTGCTATGCCGCGTCGCAGGAATTTGCAGCAAGCAACAAGGGCGTGATGGTGCCACCTTTCGACCATCCCGGCATTGTCGAAGGACAGGCCACGGTGGCGCTGGAGATCGAACGGCAATTGCCCGACGATAAGAAGCCTGACTTTATCCTGTTGCCCGTGGGGGGCGGGGGACTGTCCGGCGGCGTTACCCAATATGTTTCGGATCGCGGCTGGAAGACGAGTTTCCGCTTTATCGAACCACAGGGCGCGGCGAGCCTGAAAGGCAGCCTTGAGGCAGGCAAGCGCATCAAGCTTACCCACGTCGATAATTTCGTCGATGGCGCGGCTGTTGCTGAGATCGGCAAGGAAAACTTCAAGCTTCTCAAAGGCTTTGATCCGAAAACTGTCATAACGGTTCCGGAAAACCGGCTTTGCGCGACCATCGTCGAGATGCTCAATATCGAAGGTGTCGTCCTTGAACCGGCCGGCGCACTTGGCATCGACGCACTCAAGGATTTCAAGAAGAGCGATCTCAAGGGTAAGCGGATCGTCATTGTCGTTTCGGGCGGTAATTTTGATTTCGAACGCCTGCCGGATGTTCGCGAGCGTGCACTTCGATTTGAAGGTTTGAAGAAATATTTCATCTTCCGTTTCCCGCAGAGGCCGGGCGCGCTTCGCTCGTTCCTTGACCTGCTGGGGCCCGAGGATGACATTGCCCGGTTCGAATATCTGAAGAAGTCGGCGCGCAATTTCGGTTCGGTCCTGATCGGTATCGAAACGAAGAATGCCTCGAACTTCAAGCTTCTGGAAAAGAAGTTCGCAGAAGCGGGCTGGGCTTATCAGGACATTACGGACAATCAGGTTCTTGCCGACTTCATCATCTGATTTTGGTGGTTTAAGCAAAATCGGTTGCTTTTCTGGCGAAAACACCCCATATGCCGGGGCAGGCGCATGGGCCGACGTGTTTGTCGGCTTTCCCGGCATTGGACTTGTTGCGTCTCGCCTCTGTCTTCCGGAATGGTCCGGAGGCGGGGAGACCCGAGAAATGTTCGGGCACGGCAGCGCAAGTCGCCAGGAGTTTAAAGTTCCGGCGTCCCGTCGTTATCATTGAACAGATAGAGTTCGGCAAGTTGCGCTTGACCGGCATTGGATGTGGACCATGACAGCATGGTGCCACTGAGAGAGATTGAATTGACAAAAGAAATTTCGGGCGGCTTTGCCGCTCTTGGCGTTACCGGCATTTTGCTCAAGGGCGTTGAAGCCGCTGGCATGACCGAGCCGAAGCCGATCCAGTTGCAGGCTATCCCGCATCAGCTTGAAGGTCGCGATATTCTGGGCATTGCGCAGACGGGCTCCGGCAAGACCGCTGCTTTCAGCCTGCCTATCCTGCAGAAGATCATCGGGCTTGGCGACAAGCGCCGTCCCAAGACCGCACGTGCGCTGATCCTCGCGCCGACGCGCGAACTGGCCGTGCAGATCGAACAGACGATCCGCAATGTTTCCAAGCACGCGCATATCTCGACCGCGCTTGTTCTTGGCGGCGTTTCCAAACTTTCGCAGATCAAGCGCATCGCGCCGGGCATCGACGTTCTGATCGCTACGCCCGGCCGTCTCACTGATCTGATGCGTGACGGTCTGGTAGACCTTTCGCAGACTCGCTGGCTTGTTCTCGACGAAGCGGACCGTATGCTCGATATGGGTTTCATCAACGATGTGAAGCGCATCGCGAAGGCGACCCATTCCGAACGCCAGACCGCGCTGTTTTCGGCGACCATGCCGAAGGAAATCGCATCATTGGCGGGAAGCCTGCTGCGTGACCCGGTTGGCGTCGAAGTTGCTCCGCAGGGAACGACTGCTGCTGAAATCACGCAGGTCGTGCATCCGGTTCACACCAAGGAGAAGCGCCGTCTTCTTTCCGCGCTGCTCGGTGACAAGGCCATGCGTTCGGTCATCGTCTTCACCCGTACCAAGCACGGTGCGGATGCAGTGGTGCGCCATCTGGAGCGGGATGGCTACGAAGTCGCTGCGATCCACGGCAACAAGTCGCAGAATGCGCGCCAGCGTGCGCTGAACGGATTCCGTGACGGGTCGCTGCGAATTCTGATCGCAACCGACATCGCTGCACGCGGCATTGACGTTCCGGGTATCAGCCATGTCGTGAACTACGATCTGCCTGACGAGCCGGAAACCTATGTGCACCGCATTGGCCGTACTGGCCGCAATGGCGCCAGCGGCGCATCGATCACGCTCTACGATCCGGCGGCGGAGGAATCCAAGCTGCGAGCGGTCGAGCGCGTGACGCGCAGCAAGCTTCCGATCAAGGATGCCCCCGTGGAACTTGCACCGGCTCCGGCACCCCGCGCGGCAACTCCCGGCGAACGCCCGCAGAAGACCCATCGCAAAGGCGGAACGCCACAGAAACCGCGCCGCGCAGCCCCGAAAGCTGGCGATCATCGCGGAGCCGCCCACGCAACGGCGGACGCCGCTCCCAAAGCGAAGCGCCCGTTCCGCCGTAAGCGCCGCAATGCCAACGGCAATGGCGGCCAGCGCGCGGCATAATTCCGCTTCTCAAACATTTTTCCAAAAAGCCGCCCATTTCGGGCGGCTTTTCTATTTATGGCCGCGAAACGGGTTTCGCTTTGCGTAATGGCGGGGAAAAATATTCCCTGCTTGCTTGAAGGGCAGAGCTGTTCCTCATAGTTTCCTCTGCGAAACAGGAAGGACGGATGCCATGTTCCAATCGGTGCTCGACGCAATCGGCAATACGCCGTTGATCCATTTGAAGAAGGCTTCCGAACTGACCGGCTGCGCAATTTACGGCAAGGCCGAGTTCCTCAATCCCGGTCAGTCGGTGAAGGACCGGGCAGCGCTCTATATTATTCGCGATGCGGAAAAGCGCGGGCTGTTGAAACCCGGCGGGGTCATTGTCGAAGGCACGGCTGGCAATACCGGCATTGGGCTCACGATGGTTGCAAAAGCGCTCGGCTATCGCACTGTCATCGTTATCCCCGAAACGCAGAGCCAGGAAAAGAAGGACGCCTTGCGCCTGCTTGGCGCCGAACTGATCGAAGTTCCAGCCGCGCCCTATCGCAATCCGAACAATTATGTGCGGCTTTCCGGACGCCTGGCCGAACAACTCGCCAAAAGCGAGCCGAATGGTGCTGTCTGGGCCAATCAGTTCGATAATCCAATCAACCGGCAAGCTCATGTCGAAACCACCGCACAGGAAATCTGGCGCGATACCAGTGGCAAGGTTGATGGATTTGTCGCGGCAGTAGGATCGGGCGGAACGCTTGTCGGTACAGCATTCGGTCTGAAGGACCACAATGCCGATATCAAGATCGCACTTGCCGATCCGTATGGAGCTGCACTTCATTCCTTTTACACGACGGGCGAGCTGAAAGCCGAAGGCGACTCGATTACCGAAGGCATCGGGCAGGGGCGTATCACCGCCAATCTCGAAGGCTTCACCCCCGATTTCTCCTATCGTCTTTCGGATGCGGAAGCGCTCGATATCGTATTCGATCTCGTGGAAAATGAGGGGCTTTGCCTCGGCGGTTCATCGGGCATCAATATTGCAGGCGCAATCCGGCTTGCAAAAGATCTCGGTCCGGGCCACACAATTGTGACGGTGCTTTGCGACTATGGTAATCGCTATCAGTCCAAGCTGTTCAATCCTGCTTTCCTGCGGGGCAAGAACCTGCCCGTACCGGGCTGGCTGGAGACGAAAACCGAGATAGACATACCGTTCGAGGGATAATCATGGCATACGAGACCGAAGCGCTTTTCCGCGAAGATTCCTATCTTTCAACGGCGGAGGGCACGGTGCTCGCCATTACCGGAACGGGCGGGATTATTCTCGACCAGACCAATTTTTACGCGACCTCCGGCGGTCAGCCGGGGGATATCGGTTTCTTCGAACGTGCGGACGGCTCTCGTATAGAGATCGCGGCGACCGTTACCGGCGAAAACAAGAACGAAATCATTCATGTGCCGGCAGAGGGGCAGGCTGCACCCGCAATCGGCGAAAAACTGGTGCTGCATGTAGACTGGCCCCGACGCTACAAGCTGATGCGCATGCATACGGCTTGTCACCTGCTGTCTGTTGTCTGCCCTTTCCCGATTACCGGCGCCGCTGTCGGCGAGGACGAAAGCCGCGTTGATTTCGATCTTCCCGATCCGACCTACACCAAGGAATTCGTGACCGAAAAGCTCATGGAGAGGGTGAACGCCAACGATGCTGTCGCCATTCGCTGGATCAGCGATGAAGAGTTTCTGGCCAATCCGGATATCGTGAAGTCGAAGAATGTACGCCCCCCGGTGGGGCTCGGTCGCATACGCCTTGTTCTCATTGGTGAAAACGGAGTGGTGGATTCGCAACCTTGCGGCGGCACACACGTTTCCGAGACGCAGGAAGTGGGTGAAATCCACATCGGCAAGATCGAAAAGAAGGGCAAGGAAAACCGCCGTTTCCGCATTCGTTTCGGCGCCTTGCCGGAATCCTGAGCCGTAGGGGAGTGATTGTCATGGCTGATAAAAGCGCTTTCGTCGTTTCGCGTGACTGGTTGAAAGAACGGCTCGGCAAGCCGGGCATCGCGATTGTCGATGCATCCTGGTATCTTCCCGCTGCTGGGCGCAATGGACAGGAAGAATACAACGCGGCGCATATTCCGGGCGCGGTTTTCTTCGATCAGGACAAGATCGCCGACAAGGAATCGGGTCTGCCGCACACGCTGCCATCGGCAGAGCTTTTTGCCCAGCATGTCGGCGCCATGGGGGTTACAGCCGATGAGACAGTCGTTGTCTATGACGGGCCGGGCATGTTTTCCGCGCCGCGCGTTTGGTGGATGTTCCGTGTCATGGGCGTGAAGAATGTCTTTGTGCTTGATGGCGGCTTTGACGGCTGGAAAAAGGCCGGGTATCCGGCTACCGATGAAGCCACAAAGATTGCATCGACGCTTTTCACGCCATCCTTCAACAAAGCCGCTGTGGTCGATTTCGCCGAAATGCGCGATATCGTGGACGAACGGCGTTCGCAGGTCGCCGATGCACGTGCTGCCGGACGGTTCACAGGCCGCGACGCGGAACCGCGCGCCGGCATGCGATCCGGCCATATGCCCGGCGCACGCAACGTTCCCGTCGGCACTCTGTCCGAAAACGGCGAACTGAAGGATCTGGACAGCCTGCGCAGGATTTTCGATGAGGCCGGGATCGATCTTTCCAGGCCGGTTGTTACAAGCTGTGGATCGGGCGTAACGGCTGCGGTCATCACGCTGGCCCTCACATCGCTCGGTCATACCGAAAACCGCCTTTACGATGGCTCCTGGAGTGAATGGGGCAGCAGGCAGGATACGCCTGTCGTGACGGGTGAAGCCGAGTAAGCATGTCGGAAAAGCTGGTTGCCCGCATCACCCATCTGGAAATGTCTGCCCGTCAGGCAGTCGCGGTGCCGGTACCTTCCGGTATCCGGCTGGCAATCATGCGTGCGGGCGACATGCCCGTCCACTATTATCGCTATCTCTATGAACGGGTGGGGCGCAAGCATCACTGGATGATGCGCCGCGTTCAGACGGACGCAGAGGTTGCGGCTGCGATCCACGCCGGCACCACCGAAATCCACGTTCTTTATGCGGAGGGATGTCCGGCGGGCTTTGTCGAATTGGACCTGTCGGCATTACCCGCCACCGCAGAAATCCTTTACTTCGGTCTAATTGACGATTTTCAGGGGCGGGGGCTTGGCAAGTTCTTTCTAAGCGAGGCTATTTCAGCGGCCTGGGCGCATGGACCGCAAAAGGTGACGATCCATACCAATACGCTCGACAGTCCGCGCGCATTGCAGCTTTACCAGAAAATGGGTTTCGTCCCGGTTGGTTGGTCCGAAGAGATCATCGAACCTTGGGAGTAGGGGCTGGCGCTAGAGCGGTTCCTGTTTTAACAGAATCGCCGGAACCGCTCTAACTATTTATTTTATCGCATTATCCAACGCATCGAAGCGGGATAAGAAATCAGTTCAGTGAACTGATTTCCCCGCGTAGACGTTTCACGCTTTTGCTGGAAATGCTCTAACCGCGTGCCACTTCCCGAACACTCGCGATGGAAACGATGGACGCGCTGGCTAGCCGTCCGCTTTCCTCATCGAAGACCACACAATTGCGCCCGCGCTGCTTTGCCATATAGAGACAACGGTCCGCACGGCTTAGCACCTGCGAGTTCGTCTCGTTCTTCGGCGCGGACGCAACACCGATACTGATCGTCAAAGGATAGACCTGATACTCGGTCGTGTGAAACGGTGTGTTCTCCACTTCCGCGCGTATACGCTGTGCAACACGCATGCCGGTTTCTCCGCTCGCGCCCGGCAAGAACACGCAAAATTCTTCCCCGCCGATCCGGCCGACCAGATCACCCTTCCGCGTCACATTCTGAAGCGCGAAAGCGATCAGCTTCAAGGCGCGGTCGCCGACGCCGTGGCCAAACGTATCGTTGATCGCCTTGAAGTGGTCGGCATCGATAACGAGCAGGGTGCCGGTTTCGATACGGGAACGGCTGATCTTCATGGCTTCAAAAAGCGCCTCACGGTTGAGAAGACCGGTCATATGGTCGATCCGCGACCGTGCCTGTAGTTCAACATGGGCCCTCTCCAGCTGAAGATAAGCGTCTTTCAGCTTCCCATGCTGGTGGAAAATATAGGCAAGGGAAGGGAAGGCCGTTGCAGCGGGAATGCCCGCGCTGAGGCTAAGCGCAATGATGCCAGGAGTGGCGCCAGCGGAAAAAGCCACTATCGACGTTGCCCCCAGCGAGAACGCAACGACAGACAGCGTTATCAGTGCTGCTTTCACAAGAGCAGTCTTCTTCATTCCCTCGCACTCCCAACCCTGAGTGAGGATGATCAACGACCCCGCCTTAACCCAGAATGAACGGGCTATATTTTGCGGGCCTTATAAAAGGAACGCCGGAGAGGGGAAAGGTATCACCATGCGCGTCCTACAATTTTTTGTTTATGAGTGCCATTAATGACACAATCATAGGTAGCATGGTGGTTATATATTACGAAGAAATGTAAATAAGCACAACTATGTTTAAAAGAACGATCCTGATGGGACATAAATCATCAATAGCTAATATAAGTATGGAGCGCCTCTCGCAAGGCGTTTTGGAAGATCCCGGAGTAGCGCAAAGCCACAAACTCCGGGATCGTAGCTGCTGAAGGCTTTAAATCAGAAGACCGCCAGATATTTCAGAAGCGAAATGATGCCGATAATGATCACGATAACTTGAGCGATCTGTTTGACCTTGGCATCCAACGGCAGCATGTTGATCAGATAAAGTATGAGGAAGATAACGAGAATTGTTATCAGCAGGCTGATGAGGATGGACATGGGCGGTCTGATCCTTCCCGGAACTTGGGGTTGCATTGCCCATCCGACGACCGTTCCTCCGCGTCGTCCGGTTGAGCCGTTCTACCGGAAGAAGAGCAGGGCCCTTGCTGCCGGCACATCGTTTCCAATCCAAAAACAATGTGCCGGTTAACGTTCCAAGAAAAAGAAGGTTCCGCTTTATAAGCAAGAACTTAAAACGCAACGCGCTGTTCAGTTCTGGAGAATCCAACTCGTCATTTGCGCATGCTGCCCGTTTCGCGGCGGCGCTGATGCCAGCTGAAAGCTTCTTCGATCAGGTGAGGGGTATGTCCGCCACGCGCACAGGCCCGGTCGAAATAGTCGTTAAGCTGGTCGCGATAGTCCGGATGCGCGCAGTTGTCTATGATCGCGCGCGCCCTTTCGCGCGGAGCGAGGCCGCGGAGGTCTGCAAGGCCCTGCTCGGTCACGAGAATATCCACGTCGTGTTCTGTGTGATCGACATGCGTAACCATCGGTACGACGGACGATATGGCGCCGTTCTTGGCTTCGGATTTGGTCACGAAGATCGAAATGAAGGCGTTGCGGGCGAAGTCGCCTGAACCGCCGATGCCGTTCATCATATGGGTGCCGTCCACATGCGTGGAGTTCACATTGCCGTAAATGTCGAATTCCAGCGCGGTATTGATGCCGATAATGCCGAGACGACGGATGACTTCCGGGTGATTGCTGATCTCCTGCGGACGCAGAATGAGTTTGTCGCGGTAACGGTCGATATTGTTGAACACGCGCTCTCCGCAAGCGGGGCTGAGCGTGATGGACGATCCCGATGCAAAGTCCAGCTTTCCGGCATCGAAGAGATCGAAGGTGCTATCCTGCAGCACTTCGCTATACATGCGCAGATTGTGAAACGGGCTGTCGGCAAAACCGTTCAAGACTGCATTGGCAATGGTGCCTATACCCGCCTGAAGCGGATTGAGCGTCAGGTCCAGACGCCCGGCAGCTACTTCCCGCATCAGAAATTCGATGAGATGGCCAGCGATGGCGATGGTTTCACTGTCGGCCGGTTCGACGGTTGATGCGCTGTCATTCTCCTTTGTGATGACGATGCCCGCGATCTTTTCCGGCGGGATCGGAATGTAGGGCAGGCCGACGCGGCTGTCGCAGGCCGTGACCGGTATCGGGTCGCGGGAAGGGCGCTTCGTTGGGATATAGATGTCGTGCAGACCTTCAAGCGCCATGGACTGGTTGAGGTTCACTTCCACGATGACTTTTTCGGCCAGAATGGCAAAGCTCGCGGAATTGCCGATTGATGTCGTGGGAATAATCCCGCCGCTCTCGGTTATGGCAAGCGCTTCAACGACGGCATAATCAATGGGGCCGATCTGGTTCGAGCGCAATTGCTCGACGGTTTCGGAAAGATGCTGGTCGATGAACATCACTTCGCCGCGATTGATGGCGGCCCGCAGGGTTCTGTCGACCTGAAATGGCATGCGCCGCGAAAGCACATGGGCTTCGGTGAGCAGCTTGTCGACATCGTGACCAAGCGATGCACCGGTAATCAGCGTGATCTTGAAGGGGTCGGTCGCAGCGCGCGCAGCCATGGCCACCGGCACGGCCTTGGCATCGCCAGCGCGGGTGAAACCGCTCATGCCGACGACCATGCCGTCTTTAATCAGGCTCGCGGCCTGCTCCGCGGTAATGATCTTGTCCCGAAGCGAAGTGTTGCGAATACGTGCTTCCAACATCTTTAAAACTACCTTCCTCGCCGTTCCGGGCTTGAGCCGGAAATGGCGCTCGCTGCGTCCAACGCCGGATACTGCCACCGTTCGATTTGCGGGTCACGGCGCCGCCTGCGTATTAGCGCATATGGACGAGCAGTACACGCATGCTTTGGTCTTAGAAGCCAAAACGGACGGCTGTGAACCCCGCCGTGTCTCCCATGGTCCGCGATTCTAGGGAATGATCGAAATCAACGACGCAGAGCGGGCAGGTGCACGGTCGATCGGTACAAAACGCACGACGCAAAAGGCAGCTCATCGGCAAGTCGCACTTTACGCTGGAACCCACCCTGGCTAACATACGTTGTTTTAGCAAGTTAAAGTTGCGACGTTTTCAGCAAATTAGAGATGCGACAGGTGCTGACGTTCAGCCCCCATTCCGAGAGGCTGGTCAGGGTTGCAAGCGAGGAATGGGGGCGGGTGAATATCCACCTCTTCGGCTTTAGCTTTGAG
>NZ_JBAKHE010000008.1:0-233811 GCF_049065885.1 Brucella sp. IR068 | reverse complement strand
GCCAGACACCTTCAACCAACTCCAAGGACGCATCAGCCTGCCGCTTGCGGCGCCGCCGCCCTCGTTGTGGCGCCATATAGACCCCACCAAACAAAACTGTCAACGACCAATCATAACTTTTTCCAAAAATTCTTTCCACAGGCATCAAAACAAAAGGGCCGCTCAAGGCGGCCCTATATATAAGCGTCGATCGGCTTCACGCAGAGAGCCAGCCCATGCGGTCCGCCACGTCATTGGCAAGTGCACGCACGCGCTTGCCCATGTCTTCTATAATATCGGGGCGGGCCTCGGCAGCCATCATCGACAAGGCAATCCCGGCCGTGGGATGGAACGGCCGGTCGCAGATCGCCGCGCCAATGCAGAACATGCCTTCGCGCAACTGGCCGTTATCCAGTGAATAGCCTCGTGCCTTTACTTCCGCCATCTCCGCTTCCAGGACCTTGAGAGACGGCGCGCTGGCCGGAGTGATCAGCTCCGGCCATTCGGAGGGCAGGTGACGGGCCAGTTCCTGCGGTGACATCGCGGCCAGCATGGCCTTGCCGGTCGCGGTAAAGACAGCCGGAACCCGCATGCCGATGCGGAATGTGATACCGAGAGGCGCGGTCGAGTTGCGGCAGGACAGATAAATGACCTCCGGACCTTCCAGATGCGAGAGCGTCAATGTATGCGCGCCAAGGCCTTCCGCCTCTGCCACCGCCTCATGAAACGCATCGACAATGTCGCTGCCCGCCATGAACACATTGGCCCAGCGCACCGATTGCGATCCCATCGTGAAGCTTCCGTCGCTATTGAGCTTCAAGAGCTTGAGATGCACCAGCGTCTGGCAAAGCCCGTGCACACTGCTTTTCGGCAAGCCCGTCCGGCGGGCAAGATCGGAAAGCTTGAGCCCGTCCGCAGAACCCTTGCCGCCTTCCTGCGCGGATTTTGCAACCTGATCCAGAATTTGAGCCGCGCGCATGACCGCCGGAACCAGTTTCTGGGAACTCTCCTCATCGCTCGCCGTTTTCGTCATAGCCTTGCCATTCACCTGATCGACCGCCTGATTAACCGTTTGACTTTGGTAATGACGGCCTGTTTAATTCAAAATACCGTAAGCTGTTCAATATACTGAACATGCTTTCTCTGCAAGACTGGGATGGAAAACCACTATGCTCGCTTTGAAAGACCCTTCGCTGCTCAAATCGCAATGCCTTGTTGACGGGCGCTGGATAGACGCCACGGACGGCGCCAAGATTGACGTGACCAACCCGGCAGACGGTTCGGTCATCGGCACTGTTCCTTCCCTTTCTGTCGCGACCATCAAGGAAGCCATCGACGCTTCCGCAAAAGCCTTCCCGGCATGGTCCGCCAGGACCGCCAAGGAACGCGCCGCCATTCTGCGCAAGTGGTTCGACCTGATCGTTGTCAATGCAGACGATATTGCTCTTATCATGACATCCGAACAGGGCAAGCCGCTTGCCGAAGCGCGCGGCGAGGTTCTCTACGCGGCATCGTTCATCGAGTGGTTCGCTGAAGAAGCCAAGCGTGTCTATGGCGACACCATCCCTGCCCCGCAGACCGGGCAGCGCCTGACCGTCATCCGCCAGCCGGTCGGCGTCACCGCCGCAATCACCCCATGGAATTTCCCGGCGGCGATGATCACCCGCAAGGCAGCACCGGCGCTGGCTGCCGGCTGCACGATGATCGTTCGCCCTGCGGACCTGACCCCGCTGACGGCGCTGGCGCTGGGTGTTCTTGCCGAAAAGGCTGGCATTCCCGCCGGGGTCCTGCAGATCGTTACCGGCAAGGCGCGCGAAATCGGCGCTGAGCTGACGAGCAGTGAAACAGTGCGCAAGCTCTCCTTCACAGGGTCCACCGAAGTCGGTCGCCTGCTGATGGCGCAATGCGCGCCGACCATCAAGCGCATCTCGCTGGAACTGGGCGGCAACGCGCCGTTCATCGTCTTTGACGATGCCGATCTGGACGCAGCCGTCGATGGCGCGATGATTTCCAAATATCGCAATGCGGGACAGACCTGTGTCTGCGCCAACCGTATCTATGTACAGCGCGGGATTTACGACAAGTTCGCTGAAAAGCTCGCGGCCAAGGTCAAGGAACTCAAGGTCGGCAACGGTACGGAACCGGGCGTCGTCATCGGGCCGATGATCGAGCCGAAAGCCATCACCAAGGTCAAGGCCCATATCGATGACGCCCTGTCCAAGGGAGCGAAGCTCATCACCGGCGGCAAGGAACTGGGGGGCCTGTTCTTCGAACCGGGCGTGCTGACCGGCGTGACCACCGACATGATCGTGGCCAGGGAAGAGACTTTCGGTCCATTGGCCCCACTCTTTGCCTTCGATACGGAAGAAGAAGTCATCGCCATGGCCAATGACACGATCTTCGGGCTGGCAGCTTACTTCTATACGGAGAATTTCAGCCGCGCGATCCGTGTGAGCGAGGGGCTGGAATACGGCATGGTCGGCCATAATACCGGGCTCATTTCCAACGAAGTCGCGCCGTTTGGCGGTGTGAAGCAGTCGGGCCTCGGTCGCGAGGGCTCCAAATACGGCATCGAGGAATATCTCGAAACCAAATATATTTGCAGCGCCTACAAGCGTTAGCAAAAACCGGTTTCCAGTCCGTTCCCGAACTGTCCGGTGCAAAGCGGTATCAAAGAGGATGGCGCGCATTGTTCGCGCCATCTTTTTTATCTATAGACGGTGTAATCGCTAATATGGCTTTCGCCGAAGATAATCCGGAAAATATATGCTGCGCCGCCTTTACGACTGGACGATTTCGCTTGCCGCAAGAAAATCCGCCGAATGGTGGCTGGCCATCATCGCATTCGTGGAAAGCTCCGTCTTTCTCGTACCTGCCGATGTTCTGTTTCTGCCGATGGCGCTTGCAAGGCCGGAGCGCGCCTGGCGCTACGCCTTCATTGCCACGGTTTCATCTGTCCTCGGCGGCATTGCAGGCTGGTATCTGGGCTATCACGCCTATGAACAGATCGCCAAGCCGGTGCTCGAAATGTACGGCAAGCTCGACACGTTCGAGCAATTGCGTGGCACGACCAGCGCTGACGCGATCCTGTTGATGCTGATCACCTCCGGCCTCGCGCATCTGCCGCCAATAAAGGTGGTGACGATCCTGTCCGGTGCAGCGGGCATCAATATCTGGCTGTTCATCGCATCGGCGATCGTGGCGCGCGGCGCGCGCTTCTTCTTCCTGGCCTGGCTGCTGCGCCGCTATGGCGAACCGATCCGCCATTTCATCGAAAAGCGCCTGGGCCTGATCGCAAGTGTGGTGGCGCTTGCCCTGATTGCGCTGTTCTTTGCTGTGAAATACCTTCACGCCTGAGCGGTTCGCCCAAACTCGGTCAAAATGAACTGCTTGGGAACAAGGCAGATTTTGCGCTTAGATATATCCAGAGCACCTTTTCAGGGAAACCCACATGGCGTTTGCACTCAATAATCCGGTCGGCAAAACACAGGCATGGACCGCGGGCATAATGACCATCGGCCTTGCCACAACCGTCGGCACGGCGCTGGGTTTCGAACATCTGGCTGGCTTCATGCCCTGCAAGCTCTGCCTCGAACAACGCACGCCTTATTATATCGGCGTTCCGGTTCTGGCGGTGGCGTGGGTCTCCTACGGCCTGAAATGGCCCCCGATCCTGACGCGCGGCCTGATTCTCATCGGCGCGCTGCTGATGACCTTCGGGCTGGCGCTTGCGATCTATCACACAGGCGTCGAACTGAAATACTGGCCCGGCCCGATCGATTGCAGCGCCGCGACCATGAAGGTCACGCTGGATGCGGGCAATCTTCTGAGCGACCTCAATTCCACGCGCCCACCTGCATGCGATAGCGCGCCGGGCCACTTCCTCGGCCTGTCCTTTGCCGGATGGAACGTCGCCGCAAGCCTGCTCTTTGCAGCGATCGGCTACTACGGCGCTTTTGCGAAAAGTGGGAAGTAAGAGCGGAAAACTATAGGAATCAAGGCTCCAGTTCGACATCCCAGTACAGAAAATCGAGCCAGCTGTCGTGCAGATGGTTGGGAGGGAAAAGGCGGCCGTTATTGTGCAGATCCTGCACGGTCGGCATGACCGGCTTCTGGCGCGGCCACATATGCGCGACGGCGGGCATCATGCCGCCCTTGCGCAGATTGCATGGTGAACAGGCGGCGACCACATTTTCCCACGTCGTCTCGCCGCCATGGCAACGCGGGGTAACGTGATCGAAGGTCAGATCATGCGGCGATCCGCAATACTGGCACTCGAAACGATCACGCAGGAAGACGTTGAAGCGGGTGAACGCGGGATAACGCGGCGGCTTCACATAATCCTTCAGGCAGATGACGCTCGGAACGCGCATGGAAAACGATGGCGAGGAAACGATGTGATCGTATTCCGCCACGATATTCACGCGTTCAAGAAACACCGCCTTGATCGCATCCTGCCAGGACCAGAGCGAGAGAGGATAGTAGCTGAGCGGGCGATAATCCGCGTTCAGAACCAGCGCGGGCAAGCCACTGGTCGAGACGGTTCTGGGTGAGACGGCAACAGTCAAGGGCGCACCTCCTTCAGAGCAACTCCGAAAAAGGGCGAAATGGCTCTCCATGCGGAATTGCGCTTCTCATCGAAGCGCCGCGCGTCCATTTGGGCGCAACAACGACGCTCCAATCTCATGAAGACGGTGCGGCGATGCGCAGACAAATCAAGCTTCTGCGAATCGAAATACCGTCATCAGCCGATGTGGATAATGTAAGCCCGACGTGACAGGATTGTGAAGCGGAAACGCATTTATGCTTCGGGAAACACGCAAGATTTACAGAAGCGGCGCAGCCTCGCGTCCCTTGATGGCGGCATAATAGGCCCAGAACAATCGCGCCGCCACGCCCCGCCACGGCGCCCAGTCTTCCGCAAGCTTGCGAAGCGCCACTGCATCGGGCCGGGTCTCGTGCGCAAAGGCATGGCCGACAGCCGTCTGCAACGCCACATCGCCCGCCGGAAACACGTCCGGATGACCGGCTGCAAACAGCAGATAGACCTCCGCCGTCCACGGGCCGATACCCTTGATCGCCGTCAGAGCTGCGATTGCTTCCCCGGCAGGGAGTTCACAAAGCCCGTGCAGGTCGAGGCCATCCCGGGCAAGCGCTTCGCTCACAGCCAGAAGCGTTCTCTGCTTTGGCCGCGAGAGACCGGCAAAACGCCAGGCCTCCTCCCCGCCCGCAATATAGGCTTCCGGCGTCAGCGGATCGATCGCCTGTTTCAGTCGCGCCCAGATCGCGGCCGCGCTGGCCGTCGATACCTGCTGCGCGACAATGATCGAGGCGAGACTTTCAAACCCCGGTTCGGACCGGCGCAGCGGCACCGCATGGGAGCGGCTGCGAATATCGGCGAGCCGCGTATCGGCCAGAACCAGCGCCTCCAGCCCGGCTTCAATATCGCTCAATGTATCGATCCGCCGCATCCCCTGGCCTTTCATTTCTGCGACGGGCACCGTACCAATGGAATCAGATGACAATCAACTGACATCGGCAACTGACCCGGCAACAGACATTGAACCTGCCATGACCCAACCCGTCTTCCGCTTTGCTCCCAGTCCCAATGGCCAGTTGCATCTTGGCCATGCCTATTCCGCCCTCCTGAATGCGGATATGGCGGCAAAGAGCAACGGACGTTTTCTGCTGCGCATGGAAGATATCGACACCGCGCGCTGCACGCCTGCGCTGGAGCAAGGCATTTACGACGATCTTCGCTGGCTTGGCCTGACATGGGAAACCCCTGTCCGCCGCCAGTCGGAGCATTTTGGCGAATATCGCAATGCCCTCACCAAACTTGCCGACAAGGGCCTCGTCTATCCTGCCTTCCTCAGCCGGGGCGAGGTTCGCGAGCAGATCGGCGAAGCTTTCGCCAAGGGCGAGGAATGGCCATCCGACCCGGACGGGACGCCGCTTTATCCGCAAGGCGAACGCGATCTGACCGAAAAGGAACAGATGGAGCGTATCGCCTCGGGCATGCCCTATGCGTGGCGGCTCAATATGGATAAGGCGCTTGGGGCAATTGCCGCCGCAGGCGAACCGCTGTTCAAGCCCCTGACCTGGAATGAAAGCGGTGCGGGTCCGGAAAATGAAACAGGATGCGTCGTCGCCGACCCCGCCCGCTGGGGCGACGTGGTGATTGCGCGCAAGGACACGCCGACCAGCTATCACCTTTCCGTGGTGGTGGATGATGCCCTGCAAGGCATCACCCATGTCGTGCGCGGGCGCGATCTGTTTCACGCGACATCCGTGCACCGGCTCCTGCAGACGTTGCTCGGCCTGCCGGAACCGCTTTATCATCACCATGATCTGGTGCTGGGCGACGACGGATTGAAACTGTCGAAAAGCCGCCAGGATACCGCGCTCGCATCGCTGCGCGAACAGGGCTTTACCCCGGACGATATCCGCGCCAAGTTATCGCTATAGAAGCTATTTTCGCCGCAGCGTCACAGATGATGTGCCCGCGCCCCGATTGACGAACGCACGTCAAAGCGGTTCAAAGGCGGCATGACGGCTGGCACTGAAGAGTGCCGGCGGCAATTTTGTTTATTTTGAAGGAGGCGGAGCCATGGTTTCTCAGAAAGCCGGTAATTACGTTGAGATAGAAGGCTTGCGCGTTGCCCCCGAACTGGTGGAATTTCTGGCCAAGGAGGCCGCGCCTGGCACCGGTGTGGAACCGGAAAAGTTCTGGAAGGGCTTTGCCGCCATCGTCCGCGGTCTCGCACCGAAGAACCGCGCCCTCCTCGCCAAGCGCGACGACCTTCAGGCCAAAATCGACGCCTGGTACAAACAGAACCGCGACAAGGGTTACACCCAGGCCGACTACCAGCAGTTCCTGAAAGATATTGGCTATCTCCTGCCGGAAGGCGGCGAGTTCAAGGTGTCGACCGCCAATGTCGATCCGGAAATCGCCCATATCGCCGGTCCGCAGCTTGTCGTTCCGGTAATGAACGCGCGCTATGCGCTGAACGCTGCCAATGCGCGCTGGGGTTCGCTCTATGATGCGCTCTACGGCACCGATGCCATCTCCGACGCCGATGGCGCGGAAAAGGGCAAGGGCTACAATCCCAAGCGCGGTGAAAAGGTTATCGCCTGGGCGAAGAACTTCCTCGATGAAAGCGCCCCGCTCGCCTCTGGCAAATGGGCCGACGTCGCCGGTCTCTCCGTGAAAGACGGCAAGCTTGAAATCAGGCTCGCCGACGGTTCGGCAACCGCACTGAAGGATGAAAGCCAGTTCAAGGGCTATAATGGCGATGCCGCCGCCCCGACGAATGTGCTTCTCGCCAAGAACAACATGCATGTCGACATCGTCGTCAATGCGGACCATCCGATCGGAAAGACCGATCCGGCACATATTGCCGATATGGTTCTGGAATCGGCCATCAGCACGATCCAGGATTGCGAGGATTCCATTGCCGCCGTCGATGCCGAAGACAAGGTTGCGGTCTATCGCAACTGGCTCGGCCTGATGAATGGCAAGCTGGAAGATACGTTCGAAAAGAACGGCAAGCAGATGACCCGCCGCCTCAATGGCGACCGCAGCTATAAGGCGCCGGATGGTTCCGAACTTACCCTCAAGGGCCGTTCGCTCATGCTCGTGCGCAATGTCGGCCACCTGATGACCAATCCGGCCATTCTCGATGCCGAGGGCAATGAAGTGCCGGAAGGCATCATGGATGCTGCCTTCACCAGCCTGATCGCGCTGCATGATATTGGTCCGAACGGCCGCCACATGAATTCGCGCGAAGGTTCGGTCTATATCGTCAAGCCGAAGATGCACGGCCCGGAAGAAGTGGCTTTCGCCAACGAGCTTTTCACCCGCACGGAAGAAATGCTCGGCATGAAGCCCAACACCCTCAAGATGGGTGTGATGGACGAAGAACGCCGCACGACCGTCAACCTCAAGGAGGCGATCCGCGCTGCCAAGGATCGCGTCGTCTTCATCAATACCGGCTTCCTTGATCGCACCGGCGACGAAATCCATACTTCGATGGAAGCTGGCCCGATGATCCGCAAGGGCGACATGAAGCAGGCCGCATGGATCGGCGCTTACGAACAGTGGAATGTCGATATCGGGCTGGAATGCGGCCTTTCCGGCCACGCACAGATCGGCAAGGGCATGTGGGCGATGCCCGATCTGATGGCCGCGATGCTGGAGCAGAAGATCGCGCATCCGAAGGCCGGGGCGAACACCGCATGGGTGCCGTCGCCGACTGCCGCAACCCTTCACGCGACGCATTATCATCAGGTGGACGTTGCCAGCGTTCAGGAGAAACTGAAGAGCCGCCCGCGCGCCAGGCTGGACGATATCCTGTCGGTGCCGGTCGCAACCCGCCCGAACTGGACGCCGGAAGACATCCAGAAGGAAATCGACAACAATGCCCAAGGCATTCTGGGTTATGTCGTGCGCTGGGTCGATCAGGGCGTCGGCTGCTCCAAGGTGCCGGACATCAACAATGTCGGCCTGATGGAAGACCGCGCAACGCTGCGCATCTCCGCGCAGCACATCGCCAACTGGCTCTATCATGGCGTCGTGACCGAGGCGCAGGTGATGGAAACCATGAAGCGCATGGCAGCAGTCGTCGACAAGCAGAACGAAGGCGACCCGCTGTATCGCCCGATGGCTGCGGACTTCGACAAGTCCATCGCCTTTCAGGCCGCCTGCGATCTCGTCTTCAAGGGCCGCGAACAGCCGAACGGCTACACCGAGCCGGTCCTGCATCGCCGCCGCCTGGAGTTGAAACAGGCGTCCTGATATTCACCACCTTGTCCCCCTCATCCAGAGGAGGTGTCCTGAGCGCAGCGAAGGAAACCGTCTCGAAGGGCTGAGGGGGCGAGCGACCCGGCGGCAATCTTACTGCCCAAACCGCTCGGACAGGATTGTCGCGCGTTTCCCTCAGCCCTTCGAGGCTTCGCGCCGCACCTCAGGATGAGGGAAGAATGCGCTTGCCAGATGGATGCAATTGTTGACGGCGGGAGAAATCCCGCCGTTTTCTTTTACATCGTGGATCAAGAGGACTATTTCAGTAAAACCTATCGCTACCGACAAGGCCCCCGCAATGAACCTCCTCATCCGCCACGCGACGGAAGCAGACCTCCCCGCCCTGCTGGCCATCTACAATGATGCCGTCGAAAACACCCTTGCCATCTGGAACGAAACGCTTGTCGATCTGGAAAACCGCCGCGAATGGCTGAAAGCCCGCAACCGCGATGGTTTTCCGGTGCTGGTTGCCGAGCACGACGGCGCTGTACTCGGCTATGCGAGCTATGGCCCGTTTCGCCCGTTCGAGGGCTTCCGCCATTCCTCCGAACTTTCGATCTATGTGGCGAGCAATGCCCGCGGCGGCGGCATCGGACGCGCCCTTTTGGCCGAGCTTGTGGAGGAAGCGCGCGAGCGCAAGGTGCATGTGCTGATTGCCAGCATCGAGGCTGGCAATGCCGCGTCTGTCGCCTTGCACAAGTCGCAGGGTTTCGAGGATTGCGGCACGCTGAGACAGGTCGGCCAGAAATTCGGGCGCTGGCTCGATCTGACCTTCATGCAGAAGATTCTCTGAATAGTAATGTTCAGGAAAGAGCGCAGCGGGTCATTGCCCTGCTGCGCTCTTTTTGTTTATACAAGCGTATTCGCAAGGACCCGGTGAAAGCCCGGGTGGCTCTTCTGGCCGCCTATCCGCCAGACAACGCAACAACATCCCCCATTTTTACAATCGGCCATGTTGATACGGGCATTCCTGTCCGTTTTCTATTTGCGGAAAATTCAATGACACGTCTTGCTGCCTACCGCCGCGAGTGGTTCTGCAATATTCGCGGCGATGTTCTTTCCGGCATCGTCGTAGCACTTGCCCTCATTCCGGAAGCCATCGGCTTTTCGGTCATCGCAGGCGTCGACCCGAAGGTCGGTCTTTTCGCCTCCTTCGCCATTGCCTGTGTTTCCGCCTTCACCGGCGGGCGTCCCGGCATGATCTCGGCCGCGACCGCCGCAACCGCAGTTGTGATGGTCTCGCTCGTCAAGGAACACGGGCTGCAATATCTCTTTGCCGCCACCATCCTGATGGGAATTTTACAAATTCTTGCAGGGTTTCTGAAACTGGGCCGTTTGATGCGTTTCGTTTCACGCTCGGTCATCACCGGTTTCGTCAATGCCTTGGCGGTCCTCATCTTCATGGCGCAGCTGCCCGAACTCATCCATGTCCCGGTCCAGACCTACTGGATGATCGCAGGCGGTCTCGCCATCATCTATCTGTTCCCCCGCGTCACCAAGGTGATCCCTTCGCCGCTTGTCGCCATTGCCGTGCTCACCACGCTTGCCTGGACGACCGGCATGGATTTGCGAACCGTCGGCGATCTCGGCGAACTGCCCTCCGCACTGCCGGTCTTCGCCCTGCCGCAGGTGCCGCTGACGCTGGAAACGCTGCAGATCATCCTGCCCTATTCGATCACGCTTGCGGCGGTGGGCCTGCTTGAATCGCTGATGACCGCCCAGATTGTCGATGACATGACGGATACGACCAGCAACAAGAGCCAGGAATGCATCGGTCAGGGCACCAGCAACATCGCCTCGGCGCTGATCGGCGGCATGGGCGGTTGCGCCATGATCGGGCAGTCGGTCATCAATGTTTCCTCCGGCGGTCGCGGAAGACTGTCGACCTTCGTTGCCGGATCTTTCCTGCTGTTCCTGATTCTGGTTCTCGACGATCTGGTGCGCATCATTCCGATGGCGGCGCTCGTGGCAGTCATGATCATGGTCTCCATCGGCACCTTCTCGTGGCGTTCGATCCTCGACCTGCGCCGCAATCCGCCATCCTCCTCCATCGTCATGCTGGCAACCGTTGTTACAGTCGTCTCCACCCATGACCTTGCCAAGGGTGTTCTGGTGGGCGTTCTGCTTTCCGGCGTGTTCTTCGCAGGCAAGGTCGCCAGAATGTTCCGGGTAAGCGAAACCGCGAGCGCGGACGGAAGCGAACGCGTCTATACGGTGGAGGGCCAGATTTTCTTCGCCTCGGCGCAAAACTTCATCGCAGCTTTCGATTTTTCAACGCCTGCACGCAAGGTCACGATCGATGTCAGCCGCGCTCATCTGTGGGATATCACCTCGGTCGGCGCGCTCGACAAGGTGGTGCTGAAATATCGCGCCAGCGGCACGGATGTTTCGGTGATCGGCTTCAATGAAGCAAGCGCCGACATGATCGACCGGTTTGCCGTCCACGACAAGGAATCTGGTGCCGCAAAGCTCGCGGCACACTAAGCATGTCTCCCAAAAGTGGGAACCGGTTTTGGAATAAAGACATGCGCAAAAGAAAAGGGCCGCTTTCGCGGCCCTTTTTCAGTTCGGCTGTGGAACGGCACTCTCGGTCGAAAGCTCCGTCAGACCGATCTCGCCTTCGACCTGATCGCTGCGGGCCATCAGGTAGAGGCCAAGCCCGCAGGTCAGAACGGCGATGAACACCAGATACCAGGCATGGGCCATCGGGTTGACCGCCAGAAGCGAGGTCACGATCACCGGCGTCAGCCCGCCGAAGACCGCATAGGAAACATTGTAGGAAAACGATAGGCCCGAGAAGCGCACCGGCGCCGGGAACGCGCGCACCATCACATAGGGAACCGCGCCGACCATGCCGACCGAAAGCCCCATTACCGCATAAAGCGCGAAGAGGACGGGCAGGGAAACCCCCGCATATGTGTAGAAGACGAAGGTCGCGACACCGAAGAAAATGCCTGCTAAGGCGAAGAAGCGCCCGCTGCCGATCCGGTCCACGATAGCGCCTGCGGCGACCGTGCCGAACATCAGGAACAGTGTGCCGAAGCTTGTGGCGGCAAGCGATTGCAGCGGCGTGTAACCGTAGAGCTTCTGCAGGAAGGTCGCGGTCATCAGCGTGGTGACGACGATGCCGGCCGACAATATCCATGTCAGCAGCACGGAAATGACGACACCATGCATATGGTTGCGCAGCACCGTGCCGAGCGGCAGCTTGTCCTTGAGCAGATGGCTGTTCTTCATTTCGGTGAAGATCGGCGTTTCCGCCAGCCAGCGGCGCAGGTAAACGGCAAACAGCCCGAAAATACCACCGATGAAGAACGGAATGCGCCACGCAAAGGCGGACAGTTCTTCCGGCGTGAAAATCCAGTTGATGGCAGTCGCGATCAGCGAGCCGATCATGATTCCGAGCGTCAGGCCCGAGCAAAGGAACCCACAGGCCATGCCGACGCGATTGGCCGGAACGTGTTCGGCCACGAAGGTCCATGCACCCGGCACTTCGCCGCCAATGGCAGCGCCCTGCAACATGCGGAAGACGATCAGCAGGATCGGCGCACCGACGCCCAGCGTCGCATAGGTCGGCAGGCAGGCCATGGCCAGCGTCGAGATGGACATGAGAAAGACGGAGAAAGCGAAGACGCGCTTGCGGCCGAACTTGTCGCCGAAATGCGCCAACACGATGCCGCCCACGGGGCGCACCAGATAGCCGGCTGCGAAAATGCCGAAGGTCTGGATCAGCACCAGCCAGTCCGGCATGTCGGGCGGAAAGAACAGATGGCCGATGACGCTGGCAAAGAACACGAAGATGATGAAATCATAAAACTCCAGCGCGCCGCCAAGGGCCGAAAGGCCGAGCGTGCGGAAATCCTGCCGGTCAAGCGGACGCGGACTATTGCTTGTGTGGAGATTCGTCGATGCCATCGATTCGCTCTCTTCTGATCGGGTCGCTGATATGATGCCCCTCATTTCAGGGCCGGGTTTTAATGCGCCAATTGTGTCCGCACTGCAAGACTTGACTTCCGGATGCTGAGGCATATTTTAGAATCATTCTAAACTTTGGATTCCCAGGATGCTCAGCCGATTCTTCCGCAATGACCGCCGTCCCTTCGATTCGCTTTCCGAACAGGAAATTCTGGCGCTCGCCATATCCTCCGAGGAGGACGATGCGCGCATCTATCTCGCTTATGCCGACGGCCTGCGCGACGAGTTTCCGCAATCGGCCAAAATCTTCGAGCAGATGGCTGCGGAGGAACATGGCCACCGCGATGCGCTGATCGAACGTCACAAGGCCCGCTTCGGCGACCGAATTCCGCTGATCCGCCGCGAGCATGTCAGCGGCTATTATGATCGCAAACCCGACTGGCTGGTGCGTCCGCTTGGCATCGACAAGGTGCGCGAAGCCGCATCGGAAATGGAAGAACAGGCCTATCGCTTCTATGTCGAGGCGGCCAGGCGTGTCAGCGACGCGGACACCCGCAAGCTGCTGGGCGACCTCGCCCAACAGGAAAAGCAGCACGAAGCCAAGGCTGAATCGCTGGAAAACACGCTGACGCCGGATGACGTGCAGGACGAGGAGCGCGCTGCCGAACGCAAGCAGTTCATCCTCACTTATGTCCAGCCGGGCCTCGCGGGCCTGATGGACGGCTCCGTATCGACGCTCGCCCCGATCTTCGCCGCCGCCTTTGCAACGCAGGACACGTGGCAGACCTTTCTGGTCGGTCTGTCGGCCTCGGTCGGCGCCGGTATTTCGATGGGCTTTACCGAAGCGATCCACGACGACGGCAAGCTCTCGGGTCGCGGCTCACCGGTCAAGCGCGGCCTGTCCTGCGGCATCATGACGACACTCGGCGGCCTCGGCCATACCCTGCCCTACCTGATCCAGGATTTCTGGACCGCCACAAGCATTGCCGCGATTCTGGTGTTCTTCGAGCTCTGGGCCATCGCCTTCATCCAGAACCGCTATATGGAAACACCATTCTTCCGCTCGGTGCTTCAGGTGGTTCTCGGCGGCGCGCTGGTGCTGGCGGCGGGCATATTGATCGGCAGCGCCTAGGCTTCGAAGCCGCTAAACTGTCACGGCATCCTGCGGTCGGGAAATCGGTTCCTCGAAAGCCTCGATCGCAATGCGCCCCTGCCGGGAAACAGTGACGAAACTGTTTGCCGGCACCGCCATCCAGTTGGCAGCTTCGCCGTCGAGCGGCTCCGACACCACGCAAATGCCCAACGACCCGCCCAGCGTCGCCGTATAGAGCGTCGGCGCAAAGGCATCGGTCGCATAGCGGATGGCATAAAGCTGGCTTCCGTCGGAGAAGGCGGCGGTCAGCCGCAGAAATGGCGGCACGCCGCCGCGGACCGCTTCCTCGACAACCGTTGCCACCATGCGCTTCATCGCCAGAACGGGGTCATTGTCGAGGCCGAATTCCAGCATCAGCAGAAAGATCAGCTCCGAATCGGTAGCACCGTGCTTCTGGCCGTAGATCGCATCGCTCAAATGGCTTTCCAGCCTGCGGCGCAGCCGGTCGAAATGCCCGATCTGACCGTTATGCATGAAGCTCCAGCGGCCGGAAACGAAGGGATGGCAGTTGGAACGGCTGGTAAGCCCGCCGGTCGAGGCCCGCACATGCGCAAGAAAAAGGCGCGACCGTATCTGTCGCGCCAGGCTGCGGAGATTCTGGTCGGACCATGCGGGCAGAATATCCCGGTAAAGGCCCGGCTCGTCGCGATGGCCGTACCAGGCAACGCCGAAGCCGTCGCCATTGGTCCGTGTTTTGGCTTCATGCGCATCGTGGCTTTGCGCCACGAGCGAATGGCAGGGAGACGAAATGATGTCTTCCAGATAGGTTTCAGGTCCGAGATAGGCGGCCCAACGACACATTTTTGCTCCGGCGATTACCGGCCCCGGTTATGCGTCCGCTCATAAAGCTGGCGAACGATCGTGCTCGCCGTCTTCTCGAACAAAAATGGCAAAATTGCATGAATGAGTGCTGCAAACGCCGCACAAAAAAGCTTGAACGAAAAACGACCGGCAAAGGCCATATGTTCGAAATAGGTTTCGTCAACCGACTGTGGATGTTCGGTGAAGAGGCGTGTGATGCGAGTGGTCATTGGAAATACTCCCGTCAATGAGCAATTCGTTCCCTTTTGTCCGGCGCGAGAAGCACCTTTCTGAAAAATCATTCTAGCAAATGCGTTCGAGATGAAATCTCAAAATATCCTTGCCAAAGTGGATTTAATGGGACAATCATCCCACGATGAAGCCATTTCTTGACGAGATTGACCGTAAAATCCTGGAGGAGCTGCAAATCGACGGGACCTTGTCCGTTGATTCTCTCTCAGAGCGCGTCCACCTCTCCCGCAATGCCTGCTGGCGGCGGGTAAAGCGCATGGAGGATGAAGGGATCATCAAGGCGCGTGTCGCCCTGGTCGATGCCGAAACGGTGGGCTGCGGGCTGTCGGTCTTCATTCTGGTGCGCACCTCAAGCCATGATCCCGACTGGCTGACGAAATTTCGCGCCGCCATGGGCCGCTTTCCGGAAATTGTCGGCGTTTATCGCATGACAGGTGATCTGGATTACGTGCTGAAGGCCCGCGTTTCAGACGTCAAGGCCTATGACCGCCTTTACCAGCGACTGATAGCGAGCGTGCCGCTCTCGGACGTTTCGGCCTCTTTCGTGATGGAGGAGATCAAGGAAACGACCGCCGTGCCGCTGAAGGAATAACGGATTGTGCGGGACCGCTTGACCGGGGAAAACAACCCGTTCTTCGCGTCTCTCCCGGCAGCGCTTGTCATTTCAGGCGCCATTTGAAACCAATTAATAGGTCTGACCTCGAGCACGGTCCCGCCGGAGTGAACGAGGACCATCAGGATATGCTTCGAATGGAAGAGATGGGGTGCTGAATCTGATTCAATCGGATCGCAACACGCTCTAATGGCCAGCCATTTCGCGGCAGATGGCAGCGCACTGCTCGCACGCTTCGACGCATTTTTCCATGCCGCCGACCTCACGGCAGGATTGGGCACAGGCTTCGCAAATCTTCGCGCAGGCTCCGCAGGTTTCACGATGAAGGGGCGTGTCGAGCAACATTATGTGCGCTGCCGTGCGGCAGCTTTCCACGCAGGCCAGCATGATGCGGTAATGTTTCGGCTCGACATGCGCCCCACCTTCTTCGAGGCAGTGGCTGGAGGCCGTGTCGAGGCAAACGCGATAGCAATCAAGGCAGGCATCGATACATCTGGTCATTTCGGGGCTCGGCATTTTCAGATCCTCTTTCCTTCGACACGAAGTCCAACAGGCCAAGGATGGATTTGTTCCATGGGCGCGGTCGGGAGTTTTCCATTCCCGGCGGACATTCCCGGTGCAAATTGCATGACCCTGTGCCGTACTATCATTGCAAAACGCCAAATAGGCGGTACACCTTTCATTGGTTTTCACGTATGAGCGTCGCCAGTTTGAGCGCATCGGGAAAAGTGTGAACGTTTTCCAGACAGATGCGCCATGAAACAATGTCTCTCGCAGGCTAATTGAACTCTCGCAGGCCAACTGAACTCTTGCAGGAAAGGCTCCCTCATGACCGCAGCATCCTCTTCCGCGCCAACGCTCGGCATCATCCGGCTCGAACATGCGAAGGACCTTGAACTCCCGGCCTATGAGACGTCTGGATCGGCGGGTATGGACCTGCGGGCAGCCGTTGCCGAAGATCGCCAGATCGTTCTCCTGCCGGGACGTCGCACGCTGGTGCCGACCGGCCTGATCTTCGAGATTCCGGAAGGCTTCGAGGTGCAGATTCGCCCGCGTTCCGGCCTAGCCTTCAAAAACGGCATCACCTGTCTCAACACACCCGGCACCATCGATTCCGACTATCGTGGTGAAGTGAAGGTTCTCCTGATCAATCTGGGCGATGACGATTTCCGCATCGAACGCGGCATGCGCATCGCGCAGGCCGTTTTTGCGCCGGTCGTCCAGCCGAAGATCGAAGAGCGCACCGAAGTGACCGACACGGCACGCGGCGCAGGCGGTTTCGGTTCCACCGGCACGGCTTAAACGCGCCAATCACAGACAAAAGCCCGGCTGAGCCGGGCTTTTTATTGCCGTTTTCTCACTGTGTAAGAACGGCGCGTTGACAGAGAACCCCGGTCACCTGAACGTCAGCCTCGCCCAGTTTGACACCGAGCAAGTCGAGAATTCCGAAGAGCAGGTTGTCAATTACCGGGGCAACAGGCGTCAGCAAAACTCCCAACAGCCCCACCACATCTCCTAGCGGCAGTTTTATTATTTTTAGCAGTGTCAAATCGATATCAATGTTCTTGAGAAGCGAGCTTGAAAGCGAAGACACCAAATCGTTCGAATAAGCAGTCTTGATCTTTTTATTCTGAATATCATTGTAGTTGAATGTCAGCGACGTTATCTTTTCTCCCAGTTTCACTTCAGCTTTTGCGTCAAGGTCGACCAGTCCGATTGGGAGCCCCAGTAGGTATAACTGCACCTTAGCTATACTCGTTTTGCTTACAGAGGGTTTCCGATTCAAATCACTGAAGGAACTGACCTCACCAAGGTAAATGCCGACGATCCCGGGCTTTGCTGCAATCGTGACATTGGCGCCCGTGGGGCCCGATGGACAACTTATATTTCTGAGTTCTCCTTCACCCGAAGCAATATCGATCGCTATCGGCAAATTGACATTAAGGAGTTCCACACCGAGCAAAGGATTGCCTGATTGCCCTCCGACGCGGATACCGAGTTGCAAACGGATCTGCGCTGTGCGTATGAAAGTCCCGGCTGCACCAACTCTGAAAAATGGAGTGCCCACCGGTGCTTCTCCCACCAATATTTTTAGAGTAACGCCAAGCAGTCCCGGAACGTTCAAGCCCGACGCAATATCCACTTGGTGCTTGCCCCCAATGATGACCGCAGCTGAAACCAGCTGTAGAACATTGGCGGTTATGTTGTATCCAGCTCCGGAGCCTATGGAAGCGTTAGCCAACGATCCGAGCCCCAGCAGCTTTCCGACCGGCAGTTTCGTAGCCAATGCAACGGCATCCTTGCCCAAAATGCCGAGTGCTGCTTTGGCCGTTGGATTGTTCGTCACCACCTCGGCCAGCACGGTCGCCAGCACGCCGACCGAAACATCCGTATTTAACAACTGGTCGTAGGTTCCAGCCGTCAGCCCCACTTTGGGAGCAAGCTTGTCCAGAAAGCCGAGCAGATTGATATCGGTCGCAGCCAGGGCATTGTAATCAACAAGCTTCAGATTAAGGGAGGTTCCCAGAAGCCCGCCCAGAAGACCATTCAGCACGCTCTGATCGGTATTCAGGCTCAACAATCGCGAACCCACCGAAAATGCCGCTTCCGCCTTCGTCGCCGCCGTGCCAGTCGCTCCAAGCGCGGGCCGGCTGATGAACGATTGGCCGAAATAGAGATTGCCCGGACGCGCCAGCCGGACGCGAACCGCATCCGGGTTTGCACCGCCCGCCACGAAACGGTCTTCGACCGCACGACCCTTGTCGGGGAAATAGTTGCCCTTCTCCACCCAGACCCGCGTCTTGTTGTCGGCTTTCCCGTTGACGATGGACGGGTCGTAGCCGTCTGTCATCAGCACCGGATCGAGGCCGTTCGCCTGCAATTGTCGCAGCACCGCTTCATTGGCCTGCGAAAGGGAAGCCGCTCCGGCGACGGCTGCAAGGTCGGCCATGTTCTGCAACTGCCGCCGTTCCAGAAACAGCGAACTCGTGTCCACGCAGAATGCCGCCACCGCCAGGAACAGCGGCGAGACCAGCGCGGCCATCGTCGCCAGATTGCCGCCCCGCGCACCCAGGAAACGCGATACAAAACCCCGCATGACTTATGCCCCCCAGCCCGTTTCAGATTCCGCCGAGCCTTATTGTCGATGCCCTCGTGATGATCGTGTCGGGAAGCGGCAGGCCGGTCATCAGGTTCCAGATCGGCAGGTTTTCCGCATCATATTGGATCGTCACGGTGAACTGGTTCGGGTCGGACTGAGCATTGTCCACGTTCACCTGCATCTTTTCAGGATCGATCAGCGAATATTTCGCCGCGTTCTTCCGGATATAGCTGGTCGCCAGCGCGAGCCGCTCCGGCGGATCGATGCCAGCCAATGCCGTCCGCGTCGCATCAGCCGCAAGCTGCTGCACGGCGTTCGCCACGCCCAGATAGAGGCCGAACGCAATCATGCCCATCAATATCAGAAGAAAAACCGGCGCCAATATTGCGAATTCGACCGCCGCCGTACCGCTTTTATTACGATTGAAAAACAACAATAATGGTATTCTTCGAAACCTGTTCGTTACGAATGAAAACCTTTTCCGCCCCATAATAAGGTAAGCCATTTGCCCTCCCGTCCAAGAGCATCGAAACCTTATTCTCATGCCATTTCCAAGCAACATGCATCATGCATGCGCCGACCATCCGCCTTCGCGGACAGGTCACGTTCTGAATTATTCTTTCTACTTTCAGATTATGCTTTCCCGGCCTTATTTAACCGGGAGATAATTTAAGAACACTTAATCTGACTAATAATTTGGCTTAAGCCATTCTTTTTGAAAAGAATAACCGGAAGTTGTATATTGACGGCAACTTTTCAGCATTTCACCGCTTGCTGTGGAGACAATTGACAAGGCACGGACAAGCCTCCGGCCATTGTGCCAAAGGCAATTATTGCATGACAAATAATTAAGATGAAATCCTGAGCCGGGAAGCATAGATATCCGGGAGGCAATGTGCCATCGAAGCGCGCCCTGTCCCGCTTTGGTTGCATGGTGCAAAAAATTATGCGGGACATGGTGATGAATCTCCGATGAGCGGCGGTTCAGAAAGTTTTGAGGGTTTGACGGTGCTTACATCTTCCGATTCGTCCAAGACCGGGCAGCACAAGGCACCGTCGTCGAAGCGCGCGCCGCGCAAGGCGCGCCGCTGGTGGCTTTGGCTACCGATTGCGGCAATCGCTGTGGGCGCGGGCTGGTATTTCTACGGCTCGGGCGAAGCTGGCGGCCAGAAGACGAACTATCTTGCCGAAACGGTCACGCGCGGCGACATCGAAAACGCCATTACCGCCGTCGGCACGCTCAGCGCACTGCGCAGCATCAATGTCGGCGCGCAGGTTTCCGGCCAGCTTAAAAGCGTGAAGGTAGAAGTGGGTGATCAGGTCAAGCAGGGCCAGCTCATCGCTGAAATCGACCCCTCGCCCTTCGAGAAGAAGGTGGAAATCGCCAGCGCCCAGCTCGATAATCTCAAGGCGCAACTCCTGAGCAAACAGGCGCAGCTCACGCTGAAAAAGGCCAATGCGGCGCGCCAGCGCTCGCTTTTGGCCACGCGCGGCGTGTCGCAGTCCACCGTCGATCAGGCCGATGCCGACCTCGCCATGGCCGATGCTGACGTGAAGGCGCTCGGCGCGCAGATCCGCCAGCAGGAAGCCCAGCTTGCCAGCGACAAGGTCGATCTCGGCTACACCAAGATTTACAGCCCTATGGAAGGCACGGTCGTCGATCAGGCCGCCAAGGAAGGCGAAACGCTCAATGCCGTGCAGAGCGCGCCGACCATCGTCACCGTGGCCGATCTCAAGGTGATGACCGTGGAAGCGCAGGTGTCCGAAGCCGACATCGGCAGGCTGAAGCCCGGAATGCCGGTCTATTTCACCCTGCTCGGCCAGTCCGAAAAGCGCTTTACCGGCACGTTGCGCCAGATCAAGCCGACGCCCGCGACCGAGAACAATGTGGTTCTCTATTATGCGCTGTTCGACGTGCCGAACCCGACCGGCGAGCTGATGATCAATATGAGCACGCAGGTCTATTTCATTCTCGATGAGGCAAAGGACGTGTTGATCGTCCCCTCCTCGGCGCTGAACTACAAGCGTGCCGACCAGAACCAGAAAGCCCAGAACCAGAATGGCAAACCGCAGATTTCGGTGAAGGTCGTAAGCAGCAACGGCGCGGTGACCGAACGCGAGGTTCAGATCGGCGTGCGCAATCGCGTGCAGACAGAGATCATTAGCGGGCTGGAAGAAGGCGACAAGGTTATCGTCACCAGCGCTTCCAGCGGGGCCGAAGCCGCCGCCGGGCAGCGTGGCCGCAGGCCCGGCATGCGCCTGTTCTGATGAGCCGCCTCATGCCCGATAATCCCATGACCGACACGCCGCTCATCAGGCTCACCGATATCCGCAAGACCTATCACAACGGCGATCTTGCCGTTGAGGTGTTGCACGGCATCACGCTCGATATTCAGGCTGGCGAATTCGTTGCGATCATGGGCGCATCCGGCTCCGGCAAGTCGACGCTGATGAACATTCTGGGCTGTCTCGACAGCCCGAGCGGCGGACAATATCTGCTGGATGGCGAGGATGTATCGACACTGGATGCCGACGCGCTGGCAGCATTGCGGCGCAGAACCTTCGGCTTCGTCTTCCAGAGCTATAACCTGATCTCGACATCGACCGCGCAGGAAAACGTCGAAGTGCCGGCGATCTATGCGGGCCTGCCTGCCTCCGAACGCCATGCCCGCGCCGCCGAACTGCTCAACCAGCTGAAGCTCGGCGACCGTCTCGACCATCGCCCAAATCAGCTTTCAGGCGGCCAGCAGCAGCGCGTTTCCATCGCGCGGGCGCTCATGAATGGCGGGCGCATCATCCTTGCCGACGAGCCGACCGGTGCGCTCGACAGTCAGAGCGGCGAAGACGTGATGGAATTGCTGCGCTCCATGCACCAGCAGGGCCACACGGTCATCGTCATCACGCATGCCCGTGAAGTCGCCGAACGCGCCGACCGGCTGATCGAAATCCGCGACGGGCAGATACTTTCCGACACGGTCAAGCGCGCCATTCCCGATACGCAGGCCCCTTTCCGGCTGCAGGAAAGCCTTGAAGGCAGTTCAGCCCGCATTGCCGATGTTTCGGAAGCGGTGAAGATGGCGATGCGCGCCTTGCGGGCCAATATCTTCCGCACGGTCCTCACCCTGCTTGGCATCATCATCGGCGTCAGTTCCGTTGTGACGATGCTTGCCATCGGCACCGGCGCGCAGAATTCCATTCTCGACCGCATCAATGCCATGGGCACCGATCTCATTCTGGTTCGCCCCTCCATGGCCGGTTTCCGTGGAACAGGCTCGATAGCGACACTGGTTCCCGAAGACGCCACCGCCATTCTGGAACTGCCGAACATCAAGACCGCCGTGCCGGAAGTGACCGGAACGGTGACGCTGCGGCGCGGCAATGTCGATTACCAGTCGCAGGCAAACGGCACTGTTTCCGCCTTTTCCGAAGCCAAGTCGTGGAAGGTGGCGACCGGCGATTTCATCAGCCAGAGCGATATGGACAACTATGCGCCCGTCGCAGTGCTGGGCAAGACGGTCGTCAACACCCTGTTCCCGGATGGCAGCAATCCCATCGGCCAGTATATCCTGATCCAGAAGATACCGTTTCAGGTGATCGGCACCCTGGAGCCGAAGGGCGCGGGCTTTGGCGGCGCGGATCAGGACGATGTGGTGATCGTGCCGCTTTCGACCGGCAACCTGCGGCTGTTCGGCCAGAAATATGTGCGCACCATCACTGTGCAGGTGAAGGATTCAGACCTCATCAACACCACGCAGGAACAGATCCAGGACCTGCTCGACCAGCGCCACAAGAAACAGGACACGATGATAACCAACATGTCGTCCATCCGCGAGGACGCGACGGCGATGGGCAACACGATGACGCTGTTTCTGGGGTCGGTCGCGGCAATCTCGCTTCTGGTCGGCGGCATCGGCGTGATGAACATCATGCTGGTGAGCGTGACCGAACGAACCCGCGAGATCGGCGTGCGGATGGCAACGGGTGCAAGAAGGCGCGATATCCTGCTGCAATTCATCACCGAGGCGCTGACCGTCTCGGCCATTGGCGGTGCCTTCGGCGTCGTGGTCGGGCTGGGCGCGGCAGCCGTCGCGGGATGGGCCGGGCTTTCGGTGGGCTACAGCGTGGGGCCTGTCCTGCTGGCCTTCGCCTGCGCTTTCGCCACCGGCCTCATCTTCGGCTTCCTGCCCGCGCGCAAGGCTTCCCGCCTGCTCCCGGCTGTGGCACTGTCGTCCGAATAACCAATATTGGAAGGCAGCACAGCGATGATTCCCGTCAAGCGAACCCTGTTCGCTGCCGCAATAATGGCAGCTGCGAGTGCTGCCCTGACGCAGCCGGGCCGCGCCGAAAGCTGCAACCGAGAGACTTTCGAGAACACGGATTATATCGTCTGCGACGCCGGAGCCGACGGCACCGGACTGCACCTGTTCTGGCAGAATGCGGATGGCGAGCCTTACCGCAATTTTTCAAATCTGGCCGGCACTGCCGCAAGCCAGGGCAAGACATTGGTTTTCGCGCTCAACGCCGGAATGTACCAGCCGGACTTTTCGCCAATGGGCCTCTATATCGAGGATGGCCGCGAACTTCGCCCGGCGAGCAAGGCCGCACCTGCCCGCGGTTCCGGCCCCGTGCCAAACTTCTACAAGAAGCCGAACGGCATCTTCTATCTGGGTGACAAGGGCGCTGGAATACTGCCGACAGACCGTTTCATGAAACAGCGGATGAAGCCGCGTCTGGCAACCCAATCCGGGCCGATGCTGGTCATCGGCAACAAGGTCAATCCGATTTTCATCGTCGGCTCAACCGACAGGACGCGGCGCAGCGGCGTCGGCATTTGCAACGGCGGCGTGATCCGCTTCGCGGTCAGCGAGGATGCGGTCAATTTCCACGATTTTGCAAGATTGTTTCGCGACCATCTTCAATGCTCCAACGCCCTGTTTCTGGATGGCGGCGGTGGCGCAGGCATCTACGTCCCGGCCCTGCAGCGCAACGACATATCCTGGCACGGCGGCTATGGCCCGATGTTCGGGTTTGTGGAGTGATTGCGGGCAATGGAAAAGCCGGTCTGATTTTCAGACCGGCCTTCGGATCGACGCCCTGAAGACTATTCGAACTTCATAGGTAGCAAAACCGCTTTCCGAGGCTCCGCCAAGGCAGGTGGAGGCGCAGGCAGAGGTGAAGCTCGCTTTGCTGCCTCCAGGGCAAGCTGGTCCAATTTTGGATTGCCCGATGATGCCGCCAGCTTCGCGGAAAGGATGTTTCCAGAAGGATCTACGACGATTTGAAGCTGCAAGGTGCCCTTGGCGTCCTTTCCCAATTGTCGCTTCAGGTAACGAGTCCGCCTCAACATGTGCGAGTAAAGTTTCGACTTCCACTTGTCGGAACTCACTCCCTGTACCGCAGCATTCTGTCCGCGCCGGCTTGCAGTCGTTTTTGCCCCGCTGTCAGCATCCATCTGCGGCGCAGCGGCCTGACGGGTTTCCGGTGCTTTCTCAGCCTTCTTGGGTTTGGGCTTTTCAGTCTTGGGCGGCTTTGGCTTCTCCGGCTTTGGCTTCTCGACCTTTTTCGGTTCCGGCTTCGGCTCTGGCTTGGGCTCCGGCTTCACTTCCGGCTTTTCAACGGGCATGGGCACCGCGACTTCCGGCTTTTCCGCCTCGACCACATCCGGAACGACTTCTTCCGGTTCCTGAACGGCCTGCGGTTCCGGTGCGGGTTCGGGCGGGGTCACCTCTTCCGGCTCGGGCGGCGTTGGTTCTTCCTGCACGGGTTCCGGCTGCGGGGCCGGTTCCGCCTGTTCCTGCGGCGCTTCAGCCGTTTCAGGCTGGGCTTCCTCCGCAACCTGTTCTTCCATCGGCGCTTCCGGCTCAGGTGCCAGTTCCACCACCATGGCGGCAACCTGCGTCCCGTCGGGCTGGTCTTCTTCCTGCGCCATGTGGATGGCATAGGCCCCGGCGGCGTGAACGGTCAGAACAAGAATGCCCGCGCCGAGCCAGCGCCCCGCATCATGCCAGAAGGAATGATGGTGAACGTCGGCCGAAGCCACCTTTATCGGGGGATGCTCGGGCGGGAGTGCATTCATTGCGCGGCTCCCTGCGGTGCCTGCGTGGAAGGTGCCGTTCCAGGCGTTGCAGCCGCCGGAGCGGGTCCGGCATTCGCACCAACGGTTTCAAGCCCCACCAGCGCGATCTTCAGGTAACCCGCCTCACGCAGAAGGTTCATCACCCGCATCAATTCGCCATAGCCGACATTCTTGTCGGCGCGCAGGAAGATGCGCGCTTCCTTGTTCTTCTCCGACAACACGTCCAGCGCTCCGCCGAGGCGCTCGCGATCCACGACATCGTTGCCGACGCTTACACTGAGGTCTTCCTTCAGCGTCACGTAAAGCGGCTTGTCGGGACGCGGTGCGGGCGCTGCCGTCGACGCGGGCAGGTCCACCTTAACGTCAACCGTGGCGAGCGGTGCCGCCACCATGAAAATGATGAGCAGAACCAGCATGACGTCGATGAAGGGCGTCACATTGATCTCGTGGTTCAGCTCGAGATCGTCACCGCCGCCTTCGCGAACTTTACCAGCCATGGCGCCTACTCCGCTGCGTGCAGCGTGCCTTCACGCACACCGGCCGTCCTGAAATCGAGGTCGCGGCTGACAAGGCGCTCCACGCCCGCCGAAGCATCGGCGAGCAGCGACCGGTAGCCGGTGATCGAACGGGCGAAAACGTTATAGATGACCACGGCAGGAATAGCCGCGACGAGGCCGATGGCCGTTGCAAGCAGGGCCTCCGCGATACCCGGCGCCACGACCGCGAGGTTCGTGGTCTGCGCCTGGCTGATATTGATGAACGAATTCATGATGCCCCAGACCGTGCCGAACAGACCGACAAACGGCGCAACCGATCCGATGGTCGCAAGAATGCCGGTGCCTTTGGACAGGCGACGTCCGGCCTTGGCTTCGATGCGCGACAGGCGCGAGGATACGCGTTCCTTGAGGCCTTCGCCGCCAGCGCGGGCAAGCGCCGGACCGGAAAGGCGAACTTCGTCTTCCGCAGCACGGACCAGAACCGCACCCGGCCCCTTTGCTCCGTCGAGCGCACGTACCGCTTCGGCAAGCGTTGCCGAATGCCCGATAACCTTCAGTGCCTTATAGGCGCGGCGGCGCGCACCGGCCAGTTCCAGCGTCTTGGCGACCCAGACCGTCCATGTGGCAAGCGAAGCCAGCGCCAGACCGATCATCACCGCTTTCACGACCCAGTCGGCAGCCATGAACATGCCCCATGGCGACAGGTCGTGCGGGAGGATGAGGCCATTTTCGCTTTCGACCGGCGCGGCGGCAGGAGCAGCCGTCTGCGACTGGATCAGTTCAGGCGATGGCGCAGCAGCGGGAGCAGCAGGCGCCGTATTGGCCGGTGCGGGACTGGAAGGCGCTTCGACGGCAGGGGTCGCCGGTGCATTCGTCGGGGAGGATGCATCCTGCGGCGCGTTTTGGGCCAATGCAGAAGCCGCGCCCAGCAAGCCGATGCCCATCGCCGCAGCCATGAAGCCTTTTCGCCAGAAACCAGTCATTTTGTTCGCCTTTTGATTGTTCAAATCCGCGCGCACATGACCAAACCCTCATGCAGGCCGTCGCGCCGCCTGTTGGGCCTCTTCTTAACTCCCAATAATATGATGACGCAAGTCATGTTTTCATTTGAAGGGCATTTTCATCATGCAAAATTGGGGTCGGGGAAGATTTTTCGGCTCGCGCCTTTTTGCCAGTTGCACATTGGCGTCAAATCAGACCTGATAGGATGACCGAAGCGCTTCGGGATTGGTTTTAAAAACAAATTCCGGCGCGAGGGGAGGAAATGCAATTCCGCCTCGACCGGAATTTCGGAGGACATGCCAATGATGCTCAAGGATATCCAGACGCTTGAACATGCGGCACGCACTGCCATGGCTGGAAATGACGATCCCTTGCCGGTGCAGCAACGTTCGCTGAAGCCTGCCCATGTCGGACTGGCCGTCATCATGCTGGCAGGCGCGGCTTATCTGCTGCTGGCGTAGGTAGCAATTACAACCTGAAAGGGCGCTGGCCTCATTTTCGCCATTAAAAAGCCGTGCCTTCACAATTTTGACGCTTCAATAACACAGAATTTGAGCGGAACTGAAACCGTTTCCCCTCGTTTTTTCTCCTGTTGATGGCGAGATTCGCTCTCGCCTTCGGTTTGCCTTAATTACCGACAGGAGTTTTCATGAAACGATTTCTCGCCTCCACGGCTCTTGCCGCGCTGATCGCCCTGCCCGCTTTCGCTCAGGACCGTTCGCCGATTTTCTCCGATGAGAAACAGGAAAAGCCGATCGCCAGCGAGAATGGATATTTCGTTGCATCGCCCGGCCAGCTTCTGGTGTCGGGCTTTATCGGACAGGCGGTCTATAACGGCCCCTCCAATGATGCCGCCAATATCGGCACGGTCAATGACATGATCCTTGGCGCCGATGGCAGCCCGCAGGCGGTGGTGATCGGGGTCGGCGGTTTTCTCGGCGTGGGCGAAAAGAATGTCGCAATCGGCTTCGACCACCTGTCATGGGTGGTTCGCGAAGACGGCAAGCGCTGGCTGATCGTGGATGCCACCAAGGAACAGCTCGAAAAGGCACCCGCCTTCGACCGCAACAAGGCTTTCGCAGCCGATGGCGCGCCGCGCACCGAACCGCCTGCCGCCGAAAAGACGATCACCACGCAGAAGGCGGACAGGGTCATGCCCGAGGGCATGAAGCCGGTGCCGTCGGAAGGACTGAGCGCCGACAAGCTGATCGGGGCGACTGTTTTCGGCGCGGACGAAACCAAGATCGGGACAGTCGGCGATGTGCTGATGTCCGCCGACGGGCAGACGGAGGCATTCGTCGTGGATGTCGGCGGCTTCCTCGGCATCAATTCCAAGCCGGTGGCCGTATCGATCGCCAATCTCGATGTAGCGAGCGGCAAGGACGACAAGCTCAACGTCTTCACGCAGTTCACCAAGGAACAGCTTGAGGCCCAGCCCGCCTATTCGGACGAAGCCTACAAGAAGGACCCGGAAGGCACGATCCTGCACGGCGAAGCCGAATAAGCATCGCACTATGCGCGGAAGCATTGCAGGCGATGCTTCCGCGCCTTCCAGCCGCGCCATTTACCATGCCTTGCAACAACCGCCCGGTCTTGTTGCCGCTGGCGGCTTTGCATGCAACCATTGGGCGGGCAGCACGTTATCCGAACGATCAGACAAAGAATGAACAGGAGAGCCGATATGGCGCGAGCATCCGCGAAAACGAGCAAGATCGAAGAAAAGATCGAGGAAGCGCTGACCGATGCCAGCGCGGAAGACCTTCAGGCACAGGTTGAGCAACTCAAGGAAGACATTGCCGCCATCGCGGCGACACTGGCCAATCTCGGTTCGCAGACGGTCCGCGACGCCAAACGCAGCGCGAAGGAGACCTACAAGAGCGCCTATATCCAGGGCGAGGACGCCATCGATGATCTGCGCAACAAGGCGCAGGATCTCGAAGCCCAGCTGACGGCAACGGTGCGGGAACGCCCGATTGCCTCGCTCGCCACTGCACTCGGCGTCGGCTATCTGCTGGCCCTGCTCTCGCGCCGCTGAGGCGGGTCATGCTGAAAGCTCTCATGCCCCTTTTAACTGCGATGGCAGGCGAGGAACTGAAATTCGTGGCGGGCCAGACGAAACGCGCCGCGATCTTCGGCGCGGCCATCGCGATCTTCGCGATCATCGCAGTCACCTTCCTCTGTGTCGCCGCTTTCCTGGCGCTTGCGCAGAGCTATGGCGGTCCGCTGGCCGCTCTCATTCTCGCGGCTTTGTCGCTGATCGTGGCGCTTCTCATCCTCGCGGTGATGAAGATTCAGGCTGCGTCAGAGGCCAGAAAGCGCAAGGAGAAAATGGAGGCGGACAAGACGGCCATGATGGCAACGGCCGCAATCGCAACCGTTCCCGCCATCCTCAAACGACCGATACTGGCCGCCGCCCTGCCGCTTGCGGGCATTGCGCTCGTCTCGCTGCTTTCCGACAAGAAGAAGCGCCCGCCGCGAAGCTGATCCGCCTGATCGGGACACGCTGTCCAAACCTTGAAAACGCCGGCCTCATGAGGTCGGCGTTCGTCGTTCGGACCCAAGGGCTTCTATTGGCCAGCCGCCTTGTCGGAGCTATCAAGGAGCGAGGACAGACGAACGATCACTCGCGTTCCAACACCATTATCGGTCTTGCAGTAAACCGGCTTTTCGCCGAACTGCATGCAAAGCTGCTCGATGACGAGCGTCCCGAGACCGTTCTTTTCGCCGGTTTTGTGATGGTCCAGTCCGACGCCGTCATCTTCCACGACCAGCACCGGAACGGCATCCTCGCCCGGCTTCAGGCTGATGCGGATATGGCCTTCCGTGCGCCCCTTGAATGCATGCTTGATCGCATTGGTGACGAGTTCGCCCAGAATGATGCCGATCGTCGTCACATCGCGGGCTTTAAGGTCAAGCGGCGCCAGATCGGTAGTGAACTCGATCTTCCGGTCCTGCCCGATGGCGTTGCGGATGTCATCGATGACGGTGCCAAGAAAATCGTCCACGCGGGCCGATTCCATGTCCTCGCCCAGACGCAGGCGGCGATGCGCCGTCGATACGGTCTGGACGCGGTCGCGGGCGGCGGCTAGCGCGGCGCGCGCATCCTCGCTGCGGGTCTGGCGCATCTGGAGGCCAAGCAGCGATGACACGGTTGCCAGCGAATTACCGATACGATGGTTGGTGTCCTGCAGCAGAAGCTCGACCCGCTGGCGTTCGCGCTCGGCGATGCGGCGCTCCTCTTCCAGCTCGGCGGTCCGTTCCTTCACGCGCTGTTCCAGCAACTGCTTTTCGGAACGCAGCGCGGTCTGCCCCTCGAACATCGACCGCGCATAACGCTGCACGCGGCTGAACAGCAAAAGCGCCAGCATGGCGGCGGAAGCCAGCGCCACGATGGAGGTGGCGGTCATCCAGTAGCGCATGCGGTTGATGCGCTTGTTGCGCTCGAGAAGCTGCTGTTCTTCCGCATCGATGAATTGCGTCACCGTACTGGCAAGCTGGTCCATCAGCACCTTGCCCTCGTCGCCGCGCACTTTCTCCACCGCTGCGGCCACATTGCCAGCCTGCGCAAGACCGACCGTCTCGCGCACATCTTCCTGTTCACGTTCGACCAGCGCGCGGATCTGCTTGACCCGCGCATCCTGCAACGGGTTCTGGTCCGTCAGGGCTTCAAGATCGGCGAGCGTCTTGTCGACGCTCAGGATCGTGTTGCGATAGAGATCGAGATAGGTCTCATCGAGCGTCAGAAGATAGCCGCGACGGCTCATCTCTATATTGCTGGCAAGGCGCGCAACCTTGTCGACCTGCTGGCGCAGGGCATAGTTGCGGGAAATATCGATCACCTGGTGGTTTACGCCTGACGACAGAAACAGCGTCATGATCGCCGACAGAAGCACGAGCCCGAGCGAGACGATAACCGCAACCGGCTTCGACGTCGATTGAAGCAGTTTTTTCCACAAGGCTGATGGCAAGACGCAACCCACAAACAACAATCACTGCGCCGACAAGAAATATCAGCAACCGCTAACCTACAAGTGACTGGAGATAAAAAGCAATCGCTGCGAACAAAAACCCGCACAGGTCCGTGTTTTCTGCAACAAAAGCTCTCCCCTGTCCGGCAGACAGGGGCATCAAAGATGCATCATGCGAAGCTTCTCAACGTGGCCCGCGATGAATCCGCATCGGGACCGTAATCGCTTTCGCCCTCGATCTTGAGGATTTCCTGCAGGCGCGTGCGGGCACGGCTGACGCGGCTCTTGATGGTTCCGACGGCGCAACCGCATATTTCGGCAGCTTCCTCATAGGCAAAGCCCGAGGCGCCGATCAGGATGATCGCTTCGCGCTGGTCGTCGGGCAACTGCTCCAGCGCTGCACGGAAATCCTGCAGGTCGAGCGTGCCATATTGGGAAGGATGCACGGCGAGCTGCTCGCTGAACACGCCATCCGTGTCCTGCACCTCGCGGCCGCGCTTACGCATCTGCGTGTAGAACTCATTGCGCAAAATGGTGAACAGCCAGGCCTTCATATTGGTCCCCATCTCGAAGGACTCCTGCTTGGCCCAGGCTTTCATGATCGTATCCTGTACGAGATCATCCGCCTTGTCATGCTGGCCGATCAGCGACACCGCGAAGGCGCGCAGGCTCGGCAGCGACGACAGGAGTTCTCGCTTGAACTGTGCATTACTCTCAACCGACGGACCGGGTGCTGTGTTCACGCATACTCTCCTGTTCAGCCTGATCGAGTTTTTCGAGAAGATCGAGGAAGCGATCCGGGATCGTCTCATCCTGTATCGAGGTGTACAGTGCCTTTAGTTTCAATCCGACTTCACAATTTGGTCCTAATATATCCTTCTGAACACGGCGGGTCGACCGAACCCCGGCTCCGTTCATAAGAAGGTTTTCTTTTTCTGCCATATCTTGATCATTCCGGGCTGATTGCCCTACCCTATTAATCTAAGCCCCTGCTTGTCCGGGAAATGCGCGGGTTTCTAAAAAGTTCCCGATTATATTTCCAACTTGCGGAACTTTTTTCAAAACGCCCCGTTTAGGGTAACATAATGCTGCGCTCAAAGCATAGGCGGGAGAGGGTCAAACCTGCTCGCCAATGTGCATTCAATGAACGAAAGCGGCAGTTGAGGAGTTCCATTACCATGACGTTATCGACGCGTATCGCGCCGCACCTTCCCTATCTTCGTCGTTTTTCCCGCGCTCTTACCGGCTCGCAGGCTTCCGGCGATGCCTATGTGGCGGCGGCGCTTGAAGCATTGATCGCCGATGTGAGCATATTCCCGGAGGGATCCTCCGACCGGATCGGTCTCTATCGCCTTTTCTGCAACCTCTACAAGACAGCCTCCGTCCGCGTGCCGGAACCGGCGTCGGAATTTGCATGGGAACAGCAGGCGGCAAGAAATCTTGCCCATATCGCCCCGCTGCCGCGTCAGGCCTTCCTGCTTGTGGCAGTAGAGGGTTTTTCCGACAAGGAAGCCGCCGAAATTCTCGAACTGGACGACGCCGAACTGAGCCGCGTCCTGTCGGTCGCTTCGACCGAAATTTCGCGCCAGGTGGCGACGCGCATCATGATCATCGAGGATGAGCCGCTGATCGCGATGGATATCGAGCAGATGGTGGAAAGCCTCGGCCATGAGGTCGTGGGCATCGCGCGCACCAGGGACGAGGCGCTGGCGCTCTACAGGCAGGAGAAGCCGCGCATGGTGCTGGCCGATATCCAGCTCGCCGATGGCAGCTCGGGCATCGATGCGGTGAATGAAATCCTGCAGAACGATGCGATACCCGTCATCTTCATCACCGCATTCCCGGAACGCCTGTTGACGGGCGAACGCCCGGAACCGACCTTCCTCGTCACCAAGCCGTTCAATCCGGATATGGTGAAAGCACTGATCAGCCAGGCGCTCTTTTTCGAGGAAGCCTCGCAGGTCGCAGCCTAGCGGCAGGGAGCGAAGCGATTGCCTTGATACGAAGTCCCGGAAGGCATGCCTTTCGGGACTTCGGCCCGTTAGCACTTCGCCCATCTGTCAATCACCCCGCCTTACGCCCCGTCATGAGTATTTAGAGTTGTGAGCGCGCTAATTTTCCCCGGACCACGGAACAAATACCGCTTGGATGGCGTTTCTTCTTCACCCAATAAAGAGGAGACCGAAAATGCTTTACTATGCGCTTGTATTTCTCGTGGTGGCACTCGTAGCAGGTGCGCTTGGCTTCGGCGGCATCGCTGGTGCGTCGGCTGGTATAGCGCAGATTCTGTTCTTTGTGTTCCTTGCCTTGCTCGTCATTTCGCTCATCGCGTCGGCGATCCGCAAGGCCTAGACCGCACAAAACCGAAGGCTGTTTTTGACCTCCTGAAAGCCCAGCCTATATTAGACTCAAGTGAAGGTGACCGCCGCATAAGCCATGCGGCGGTTTACCGATTTAAGGATTTGGGCCGGTCCAAGGACCGGAAGATGAAGGCTCGACCGCGACCCGCCAACCGGTCGAAGAAAACGGACGCCATGGCACGCAGATTTCCGATCAGTCTTTCCGGAGTTTTTGACGTGTCGCCAATGGGCGGTCCGACTATTTGTTTCGTTGCATCCTCCACCGCAAAACCGCTTGGCACTTTTGCTGGAAATGCGCTGAGTGGGCTGCGGGTTGAATGAGGCAGACATGACAGCTGGCACAAAATTCAACCTGCAGGATACCGAGCCGGACGCAGCGCGTCTGAGGGCGCTGTTGCGGGCAGTGCGCAACAGCAATGTCTGCGTGCTCTATCAAGGCCCCGACCTCGCCTATTCATGGGGCGAGAACATTCCGCTCTACTGGCAGGAAAAGTGGAAAGTGGGCGGCAACGACTGCGACTTCATCTTCTCCGCAGCCCTGCACAAGCTCGTCGGCGCCAAGCAGGCGGCGCTTGATACGGGCGAAGCGCAGAATGTCGAGATCGCCATCAATGACGGCGACAAGCTGCGCTGGATAGAGTTTCATGTCGATTGTGACCGCGACGACGAGGGCAATATTCAGGGCCTCGTCACCACGGCGATCGAGATCAGCGAGCTGAAGCGGCGCGAGCAGGTACTGAAGACGCTGCTGCGCGAAGTAAGTCACCGCTCCAAGAACCTTCTGGCCATCGTGCAGAGCATCGCCAGCCAGACGGCGCGCTTTACAGACACAATCGATGATTTCCTGCTGAAGTTTCGCGGGCGCATCCAGTCGCTGTCCTATTCGCAGGATCTGGTGACGGATTCGAACTGGCGCGGCGCATTGTTTCGCGATCTCGTGCATTCGCAGGTCGAGAAATATATCGACGTCAGCGACGAGCGCCTGAGCATCGAAGGGGATAACCCCTATCTTTTCCCGGGCGCGGCCCTGCATGTCGGCCTGGCGCTGCACGAACTGGTGGTCAATGCGACCTCGTTCGGCGGACTTTCCATCCCCTATGGCCGGGTGAAGATTTCGGCGAAGGTCCTTCATCTGACGGGCGGCATTGACCGGCTGGAATTCCTCTGGGAAGAAACCAATCCGGCGATGCCCGAGGTTTTCGAGCATGACCCGCGCTTCGGCAGCGCCGTGTTGCAGCGCATCGTTCCCGCCTCCGTCAATGGTCACGCCGATTATCGCATAGACGGTACCGGGGCGGTCTATTCGCTCACCATCCCCACGGAGCAGTTCGACGCCTGAGGCGCAAACCGTGGCCGGGCATTCTGGGACATTTGGGAGATCAAAAAAAAGCCGCCATGGTCCGGCCTTGAGCCTGAACCACGGCGACTTGCTCTGAATTTGCGGAACGCCAGCTGCTTAACGTTTGACGGTCAGCGCGGCATTCTCGCCGCTCGCCTCGTGCGGGGAGGTTGAGGCGAACTGTGAAGACCGCGTTGTGGGGGCGGGGTCACGGCCTTCATGGGCGCTAAACGCGGCAAACGAAATTTGGTTCCGTCAGTTTCCGATTTTTTTGCAATAAAGTTCGAGCCGGTGATGGACGATCTCGTAACCGAGCGACCGGGCGATTTCTTCCTGCAGCTTTTCGATCTTGTCGGAGCGGAATTCGACCACTTCGCCGGAATCCATGTCGATGATATGGTCGTGATGCGCGCCGCTTGCCTGCTCGAAACGCGAGGGCCCGCCCGCAAAGGCGTGCCGGTGAATCGCGCCGCGCTCTTCCAGAAGCTTCATCGTTCGATAGACGGTCGACAGCGAAATGCTGCTGTCGATCTCGACCGCCCGGCGGAAAATCTCCAGCGCGTCGGGGTGATCTTCCGTCTCGGTCAATATGTTCAGGATGATCCGGCGCGGCCGCGTGATGCGGACGCCTGCCTGGCGCAGTTCCTGTTCATAATCGGGTTTCTTGTACGATTCACTCATGCGGCAATTATGCACTGTCCCGGCTCCAGTTGCAAATTTTTGCAACTGGCAGCACAGCGATCTCCCCAGCCCTTGTTGGGATTGCGCATGGGAGCGCGTTTCGATCTGGTTGAATCAGATCGGCGCTCCAATCTCGTCTGTTTGAAGCATGATCTTGTCGACCCTTGGTTCACTCCGTCCGGATCATGCCCCAGTGACCGGGCTCCACCTGCGAGCCGGACACCTTGTCATTCAAATGGTATTGTCCCCTGCCGACCCGCACGAAAAGCGCATCGCCTTCCGGTTGATTGGCGGTACAGTTTTCGGCGAGGAAGGAGAAGTATCTGGAGTAAGGCCAGCCGGGAGCGACGCGACGCACGTCTCTCGGCGTGAAAGGTTCGGCAAGAATGCCCTTCACCCTGACCGCATTATGGATTTGAGGATAAATAGTCGATCCAATTTTCCACATGTCCCGATACTATCACTACCATGCGTAGCATTCATATCCCGTGAACACGGGATGCGCGTTGGAATATGTTACTTGGAGCGCCTATGGATTCAGCCGGATCAGCCCTTCGATCTACGCTTACCCCTCTTCCGCTCCCTGTCTGGCCGATATCCACGCTATCGCAAACGCGAAACGATCCGGCGGAAAGAAAATACTGAAGCACTCTAAATAATAGAAAGACGGAGCCGGAGTAGACTGACATCGTCTGCGATTCTCTTGACAAAGCCGCTGCAGAGCAGCATCAAAAGAAAGATATTAATATCTCAACGATACTACACAACATATCGCCCTTTCTTTCAAACTATCTAAATTAGTATTGTTCAATGCCGAAGGTCAGCGTTGTAATTCCAGCCTTTAATGCGGCAAGCTCCATCGGCAGAGCCCTCAACTCGCTGATGCGTCAATCGCGAGACGATTTTGAAATCATAGTGGTGGACGATAGAAGCACCGACGAGACGATGGAGATCGTCAGTCAACACATTCTCGCGCTTCAAGGTAAATTGCGGGTCTACTCGCAGCCCGACAATTACGGGCCCGCCGCGGCTCGCAACATGGGTTGGTCCTTGGCCCGCGCGGATTATGTGGCCTTTCTCGATGCCGATGACGCCTGGCATGAAGACAAGCTGAAGTGGCAACTTGCCATCATGGAAGACGGCGCCGATATTTCCGGCCATCGAACACCCCTGATCCACTCCGAAAGCCGGCTCAGCGAGACATTGCCCCGAGCAGTGACGGCGAGAAATCTCCGCCGCTTGGACGTGCTCCTCAAAAATCCGTTCAACACCTCTTCGGTTATTGTCCGTCGCGATCTGCCTCTTCGCTTCTCCGAACAGTTGCGATGCACCGAGGATTATCTGCTTTGGTGCGAGATCGTCATGGGTGGGTATCGGAGTGTGGCGCTCGATCCACCCGTGGCGTTTGTATTCAAGCCGTTCTATGGACATTCTGGCTTGTCGGCGGATTTGCGCGCCATGCAACAGGGGGAACTAACCGTCTATGACCGATTATATGAGGCGCGGCAGCTGTCACGCGCAGCATGTCTCGGATTGAAAGCCTGGTCCTGCATCCGATATTGGCGGCGATGCCTGATTAGCCGACTCAGGTTACATCAGTCCCATGACCGATAAGTCGCTTCGGGTATATTTCCTCTATGTCGGTTTTGTCTGCCTGATATTTGTTGTTGCGTGGCACCGGCCTCTGATGTCGCCTGATAGCTGGGCGCTGTATGATCTCAGCCGCTGGCTTTGGCACGGTGAAACAGTGACCGGCATTCGCCAGTACCGTGTAGGCACCGGTCTGCCGATCAGCCATCCATTCTTCTTCCCGTTTCTGAGCGGTGGCCTTGACCAACTGTTCGGTACAGGTTTTCGCTCCGGCCTTGTCGTGAATATTGCAGCAATCCTGCTTTTGCCGTGGCTCATCTATCTGGCCATAAAGCCGATTGCAGAAAGCAGGAAGGGCGCGGTTTTCATTTCATGGGGTGCGACTGTCGGCCTCTGCCTTAACTGGTTTTTCCTCGAGGAAGTCGTCGCCGGACGCACAATACCCGTTGCTGCCTGCCTTGTGGCGCTGGCACTGCGCTTTTTCTTCCTTGGCGCCCAACAACGCAATCTGGTCTTTGCGATCCAGCTGGGATTGGTCCTCGGCGTTCTTGCGCTCACCCGGTTCGATACGCTGTCATTTGGCCTTATACTGGCTGTCGGCACATGGCTGGTCTGGGCGCCCGGGAGAAAGCGCTGGATGGCGCTGCTTATCACCACTGTCCTGTTTCTCGTCGGATATGCACCTTATCTGGTCTATTCCATTCAGTGTTGCGGCACCGTTCTCGCAACAGAAACCCGAGGCATTGCGATAACAGCACCGCCAACAAGCCCCACGACTTACTGGCCTGTCCCTCCGCCAACCCTTCTGGATGCGCCGACAATCTGGATGGAGCGGCTGGTCCGGTCCATGCTTGATTCCGGCCGGGCCTTGTTGCTGGCCGTCCTCATTTCCCCTCTCCCGGCACTGCTCGCTTTCACCCCGATTTTTTCAGGCCCGTCGACGAAACACCCGCCGCAGTCGGCCACTGTTGCGATTATTCCGATCCTCGCGCTGGCGTCGATCGCTTTCGGCCCGATCCTCCTTGCTTTTCCTCAAGGCCGATATTTCGTGCTGCCCGTCGTGTTTATCTGCTCAATCGTGGCTGCAAATTGGGGCGGCTCGCTTTTTGACCACGCGCCATACCCCCGTCGGCTGAAATTTGCAGCCATATGCGCTGGCTTCATTGGAATTGCCGCGTGCGGCTATGGCTGGAGTCGCAGCACACCGCTCCTTCCCCAATCCCTGATCGACGCGGCAGCCGAATGTGCCACGGGCGGTCGATTATTGGTGAAGGGGCAGCGCGGTCCGGAAATTGCGGCCCGAAGCAGAGCACCAACATTGCTTGAGCCGGACAATTGGAGTTTTCTGGTTGCAGCCGAAAAGGATCAGTTCCTGCATGACTACCGCGCAAGCGCCATTTTTGATCCGGAAAGTGGCATTTGCGAGCGCTTGCCTAATGCGGAGCCCGCCTTCAGAAACTGATAGCAGTTCTGGCAGCCAGCTTTGCCGGTCAAGCAGACAGGAAGTTTGAGCGCTGCAAGAGATGCCGGGACATGGCCCGGTGCAGCAGACCTTGAAGCGCTATGGATGAGAGCAATGTCCCCAGTGCGGCGCCGGTCAGCCCAAAGGGGAGAGCAAGTGCTGAAACAAACATCACTTCGATAACCAGCCCGATCCCCAGACCATACAATGCGGTCTTTTCACCGTTGGTCAGGGACAGCGCCAATTGAGGAAACAGGGCGGCAGCACGGACGACATGGACAAGCAGAAGCGCGATCAGTGCGAAATGTCCTGCATCATATCCCTCGCCGAAGGCGGTACGAAGCGCATCGCCGCCAATGAAGAGCGAGGCTGCGACCAGTGGCAGTGTCAAGGCAAGTGTCACACGCCGCGCCTGTCGTAATATGGCTACAGCGCTTTCGCCCTGGCGATAAGCCTTTGCAATGGCGGGAGCATAAAGCAGCGAAGTCGCCAGCGCCGGGAACCCGCCTATTTCCGAAACCGTCAGCACGGCTCCATAGAGGCCCGCAGCATCAGCACCGGAAATATAACCAAGTATCAACAGGTCCAGTCGCGAGAGAAGCAACTGCCCCGTCGCAAGCAGTGTGAGCCAGAAAGCAGCCGATTGCAGCCTGATCCGCAAGGCTTTAGCGGCGGCCCAGTCGGCGGAAACCCCATATCCCATTTGCCGGGCGAGCAGAGCTGTCACGACCATTGCCACACCGGCTCCGCAACAAACGAGCAACAGCGCAAAGACGGACGAGCCGAGACGCATTCCCAGAAGTGAAAGGATCAGCAGGACGGCAAGCGGCAAGCCATCGCGCAGAAAGCGTTCTGGAGCATGTCCAGCTTGCGGATAGCCAAGCCCCGTTAGAATTCCCGCAAAAAAACGGGTACTGGCCAGTAATGGAGTGAGGAGACAGATCAGCGCCACTAGTTCAGGAGACAGTACCTGCCGGTAGAGGATAAACCAGACCGACCACGTGATTGCCGCCATGGCAAGGGATGCCATGACGATCATTGAATGACCGGCAAGGACAAATGCACTCCTTATCCGAGGAGCATCTTTCCACTCCTGCACATGACGCGAAGCAAGCACATCGTAGCCGCATAACGCACCCCAGCAAGTTATCGATGCGATCGACATGGCAAGCATGTAAGAGCCATATTCCGCGAGAGACAGGGAACGGGCCAAGACAAGATTGAGACCAAGCGCAAGCAGGCTTCCGCCGGAGATTTGAGCGACGAGACTCAACTGGCTGATTATGGCGCGCATGAGAGACGGGATTTGGAGCCGGGCGTACAACACAGCGAATTCTTATGGCGTGGAAACTTTGGTCAAGGAACAGCCCTCTTTGTCAGCAGCTATCATTTTCATGCCTTCGTTATCGAGAAACATCTCCTCCAGCTCTCGATCACCCACGCTTATATTCGACACGGCGACTGACTGGATTTTGATGTCAGCATAGTCCGCCAGCGGTCCGAGCTTTTTCATGTCGAGTTTGACCGGGTCGCCAGCCCGCGCGAAAACGGGGAAGGAGAACGAGCTTACATCCGTCGGCAGACTGACGGGCGTCGGCGGCAGCAGGGAAGTATCCACTCCGTCTATTGAAATGAGGTAGCGCGTCGAACGGCCGATTACGGGGATATAGGAGACAGAATTCGTCACATTGTAGCTGATGACCACTTCTCTGAGTGTAAAGGCACAGCTGTCCGACGCATCGACGGGCGGAAGCTTGACAGGCAAGGAGGACGAAATCTGCTGCGCTGCCGTTTCCCGGTAGTCGGTCGCATCATCCCTTTTCCAGAGGCCGAAATCAGGGTTGGAATATTGCAATTTATAGTGTTGGAGCACTTGCTTGAACAAAGGCCAATGCCAGTTCTCTAACCATGCCGTGAAAGGACTGACCTTCGTAAAACTGAAGTAGTCTGGAGCGGCAGAGGCGAATGTCCTGTAATAATTTTCGCGATCCTTGCGAGACAGCGCATGGATCGACAGCTCTACCGGCGCCGGATTTCTCTTGTCGTAGAGAATATTGATCATGCTGCCGGGATAGATTTCCCAGATCGTCTTGTCGTGAATATTGCTGGGACGTGGTTGAGGGGAAGCCGCTTGATCATCTGTCGCCGTAACGAGCTCGAGATTCATGCTTCTGTTCCATACCTCTTCCATCGAAATCTGCCCTTGTTTACCGAAAGCGGCAGCGAACGACTGTTCCTGCTTCTCCGTCAAATCTTCCCAACGGGCGATGGTGCGTTCAAGACCATCCACGATCAGGCTATCATGTTGGAGACATGATCGAATTTCCGATATTCCAAACTGTTTTTTCAGTAACCACTCCGCAGCAACACCCGACAATCCATCGAAAAAAACACCATCGTCGGACTCGACCCCTGCCAGGCAGGCCTGCATCGCCAGGGATGTCAGAATATCTATTTCCAGATGATCTCCATTCGCCGCTCCAACAAAGAACGGGCCGCCGCCCGAATCCAGGCTTATCAACGCCCCTTGTTTGATACGGGAGGCAGGATCGACAGCCACACGGAACTTGCGTTCGCGCCCATTCAGGAACACCTCGTTGGAAACGGGATTAACCCTGATCATCAGTCCGCGTGCCGGCGCCGGTTTGTTCGCGGTGACAGCGATAATATTCACACGATTGAAAAAATGGGCTTGCAGCCTGTCTCCCCCCAGAACCACAAAATATCCGCTCGCCAGCTTCATGACGGACTCAATTTTCCGCTTGTCGCCAGAGGCGAAGTTGACAGTATCTCCAATGGTGGGCCTGAAACGCGGCTTCCCTCTCCTGCCAAAACCGCTCACGTAAATACCACGTCCATCGGTGCCGGATATGATACCTCCGTGCAGATTGGTGGCGATGTTCGTAGCTGAGACGATAGTTATCTCTTCACCGGAGCGTTTAGCCCCTTCGAGACTCGTTACCTGTGTCGGAAAGAAGTTGATCGGAAGATTGCCAATCACAACAATTTCCGAGTTGGTGCCTGATGCAATCACAGCTTCAATGCTGCGGCCGCTTCCATCAATCAGTTCAACCCACTGTCCGATCAACGAGGCCGGAAAATCTTCCAATGGCAAAATGCTGATCCTGGTGGAACGCTGAATGCCGAAAATATAATCGTCGTTGGTGACCGGCTTCACCGGTATCAGCTGGCGATTAGGTCCTGACCGGGCCAGCCAGTCAGCTCCAGGTTTTTCGATGGCCCAGTGGAAACCGTTATCCGCTTCGCCAAACGTTCGCGACAGCTCCCCTAAATAGGATGCATAGGCGCTGCTATTGCTTTTGGTGCCAACGATTTCTCGAATGTCATTGAACTTCGACATATGGACGCCGGAGGCCCTGTTGAGACTATAGGAATCCGCTTCCTTATGATTATACGCCGTGCGCATTTGCCCCCACCACGTCAAAGCCGTCACGAGAGAAAGGACAGTGAGCAGAACGCTGCATGCGAGGGATGTAGCCGGACCCGGCAATGTTGGAAGTTTTTTGATCACTGGGAGGGCTCCGAGGTCGCGACTTTTTCAGTGTGCGGCGAGCGGGTCACCTTGCCGGCGATCGCTGTCGCCGACAAGACAAGGGCCATGATGCACGTCCGCAAAAATAAAGGCGCCTGATGTTGGCCGATATAGCCAAAGTTAGCGACCCAGGACAGCAGGCCCCCTGCAAACAGGACGAGAACAACCAGGAAGGCTGGAAGCGTCAGCACCTTTCTGAGCAAAAGACCGAAGCACAAAAGCAGCGCAACAATGCCTCCAATTGTTCCTGCCTGGCTTGGAACAGCGGCTGTCACTCTCAAGGTAAAAAACTCGGTCCAACTGGCGAAGAAACTGTTCGGAAATACGCCATAAACCCAAACCTGATTATCCGAGATATCTTTGAGAGCGGCAATCGTTTCGAGCGACCCGAACAGGATGAGCAAGGCAGCAACAAAACATACGCTGAAGCTGACCAAAACAGTTGCAGTAAAACCTATGCGCTGCAGAATCCTCCACCTGCGCCCTCCCAGAAAGAAAACCGCCCCGGCAGCTGCGGCAACAGCATAAAAACCTTGCTCCGCCCCTAAAAGAGGCATCGCCGCGCCCACCGCGCCGACTATTATCAATCGCTGCAACGTAGCGGGAAAGGATATCTCCCCGGTTGAAGTGCGTAACGCGACCTTTGCCACCGCGATGGCCATGAATATATGCGGCGACATTCGCACGCCCATGGGGGCGCCAATGAAAAGCGGGGAAAGAAGAGCACCCAGCACTGGAAAATAGACCACGCTCAATGCGAATAGCATTAATGCAATTAGCGAACCCTGCCGCTCCATGAAGAGACGACAAAGGTAATACATTGGTATAAACAGGAATATAAAATTGATTAAATATGTCGAAGCCATGGATGATGCTACATCCCCACCCAGAAATATGGAGGCTATTTTATAAAAAGGAAATATAATATAAGGTATTCCATTTCCGTGAAAGTAATAAAAATCACGACCCGGAAATTCACCTTGATCCAATTTCCGCAAGGGAAATAAGGTTTGGAAAATGCCATCGCCCGGCGGATAGTTGAAATACATAATTGTACGGGCTTGGATCAGCACAATTGCGATAACTGAAGCTAAACCGAAGACAATGCAAAATAACAGCGATATTTTTTTTAGCTTATTATCAAGTTCGTACAAGTCGAATTTAGGTATTCTCATCGCCCCGCCCCTTGGAAAAAATAGATTTGTTGGACGCAATCAACACTTACCTGATCGTCAATCCCCCAAATGCATTCATGGATATAAGTATCTACAAATGCAGGGCGTCTATCACTCTGCGATTTGAACGCTTATCATCGAATCTTTGTTTCGCGATTTTTCGACTATTCTTTCCCATTTCTTTGATCAGATCTGGTCGTTCGGCCAGCTTGCGCATAGCCGCGGCGAGTGCCGCCGGGTCCCGAGGGGGCACCAGAAGTCCGTTTTCCCCCTCCTCTACAGTATCCCGGCATCCCGGAACGGTGGAGGTAATGATGGGCATTTCCATTGCCATCGCTTCCTGGATACTGCGCGGAACCCCTTCTCGATAGAATGAGGGGAGGACAAAGATACTGCTCTCTTCAAGCCATGGCTTGGGTTCCACATGGCCGGGCCATTCGAGAACGCCGTCCTCCACCCAGCCCTGAAGCTCAGACCTCCGCACCGCCCCCGGATGCAGGTCCAGATCGCCCAGCAGGATGAAACGGGCATCCATGTTTTCCCGCCGAAGCTGCTGTGCAGCAGCTACAAAATCATAAACTCCCTTGTCGCGGATCATTCGCGCCATCATGACGAATGCTGGTGTTGCGGGCTTTGGCCTTTGCCGGGTCCAGTAATCAAGGTCGACACCGATGCCCCCGAGCAATATGGCCTGTCCGGGCCGAAGCAGGTCGAGACCTTCAAAATCCTTCACATCGGCTTCGTTGAGGAAAAACACATTGTCTGCAGCAGCGAGCGCCTGTCTGTAGAGCGCCACGGATACGCCGCGCGCTACCTTGCGTCTCAGTTCCTCCATAATCGTGCCGCCTGCTCCAAAGGCCCACCCCAACCCCTCGATCATGGCAAAACGTTTGGGAACCCCGGCCTTCTTTGCGGCCAGGGTGCCAAGGATGGCGGGCTTGGGTGTGTAACCCAGAGTGATGTCGGGCCGGATTTCAGCAATCCGGGCTGATATTTCGCGGTATGCGAAGAGGTCCCGGAATGGGTCCATGCCCGTTCTGGAAAGCGTGAGATCGATCGGTGTAGCGCCCAGTTCCCTCACCGCTGTCCGCGTTGCATCCGTGTAACCCGGCGCCAGCGCAAAACACGCGACACCGCGCTCCGACAAATCCTTCAACAGGCTTCCCCGAAAGTTGACGACGGAGAAAGCCTGATTTCCGATCAGGACAAGACGCTTAGCCATGGAAAGCACCTGCGGCTGTGCGTTTTCCATAGTGCTTTTCCAGAATCTGGACAGAGTCCCTGATTGCCTGTTTCCAGTTATCGGTCTGGCGCATTTCCACGCTTACCCAACCGCTATAAGCACTGTCGAGCAATGTGGCGCCGAGTTGCGCGTGATCCACGCCAGAACTGCCAACCGGTACGAGATTTGGTTCGCTGACATGAAAATGCCGCGCCGCTGACAGCACGGCTCCATCCACCATGTGAGATTCATCATTGGCGAAATAAGTGCCTGAATCGAATTGCAGGTCGAAGCCGCGCATGCCGACCGCTCCAACAAGCGCCAGCGCATCGAGGGTGTGTGTAATGAAACGACAATTATAGATTTCCGGATTGGCTTCGAAGCATAAAGCAGAATTGCGCGCGGCAAAAAGGGGCGCAACGGCGCGAAAGAAGCGTTGCGCGTCGTTCATGGCATCGGCGGGCCTCATGTCGCCGGGATCGCGCAGTGCAGGAGCGCCAAAAACACAGGCTCCAGCGCCAAGCCACCCGGCAATATCTGCAACACGGTTCAAACGCTCATAAAGCGCTTCTTCCTCACTTTGCGTGCCGAAAAGCCGCGCCTCGGACGCTGGGAACAAGATGGCCTGCATCGCCGGTATTGCCAGCCCGCGTTGTTGAAGCTGTTTGCGATAGAGACGCACTGTTTCTTCGCTGACATCGGAAAGAGCGCCAAAAATTTTGAATGGAGCGATCTCGACACCCTCGAGCCCGAGTTCGGCGACAAGGGCAATCGCTTCTTCCTCGGCAGTTTCCGGCCAGGCTATATTGGAAATTGAATAGCGAAGCCGCGCTTTAGTTGCCCCCATTTTGCCTCTCCCGCGCGACGAATTTTGCAATATCCTCCATTACGCTGCTGGCCGGGGCGATATAGCGGCCCGTCTCACCAAAAACCCCGGCATGTCGCGTACAAAGCCGGTAGGACAAAGGCGCGTCAGAAGGCTTACCGACGAAAGCATCGGGAAACAGCTTATCGAGAATTGCGCGTGTGGGGACCGGCTCGGGGAAAAGGTTGACCAGCTTGAGACCGGCGTGGCCGGCAATCTCGATGTCATTCCAAAGACGATCAAGGCTGTACCATTGGAAACTGCTTGCCGGATCGATTTTGTCGGTCTGGTTGTCGTGAAGCAGATCGAAGATCACATTCTTCTTCAGTCCGTGCCCGAAGAGAGCAGGAAGACGAACTATCATAGTATCGGAAAAATGCGCGGTGGCCCATTTTTCAACTTCAAGCCTGTGCTTTCCGTAAGGTTGTGCTTCCGGATCGAAAGGGTCTTTGCTTTCGTCATGTGGCCTGGACGGGTTCGAATAAACGTCAATCGTCGAAATCAGAATAAAGCGATCGGCAGTCACCTTCGACAGCGGGTCGATCAGTGCAGCGATTTGCTCCCGATCCCGGTCGGGTTCTTTATTGGCTTTCCACTTAACCGCCGGAACGCCAGCGCAAACCAGCAGGTCGTAATGCTTGCCGACAATGTTTCCAATATTGGAAGAATTGTAGAGGTCGTCGAAACTGCGGGCGCGAAGCAAGTTTGAACCGACAAACCCAGTATATCCGATCAATGCCGATGCCATGTTTTTTCCAGAGTCTTCAAGCACTCGCCCTGCCGGAGCGATGCATGATTTGCCGAACAAGCAGATAATTTACGAGAAAGGATGCCGTGACTGCGGTGCCAAGCTGGAACAAGATCAACTTGTCGCCGAGTAAAAAGGATAAACTGGTCAAGACCAGCGCGCGCGTGACCAGAGCAGTCAGCGCCGATATCAGCGTTTGTACCAGCCGCCTGATCGAAAAGCGGCCACCGCCGCCGAAGGTCCAATGCTCATGAACGAAATACACGAGAGCCGCAGCCGTAAATAACGAAACAGCGCTGGCGGCCAGAACGGCCATCCCCCAAAAGTGAACAAGCACGTAGGACAGCGCTATATCGAAGATCACGCCGCTCAGGCTTGCGGCGAAGAAGCGCTGGAATTCCAGAATGCGCTTGCGATCAAACCTCATCATTCCACCAACTCGAGCAAATCATAGATGTTGTCGATCTTGCTGCCGAGAACAGACCACAGGCCGGGCATGTCGTCGTGATGCTGCAAGAGTATCGGGCGGCCGTCATCGTGTTCGTTTTTGATGGGAACGGTCTTCACGTCGTAAAGCGATTGGATCCATCGAACATCGCCAATTGCCGGCATATAGCGCCGCGCATCGTTCACCATATGTTTCCAACGCGTCCCCGTTTCCATTTGCCTTGCCATGTCGTAGGCGCTGAAGGGTGCGGTATCGTCGGTCCAGTTATGGTGCGGCGTATAGCGAACATGCGTGAGCGAATAGGCTTTTCGGGCCGGATAGGGCATGGACGAAAAATAATCCCCGTCCATCACGGTCACGCCAAATGGCCTCAGCGCCGGAGGCGGTTCGACCAGGGCAATCTCGACCAGTTCGTGTTTGAGCGGTAGCGGCTTCAGGCCGCTGGCCATCAGAAGCGCATTCAACTGGGCGTAACCGACGTTGAATACGCGTGCCGCCTGCGCCCTTTTCCCGCTCGCGAATTCAACCGTCAGCTGGTCCCCTTGCGCGCGGACCGTATTCGCGGGGCAGTGGAAAGCGATTGTAACGCCGGTTTTTTCGAGACGCCGGAAAACGCTGCTTCGCAGGATCGTATAGTCAAACGCATCCTCGCCACAGACGAATACATCTTCGATCAGGCTGGCATCGAACATCGCACGCTGCGATGGGGTTGCTTCCTGAATTGGCGCGTGCATCGCCTTATACATGCCATAGAAACGTTGCGCATTAACCTTGGTGCCATGCCTTGCGATGGCGTAGAGCATCTGGAAATCCGAGACCAGCGCCTCGCTGTAATCCTCGATAAAGCGTGGCCTGTTATGGAGCGACCGCAATGCGGTTACGAGGCTGCGTGGATAATGAAAACCGGTGTGCACGCGCGCCTGGTTTACCGCCGAGGCGCGGGACATGGCTTCACCTGCCCGCTCGCTCAGGAGAACTCGATAACCGAGTTCCGACAGATGGGCCGCAAGGACACAGCCATAGAATCCCGCCCCCACAATAATCACATCATAATTGCCATCCATGGCATCGGCACAAACTATATTCATGGATTGTAGCGGCCCGCCAAAGTGCAGAAGATAATCTTCATCAGATCGATGTTGCCGGCCATATTGATCTTGGTCGGGATCGGGCCATGATCTGGATAGGCGCGGGTCGTCGGAATTTCTTCAGTCTTCAGGCCAAGTTGCGAGGCGCGAACCGTGAGATATGCCAGAAGCTCATAGGTCATGAAGACGTCACGCAGCGGCTGGACGCGCGGGTGCAGCAGATAGCGACGGCTATAAGCACGAAAACCCTGCGTGGTGTCCGTATAACGACGACGAGCCGCAAGGCTGAGTATCGGGGCGTGCAGGAACTTGATCGCCAGTTCGCGCGAACGCGGCGTATTGATAGCCTTGCCACCCGAAATGAACCGCGAAGCTTGCGCGTAATCGACACCGCGGTCCAAAGCATCGATGAACAGTGGGATGGACTCAACGGAGTCCTTGCCATTGCCGTCGATGGTAATGATGCCCTCATACCCACGATCAAGCGCGTAAGCATAAGCCATTCGAAGCTGTGCCGACAGCTTGCCAGCCCCCGTCTTGGTCAAAAGCACCGACACGCCATTGGCGCGCAGCATGGCATGCTTCAGGGAACCATCTTTGGAGCCGCCGTCTGCAATGATGATGTCAGCGGCTTGCGCCTGGCCCAGGCGATGCATATCGACAAGCTGCCTGCCAATGCGTTCACCCTCGTTTATCACGGGAATCACGATGCAATAGCGGGCCGTCTTCGGCGCAAACTCCATGACCTCATAGGCTGGGACGTCTGTGTCCGGAACGGATGAAGCTGATCCGACGGCTGCTTTGGTCAAGGCCGCAACTCCTTCGGCATATTTTGATGAACGGCATCGACGGAAAGTGTTGCTTCTTCGACATTGAGAAGATTGGAGCGCCGGAACAGATCGCCGATCAAACGATCCCCGACCACGCGCGGCGTGTTCCGGGCCTGCTGGAGTTCGAGCGCCCGCGAAATGCCGAGGCACATCACTGCGGCGGCAGCGAACTGTATGCACGCCCAGGCACTGATCATGGCAATGGTCGAGCTCCAGCCCTCCATGACGTTCCAACCGATTGCCCAAAGCAAGACCGGATACGTCATGGTGAAAAGCGCGCCCAGGGACAGCAGCGCACAGCAGGCAGTGGCAAGACGCAGGAGACGAACCGACGACACTGCGATAAGATGCAAGACCAATTCCAGCCGCGAGACCAGATGCCTTACCGAACCGCGGACCCGCGGCAATTCAACCGTAACGGTCTTCTGATTGCGGATATGGCCTGCGACCGTAAAACGGATCAAATGCGACTGAAACGGTATCTTTAGGAGATCGCTCACGATCTGGCGTCCCAGCGCGAGTGTACGATAATAACGTATGTCTACTTCGAAACCGGTGAGGACGCGCATGGCTGAAGCGACGGCCCTCGCAAAAAATGAGCTGCCTTTGCGCTTAAGGCGCACGAACTGAGCACCCGCCCGAATGGGTGCGAGCAATACTTCAAGATCGATAAATGGCAGTTCGTCGGACGAGGATATGATAATCGTATCCCCAATCGCTTCCTGATAACCATGGATAGCCAGATCATCGAAGTCATTGTCGCCATCGATCTGCAAAAGCCGCAACTGTGCTACTTCTCGCCCCAATACTTGTAGGGCCTCATCTGCATAGCGATCAGAATCATTAGCGATTATTAAGACTTCGTAGAAGGCATATCGCTCCGAAATAAAGCGGGCAGCATTCAAAATTGGCTTTTCCGCCCCAAGGAGATTTGGCGAAGCCACAATAATCAAACTAACTAAAACACCAGTATCTAATACGCTGGACCCGTCATAACCACTTGAACGATTCCCCATCATATCTTCCTAAAAGATAAAATTCCGCCGAATACGCTCTACCAATGCTATAAATACTACCTATTTATTTATAACTAACCTGAACCGGCTTCATCAGCAAGGAATAAACGAGGTGGGACAGCCTTGCGATGAGGAAAGGCCACTTAAAGGGAGTGCAGCGCATTCCCGGCCAAATCGAAAGACCGGTGACAGGCACTGCGCCTGCCCGGGCTTTGATGAAGCTCTTCAATACAGTGACAGGACGGACAGGCCGCGTTCCCCCGATTCATGTCCGCGCGAAAAGGGGTGCGCTCAATATCGCGTTCGGGATTAGCGTGCGCGGGATAACGTGCAAAATCACCGACCAGCATGCCCTCCAAAGGAGAGTTGCTGTGGAATAGCGATTGATTGAATTTGCTGGTACGCCCAAGGGGAATCGAACCCCTGTTTGCGCCGTGAGAGGGCGCCGTCCTGACCGCTAGACGATGGGCGCCTGAGCCATATTGCTGATATAAGCGCCAAAAGGAAAAAGCGCAATCCTCGCAGGCAGAAAGAAACAGGGCGGCAATCATGCCACCCCGATCAGTTTGCCCCAGAGCATTTCCAGCAAAAGCGCGGTGCGGATTTGCGTAGGATAATGTTTTAAAACAAATAGTTAGAGCGGTTCCGCGATTCCGTATGAAACGGAACTGCTCTATTCGACATTGCCGAGCTTGATGCGGCCGATGATGCGCGACTCGCGATAATCATAGATGATGAGTTCCGTGCCGCCGTCCGGCAGCAGCGTTTCCAGCGAAAGTTCGTTGCCCGAAAGGCTTTGCGAAAGAAGACGGGTGCCGGGCGTCAGGTTGATCTGCGATTCGATCAGCTTCGGCGGCTCCGGCTTTGCGGGCGCAGGCGCGGCCTGTCCGGGAATATCGGAACGGGCTTCGTCAACCGGGGTTTCCGGCGCGCGATTGATCTTGTAGACAACGGCGACAAGCACCGCCATAAGACCGATCAGCATGACACCGATGGAGACGGCCAGAAGCCGGATCATTTTGCGGCGCACACGTTCCATGGCTGGATCAAGCGCGGGCTCGCCCTGTTCATCCGGGTAATAGCCCTGCTGATAGTCCTGATAACCCGAATCCTGATGATTCTGGTATCTTGGATAGTGTGGATCCTGCATTCAACGACTCCGGTTCGAACTGCGCCGTGTTACGGCGTGTGGCGCGTGATAGAGCATTTTGCAGCCAAATGGAAACATTTGACGTCGCATAAATGCGGTAAAATCAAGAGACAGAGCAGTTCTGACGATTTCGTTAAGACAGAGCCGCTCTCAACAAGGAAGACACGAGTGAAAGAGCTTACGACCGACTCCGATGCCACAGGCAAGCGTCTCGACCAGTGGCTGGCCGCAGCATTGGGGCCGGACCTCTCGCGCAGCCGCGTGCAGTCCCTCATTGCCGAAGGCCATGTGACCATCGACGGCGTGCCCGCCCGTGAAACCAAGCAGAAGCTGCGCGAAGGCATGACAATCGCCGTCGTGCTGCCTGAACCGGAGCCAGCCGAACCGATTGCCGAGAACATCCCGCTCGATATTCTCTACGAGGACGATGATCTCATCGTGATCAACAAACCCGCCGGGCTTGTCGTTCACCCCGGCAACGGCAACTGGACGGGAACACTGGTCAATGCCCTCATATATCATTGTGGCGATAGCTTGTCGGGCATCGGCGGAATCCGCCGCCCCGGCATCGTCCATCGCCTCGACAAGGATACGAGCGGCGTCATGGTCGTGGCCAAGAACGATCTTTCGCACCGGCATCTGAGCGAACAATTTGCCGACCATGGCCGCACCGGCGATCTGGAGCGCGCTTATCTCGCTCTTGTCTGGGGCATGACCGAACGCCCACATGGCTACATCGACGCGCATCTCGGTCGCTCGCACCGCGACCGCACCAAGCAGGCCGTGGTCAATGAAGAGCGCGATGATGCCCGCCACGCCATCACCCATTATGCCACGGTCGAAAAATTCGGCCCCCGCGAAGACGCGACCGCGCTCGCCTCGCTCGTCGAATGCCGCCTTGAGACCGGCCGCACCCATCAGATCCGCGTGCACATGGCCCATATCGGCCATCCGCTTGTCGGCGACATGGATTATGGCAGCGCCTACAAGACCAAGGCCAACAAGCTGCCGGATCCGCTGAAGGAGGCCGTGCGCGGTTTCCACCGCCAGGCCTTGCATGCCTTTCTTCTGGCTTTCACCCATCCATCCACCGGGGAGCTTATGCGTTTTGAAGCGCCGGTGCCGGAAGATATGGAGCATCTTCTGGAAAATTTCCGGAAGCATTCTATATAATACTGGCAACCGTCACGGTTGGCCGGAAGGATGGACAACTGATAGGTCTGAGGGCTGACCATCACCAGGATCGGGGGCGCGGGTGTGGTGAAACCGCTCTCTCTCTCTCAACACCAAAGCATTTCCAGCAACAGCGCGAAGCGGTTTCGTGCCGGATAATGCTTGAGAACAAAGAGATGGAGCATTTCCGGTGACAGGGAAAATGCTCTGCCGCCTTACATTTCATACGATTTGCGAAACCTTTGCCCCTGACCAACGTTCACATTGTAGTGACAGTTTGTTTCATGAGTTAAAGGATCGTGTTTTTGCCAAAATCATGCCTATATATGGAGGCTCGCGAGAGGGAAGTGCAGGAGGCAGCCCCCGCGACAGGTTCGCCAGACGGGAACCTGAAATCATAAAGGAGGGTGCTCTATGGCCCAGATGAATCTCCCAAGCATCACGTCAGGTGACGGCGGTCTTACCCGTTATCTGGAAGAAATCCGACGTTTTCCCATGCTTGAGCCGCAGGAAGAATATATGCTGGCCAAGCGTTATCACGAACATACCGATCCCAAGGCCGCCCACAAGCTGGTGACGAGCCATCTGCGTCTCGTGGCCAAGATCGCCATGGGCTATCGCGGCTATGGCCTGCCGATCGGTGAAGTCATCTCGGAAGGCAATGTCGGTCTCATGCAGGCCGTCAAGCGTTTCGAGCCTGAACGCGGCTTCCGTCTTGCCACCTATGCCATGTGGTGGATCAAGGCTTCGATCCAGGAATATATCCTGCGCTCGTGGAGCCTTGTGAAGATGGGCACGACCGCCAATCAGAAGCGCCTGTTCTTCAATCTGCGCAAGATGAAGAGCAAGATTCAGGCGCTCGACGACGGCGACCTCAACCCCGATCAGGTCAAGCAGATCGCGACCAAGCTCAATGTGAGCGAAGACGAAGTGGTGTCCATGAACCGCCGCCTGTCCGGTGATGCCTCGCTGAATGCGCCGCTGCGCGCTTCGGAAGGTGAATCGGGCGAATGGCAGGACTGGCTGGTCGATGACAGCAGCAGCCAGGAGCAGATCCTGATCGAACAGGATGAGCTGGACAACCGCCGCTCCATGCTGGAACAGGCGATGGATACGCTGAACGACCGCGAACGCCGCATTTTCGAGGCCCGCCGCCTCTCCGACGACCCGATGACGCTGGAAGACCTGTCCAGCGAGTTCAGCATCAGCCGCGAGCGCGTGCGCCAGATCGAAGTGCGTGCCTTTGAAAAGGTTCAGGCCGCGGTCAAGGCCGCAGCTTTCAAGCAGCAGAAAGCGCTGAACCATGTCGAGGAAGCGCACGCCTAAAGCGCGTTTCAGATGCTCTGCTGATCTTTTTACTGCCGCAGAATGGGAAACCATTTTGCGGCAGAACTATTTACCGGCCCCCCTCGCCTTTCGTGAGTTCAAACCCCTCATCCATCCAGCCTGTCAGTCCGCCCGCCATGATCTTGACGGGACGGTCGAGGTTGGCGAGCCGCAAGGCGCCCCGTGCTGCGCCATTGCAATGCGGCCCGGCGCAGTAGGTTACGAAAACCGTATCCTGCGGCCACTCCGCCATCTTTGACGCGATGATCTTCCCGTGCGGCAGATTGATCGCGCCCGGTATGTGACCTTCCGCAAAAAGCGCTGGGCTACGCACGTCGAGGAGCACGAAATCGGCGCCTTTCGACAAGGCGTCGTGCACGTCCGAACAATCGGTTTCGAAGGTGAATTCTGCCGCGAAATGTTCGCGGGCCACCCCACTCGGTGCCGGTGAAATGGCCGTCACGGCTGATCTTTTCCCGATCTTGGCTGCACTGTCCATCGACGATCTCCTGTTTTCTTCAGGAAGATTTCGCCTATTTGCCAATGCGCTTGCAATTGGCGAGATTGACAATATACGTAAATATAATGACAAACCGCACACCAGACCTGCAAGGCCCGCTCGTCGTGGCGCTGCTCTATGACCGGCTTTGCACTTTTGAATTCGGCATCGTCGCCGAAATTTTTGGCCTGCCCCGGCCGGAAATGGGACCGGGCTGGTATCGCTTTGCCAGTTGCCCGATCGAAGAGGGCCCGTTGCGCGCGCATGGCGGTTTGCTCATCACGCCCGATGGCAGCTCCGACCTGATCGATGAAGCCGACATCATCATCGTTCCGGGCTGGAAAGGTGCGGACATTCCGGTGCCGGAAGCGGTCAGCGAGAGGCTGCGCCGCGCGCACCGGCGCGGGGCACGCCTTGCCTCCATCTGTTCGGGCGCGTTCGTGCTGGCCGCGACGGGGCTGCTCGACGGCGGCACCGCCACCACGCACTGGCGCCATGCCGATGCACTGCGCAAAAGGCACCCCGAAATCGATGTCGATGATGCATCGCTCTACCGCGAACATGATCGCATATTTACCTCGGCTGGAAGCGCGGCGGGAATGGACCTCCTGATCGAAATCGTGCGGCAGGATTTTGGGACGCTCGCCGCGAATTCCGTTGCCCGACGGCTGATCATGCCCGCCCATCGCACCGGCGGGCAGGCACAGTTCCTGGAACGGCCAGTGACGAGGCGCGAGGGCACGGCAATCAGCCCGGTTTTGGACAGGATGCGCGCCAGTCTGGCGGCGGAATGGACAATCGGGCGCATGGCGGCGGAATGCCGGATGAGCCCGCGCACTTTCCTGCGGCGCTTTGCCGAAGCGACCGGCGCCACCCCCAGCGACTGGCTCACCATGGAGCGCGTCGCAGCGGCAAAGGAACTCCTCTCGCAAGGAGAGGCAAGCATCGATGATATCGCCGCTTCGGTCGGTTTTGGAAGCGCCCACACGCTCCGCCATCATTTCCGCCAGAAGATCGGCATCAGCCCGGCAAAGTATCGCAGGCGCTTCCTCGTCGAAACCGTCATCCAACCGATATAAAACCGTCAAACAACTGTAATGGATTGGCATTAGGGACGAGGGCGTGTTTCACCCCAGCTTCAAGGTCATCCCATGAAAAAGCTCCTGCTCGCCGCAGCTATCGCGCTTACCGCTGCCACCGCCGCATCTGCTTCCGAATATGTCTCCTTCCTCGACTATCCACAGAAGGAACAGGACGGGAAGGAGTTCTTCACGGCCATCGAAATCCCGCAGGGCAGCTTCACCAAATACGAAATCGACGACAAGACCGGCCATATCGTCGTCGACCGCTATCAGTCCATGCCTGTGGTCTATCCGGCCAATTACGGCTCGATCACCAGCACGCTTGCCGGTGACGGTGACCCGCTCGACGCGCTGATCTACACGCGTGAGCCGATTGTTCCGGGCGCGATCATCAAGGTTCGTCCGATCGGCGTTTTGAAGATGATCGACGGCGGCGACCAGGACGACAAGATCGTTGCCGTGCCGACCACGGACATCGATCCGACCTATGACAACATCAAGGAAATCACCGATCTGCCCAAGATCGAACAGCAGCGTCTCGAAGCCTTCTTCCGCGTCTACAAGCAGCTGCCGGAAGGCCGCAAGGTCGTGGAACTCGCAGGCTTCGACAGCGCGGAAGCCGCGCAGAACGAAGTCGCCAAGGCAATCAAGGCCTTTGCCGAAAAGAAGTAATCCTGTTCGTCAGCAAACAAAAAGGCCGCTCGAAGCGGCTTTTTTCGTTTTGCGGGAAGATTAATTCGCACCCAGCACGTCGTTGAACGCCTTCTCGCCCGGCACGCCTTTTTCAAGGCTGATGAGGGCGCGGCGGCCATTGCGGTAGGAGATCGGAATATCTATCCATTGCAGGCGGCGCATCAGCGATAGATTGGTATCCTGCGCGGTGCGGGCGTCGTTCAGCCATACGATGAAGAAATTATCGCCGATTTTCGACGGCACGGCGATCAGCGGATTGCCCGCCGCCTGTTCCGTGTCCTTGAAGGTGACGCGCTGTACATTATCCACCACGCCGCCGGAGAAGCCCTCGGGGACCGTGAAGACCATTTCGATCAGATGGCTTGCTGGAATCGACTGGTCCGTATTCTTGCGAATGGTCATCTTCAGCTCGACCTTGCTGGTCGGCATCGTGACGGTTGCGCGCACGGCGGGCTGCGCAGGCTGGCCGTCTTCCGGACTTTCCTCGATCACCGACCAGACCACATTGCCGCGCTCGACCGAATCCGACCCGGCACCGCCGCGCTCTTCATAGAGAAGCGCCTGCTGGCCGACGGCGACGGTCTGGTTCTGTCCGGGCTGCGCGCCCGCTGGCGAGTTCGTCTCGGCAGGTGCAGGGGTGGAAGCGGCGGTGGAGGTGCCCTCCCCGATTCCGTTCGCGCCACCGGCAGGCCCGCTATCGGTTTCGCTGCCGTCCGGCATCAGCCGCTGCGTCAACTTCTGCTCGCCCGCAGGCTGTTGCGGCTGTTCCGGCGTCTGTTCGCCGCCCGTCGTCGCCGCATTGCTGTCGGCTGGCGGCGTCGTGTCTTGAGGCTGTGTCTGGCTGTCGGAACCGGTCGCAGGCGCGTCGCTGCGGCCAAGGCTCGACGCGAGTTCCTGAATCTTGTCCTTGTTGTTCCAGACAACGTAGCCGGCGGTTCCGAGAGCCAGAACCGCGATCAACGCGACAACCAGCCCCTTATAGGAGCGCTTCTCCTTCTTGGACGTGCGCTCGATATATTCGCTGCGGCGGGCCTGCGCCTTTTCCTTGGCGCGGTCCAGCTTCCAGTCGTCGTGGCGCTCGGCCACGAAAGCCGGTGCGTCGTCATCCTCGCCGGAAACGCGGTCGCGGCGCTCATCCTGCGGGGCGGCGGAAAATGCAGGCTCGTCGTCTTCATGGGACGGCGCGCGATCCACAGCAGCGCGATTCGCCTCCTGCAGAAAATCATCCAGCGCATCCTCGACCGGCGGCTCCGGCGGGTTGGCGGGCGGCGCATAAAAAGCTTCGACCTCGGCAATGGCGTCTTCGAGAATATTACGCTGGCGGACAGCCACGGCCTGCGAGGCGTTTGCCGTGACAAGCTTCTGCTCGATCGTCGCACGCGCTTTCGCATAAACGCGCTGGCGCAATTCAGGAGACTTGTCCGCCTGCGCATCGATCGTCTTTTTCAGTACCGCTACAAAATCCGCCATTCCGTCTTACCCGGTTTCCGCCCGTCCAGATGAACAATAAGCACAGGATGCAATAAATGTCCCAATAATCACAATAATCAAGGGAAAGCAAAGTCTCCGGCTACGATTTAGCGAAGACTTTCAAAACGATGCGGTGAAATAGTGGCAAAATTCACCCTGTTGCGAAGCTTTATGCAGCCGATTGCGTTCTTTGTACAACGGCCGAAACGAAATCGGAGCAGCTTCCGAAAAAGCCGCTCCGAACATATCGCTCATTGACTGCAAACAATCAGTCGTGGAACGGATCGGTGACGAGGATGGTATCCTCGCGTTCCGGGCTGGTGGAAAGCATGGCCACCGGCGCGCCGATCAGTTCTTCGATGTGACGGACATATTTGACCGCCTGCGCCGGAAGATCGTTCCATGAACGTGCACCTGCGGTCGTTTCCGACCAGCCCGGCAGTGTTTCATAGATCGGCTTGACGCGAGCCTGCGCGCCCATGGAGGACGGCAGATAGTCGATGCGCTTGCCATCGAGTTCATAGGCCACGCAAATCTTGATTTCGTCCAGGCCGTCGAGAACATCGAGCTTGGTCAGCGCGATGCCGGTAATGCCGGAGGTGCGGACCGTCTGACGCACGATCACGGCGTCAAACCAGCCACAGCGGCGCTTGCGGCCTGTCACCACGCCGAATTCATGGCCCTTGGTGCCAAGGAATTCGCCGATCTCGTCATTGAGTTCGGTCGGGAACGGGCCTTCGCCAACGCGGGTCGTATAGGCCTTGGTGATGCCGAGCACATAGCCGATGGCCGTCGGGCCGAGGCCCGAACCGGCGGCAGCCTGACCGGCAACCGTGTTGGAGGACGTCACGAAAGGATAGGTGCCGTGGTCGTTGTCGAGCAATGCGCCCTGCGCGCCTTCGAACAGGATGCGGTCGCCCGCCTTGCGGCGTTCGTCGAGAACGCGCCAGACCTGATCGATATAGGGCAGGATCTGGTCGGCAACCGAGGTCAGCTCGGTCAGAATGGTTTCGACCGCGATTTCCTCAAGGCCCATGCCGCGACGCAGCAGATTGTGGTGGGCGAGCAGGCGCTCGACCTTCGGCTCAAGCGTTTCCGGCTCGGCCAGATCGATGACGCGGATGGCGCGGCGGCCAACCTTGTCTTCATAGGCCGGGCCAATGCCGCGCTTGGTCGTGCCGATCTTGAGGCCCGAATTGGAGCCTTCGCGCATGGCATCGAGATCGCGGTGGATGGAGAGGATGAGCGGGGCATTTTCGGCAATGCGCAGTACGTCCGGATTGATGTCGATGCCCTGCGCGCGCAATTTCTCGACTTCGGAAACGAAATGATGCGGATCGACAACGACGCCGTTGCCGATGACGCTCAGCTTGCCACGCACAAGGCCGGAAGGCAGCAGCGAAAGCTTGTAGCTGACGCCGTCGATGACCAGCGTATGACCTGCATTATGACCACCCTGGTAGCGCACGATGACATCGGCGCGTTCGGACAGCCAGTCAACGATCTTACCCTTGCCCTCGTCGCCCCATTGCGACCCGACGACAACCACATTTGCCATTGAAGAAACTCCTTGGCTTCTATTTGAAAATCCAAGGATCGAAGCGGCCCGGTCATCGCCAGCTGAGGCTACAGGGTGCTGATCCCTCGTCTCTATACAGATTGAAACGGGATTGCGCGACTCTTTCGTGCAAGAAATTCCCGATTTTTGAACGCTAACTGGAACGAAGGGCGCTTAGATCGTTTGAGATTCACGCTATGGAGAGGCGAAAATGGTATTCTTTGAGAACCGGAGCGGAATGTACATTTTAGTACATGAGCACCGGAAGCTCAAAAGAATGCCATTTGCAGACCTCCAAAGCGTGAATATCTACGATCTATCCGGCGCGGACCATATAAAGGGCATCCTCCGAATAGCTTTTCAGCTTTTCCTCGAGCGCCGGGAGATCGCGGACGACAAAGCCCTTCTTTTCCCAGAAGCCCTGCGAGCCGTTGACGGCGACGAGCGACATGGTGACGAAACCATCACGCTCGGCCTGCAAGGCCATCAGCTCGACGACGCGGGTGGCGGCACCGCCGGAGCGGGCTTCGGGCAGAAGTGCAATATCGTGGATGTAATAGGTATTGGTGTCTTCCGGCAGCGCGCCCAGAACGGCGTTGAGGGCCGGAACCGTATCGAGCTTCCACGGGTGGCTGACGCCGTAACCCAGAATCTCGTTCTCTCGGGCCAGCACGAAGCAGCCTGCCGGATAGAGTTTGAAGCGGTCCCGGAAGACCGCCTCATCTTCGAAGAAATCGAGATGGACAACATTGGCGACGGCGGTCACGCTCGCAATATCATGCTCGTGCATGCGCCGCCATTCCGGCTGTACCATCTCTTCAACCATTTTCTCAAACTTCTCCGACGTTGAACTCAAGCGGTGTTGCCGCCTTGATTGCCTCTTGAGCCGTCAGTTCGTCAAGTGCCGCCTGTGGAATCTGTTCATCCACATAGAGCATGGCAATCGCGTCGCCACCCGGATGGTCGCGTCCAAGCGAGAAGTTTGCGATGTTGACATTGTGCTTGCCGCAGATCGTGCCAAGCAGGCCGATCATGCCCGGAACGTCCTTGTTGGTGACGTAAAGCATGTGCGGACCGACCTCAGCGTCGAGATTGATTCCCTTGATCTGGATGAAACGCGGCTTGCCGTCCGAAAAGCAGGTGCCCGCGATCGAACGCTCGCGCAGGGTGGTCTTCACCGTCAGCTTGATATAGCCGTCGAAGATGCCCGACTTGTCGCGCTTGACCTCCGAAACGATGATGCCGCGTTCCTTCACCATGATCGGCGCGGAAACCATGTTGACGTCGGCAACCTGCGGACGGATGAGACCTGCGAGGGCCGCGCTCAGAAGCGCGCGCGTGTTCATCGTGGCGGTGGAACCGTCGAACAGCACTTCCACTTCCTGGATCGGCTCGTCGGTCACCTGACCGACGAAGGCGCCAAGCACATCGGCAAGCTTCACGAACGGCTTGAGGCGCGGTGCTTCTTCCGCGGTGATCGACGGCATGTTGATGGCGTTGGAAACGGCGCCCTTCACGAGATAGTCCGACATCTGTTCGGCCACCTGAAGCGCGACATTTTCCTGCGCTTCCGCCGTCGACGCGCCAAGATGTGGCGTGCAGACCACGTTCGGCAGCGAGAACAACTCGTTCTCCGTCGCCGGTTCCGTTTCGTAGACGTCGATACCGGCGCCTGCGACATGGCCGGATTTCAGTGCTGCCACCAAGTCCTTTTCCACGATCAGCCCGCCGCGCGCGCAATTGACGATGCGCACGCCCGGCTTGGTCTTGGCGAGGTTTTCCGCGTTGATGATATTGCGGGTCTTGTCGGTCAGCGGCGTGTGCAGCGTGATGAAATCGGCGCGGGCGAGCAGTTCGTCCAGCTCGACCTTTTCAACGCCCAGTTCCTGCGCACGGGCTTCGGACAGGAACGGATCGAAAGCCACCACATGCATTTTCAGGCCGATGGCGCGGGTCGCAACGATCGAACCGATATTGCCGCAGCCGACGACGCCGAGCGTCTTGCCGGTGATTTCGACCCCCATGAAGCGGTTCTTTTCCCACTTGCCGGCGCGGGTGGATGTGTCGGCCTCCGGCAATTGCCGGGCGACAGCGAACATCAGCGCGATGGCGTGTTCGGCAGTGGTGATCGAATTGCCGAAAGGCGTGTTCATGACGATGATACCGCGGCGCGAAGCCGCCGGAATATCGACATTGTCGACGCCGATACCGGCGCGACCGACGACCTTGAGCTTTTTGGCGGCGGCAATCAGCTTTTCCGTGACCTTGGTGGCCGAGCGGATCGCCAGACCGTCATAATCGCCGATGACTTCGAGAAGCTTTTCCTTGTCCTTGCCGAGATCAGGCAGATAGTCGACTTCCACGCCGCGATCCTTGAAAATCTGGACGGCAGTGGGCGAAAGCTTATCGGATACGAGAACGCGAGGTGCCATTAAGGCCTCCTTCAAACATTTTCAAATCATGCATTTCCTGTGATAACGCAGACTGTTCTGCTTCAGGAAATGCGCTGTAATGTGGGAATGCGGACCGTGGCCGCCCCAACGCGGACCACGGTGTCATGCACGAATCTGCTTAAGCCGCAGCTTTAAGTGCAGCCTTCTGCGTTGCAAAAGCCCAATCCAGCCAATGCGTCAGCGCTTCCAGATCGGAAGCTTCCACCGTCGCACCGGCCCAGATGCGCAGGCCGGAAGGTGCGTCGCGATAAGCGCCGATGTCATAGGCAACGCCTTCCTTGTCGAGCGCCGTGACGATGCCCTTGGCGAAAGCAGCTTGCTCGTCGGCAGACAAGGCGGTTACTTCGGGATCGACAATCGTCAGGCAGACGGAGGTGTTGGAGCGGGTTTCCGGCTTCACGGCCAGATTGGCGATCCACGGCGTTCTCTCAACGAAATCGTTCAGGACGGCGAAATTGGCGTCGGCCCGCGCAACCAGCGCATCGAGACCGCCGAGCGACTTCGCCCATTTCAGCGCATCGAGATAGTCTTCCACGCAAAGCATGGACGGCGTGTTGATGGTTTCGCCGACGAAAATGCCTTCGATCAGCTTGCCGCCCTTGGTCATGCGGAAAATCTTCGGCATCGGCCATGCAGGTTTGTAGCTTTCCAGACGCTCGACAGCACGTGGGCTGAGGATCAGGATGCCGTGTGCACCCTCGCCGCCCAGCACCTTCTGCCAAGAGAAGGTAACGACATCGAGCTTGGGGAAATCGAGACGCTGCGCGAAAGCGGCAGAGGTCGCGTCGCAGAAGGTCAGGCCCTTGCGATCAGCCGGAATGAAATCGGCGTTCGGGACGCGCGCGCCCGACGTGGTGCCGTTCCAGGTGAAAACGACATCGCGGTCGAAATCCACTTTGGAAAAGTCGACAATCTCACCGTAGGGCGCTTCGAAGGTGCGAACGTCTTCGAGCTTGAGCTGCTTCACCACATCCGTGACCCAGCCTGCGCCAAAGCTTTCCCAGGCGACCATATCGACGCCGCGCGCACCCAGCATGGACCACAGCGCCATTTCGACAGCGCCGGTGTCGGAAGCCGGCACGATGCCGATGCGGTAATCGGCAGGCACCTGCAGCACTTCGCGGGTAAGGTCGATGGCCTCTTTGAGCTTGGTCTTGCCGATTTTCGCGCGGTGCGAACGGCCAAGCGCCGCATCGACCAGCGCATTCAGCGACCAGCCGGGACGTTTTGCACAGGGACCGGATGAAAAATTAGGATTAGCCGGGCGAACTGCCGGCTTCGCAATCGTCGTCATGTTGTTTCTATCCTCTCAGATAGCACGCGTCTCGTTGGGGAGACGTGGCCCACTTACCGGGATAGCCGAAAGCGCGTTTTTCCTCAATACGGCTTTCGGGGAATATTTTCATCAAACCCGCCCGAATTGCTCCGGGCGGGTAGAATTTCCTTATCGCGTAACCGTCTGCGTCTCTGTCGGCTCGTCTTCCATGCGCGCATAGTAGCTTGCAATCAGCGCGCCGGAGATATTGTGCCAGACACTGAAGACAGCGCTCGGCACAGCCGCCAGCGGCGAGAAATGCGCATTGGCGAGCGCGGCGCCAAGCCCGCTGTTCTGCATGCCGACCTCGATGCTGATCGCCTTGCGCTTGGCAAGCGACAGCCCCGGGAAACGCGCCGCGAAATAACCAAGCAGCAGACCGAAGCCGTTGTGCAGGAACACGACCGCGAAGATCAGCAGGCCTGAATGCGCGATGGCGGCCTTGTTGACCGCGACCACGGCGGCCACGATAAGCACGATGCCGATGACCGACACCAGCGGCAGCATGGGGATGGCCGCCTTGACCAGGCCGGGAACCAGTTTCTGCAACACGAAGCCGAGCGCCAGCGGCACGAGGATGACCTTCACGATGCTGATGAACATGCTCATCGCATCGACCGGCAGATACTGGCTGGCGAAGAACCAGACCAGAAATGGCGTCACGAGCGGCGCAAGCAGCGTGGTGACGCTGGTGCAAGCAACGCTCAGCGCCACGTCGCCCTTTGACAGATAGGTCATGACGTTACTGGCCGTGCCGCCGGGACAGCAGCCGACCAGAATGACGCCCGCAGCCACTTCCGGCGACATGGGGATGATGCGCGTCAAAAGCACGGCGAGAAGCGGCATGATGATGAACTGCGCCAGCACACCGATGGCGACGTCAAAAGGCCGCCTGGCGACCTCGGCAAAATCCTTGCCGGAAATCGTCAGGCCCATGCCGAACATGATGATGCCCAACAGAACCACGATCCACGGCGCAAATACGCTGAATGTCGACGGCAGGACGAAGCCGAGAACAGCGAAAATAATGACCCAGACGGCGAAAGTCGGGCCTACGAAATCTGAAAATGCTGCGATTGCTTTCATAACCCTCCCCTTTTCAGGAAATGCGTTCGACGCATTCGTTCACCTGTAAGGATTTGGGCCGTATATGAAAACCAAAAATTCGCCAAACCTGAAACAATGAACTGCAAGGCGGGCCCAAAGGCCCGCTGCAATTATAGCAGGGCGTTAAATTGCTAACGCAAAATGCTCAATGGCCGCACGGGCCTGACCAGGTCTCGATGAGACCTGGTAATACCAGGTCTCGATGAGACCTGGTATTACCAGGTCGTGAAGCGCACACCGGCGCGGAGCTGGTGGGACTGAATGTCCTTGTCGCTCAGCGTGATGCCTGCCGCGCTTGCAATATCTGCTCCCTCGATAACCCCATATCGATAGCCGACATCGAGCTTGATATTGGAGGCCACATCGATGCCCACGCCAGCCATCAGCGCCCAGGCGAGCCGATAATCATCATCCGCCTTGTATGCGCCATAGACCGTATCGATGGAATACCGCACATTGGCAAAGCCTAGACCAGCGCCCAGATAAGGCGTGAAACCGTAGTAATTGCCGAGATCGACATAGGCATTGGCCATCATGTCCCAGCTGCGAACATCGACGTCCAGATCATCGAAGCTCTGCTTGGAATAACCGAACGTCACGTCGCCGCGCAGATTATCCGTGAACTGATAGCCGACGCCAACGGACGGCACGACATTCTTGTCCAGATCGTAGCCTTGCGACGCGCTCCAGAAAGCCGTCTCCGTCTGGACCTTGACCTTGGAGGAGATGTTGTAGCCGATATCGCCGCGTAGATACCAGCCGGACCCAACCTCGACCGGCTGCTGCGCCGGAGCGCCCGGCTCATAGCTGATCATATCAAGATCGGCGGCAAAGGACTGCGATACGATGCATAATCCGGCCAGCAGCGCAGCCGGCGAACAGAAGGCACGCCATTGCATGGACATGATGAAATCCCCGCTTATGAATGTATCATCATGTATGAACGGACATGGTTAAGATCGCATGAATATAGGGATCTGTTTACCGTGTTTCTAAAGCATCTGCCGCAAGGCGCGAAGCGTCTGTCCAATATCTGTTGAAACGCGCACTAAACGAAAAGGGCCCGGATAACCGGGCCCTGATTGCTTTGCTGTATCTTCGGCTTACTTGTAAACCGGGCCGTCCACGATGGTCGAGACCTGCTGCGGCGCATAGGCCGGAGCCGCACCGCCGAACATGTAGCGCAGGCCGACGCGCACGTCGTGAATGTCCATCCCCTTGTCATATCCGTCGCCGACGCCGTACTTACCATCGAACATCTTGCCGCCATTGACATGACGATAGCGATAACCGGCATCGAGCTTGAGGTTATTCGTCAGATCAACCGACGCACCCGCCATGAGCGCATAGGTAAAACGCCAGTTGGCATCACCGGGCAATGCTCCGCCATTTGTAGTATCGACAAGATCGGCCCACTTAATACGCGTGCCGCCGATACCTGCACCGACATAAGGCGTAACGCCACTGAAATTGCCGAGATCGACATAAGCATTTGCCAGGAGCGACAGTGCCGACAGGTGGCTTTCATCACGCTCGCTCGTAAATTTCGCGCGCGTCATGTAATCGAGCGTGAAATCTGTGCGGAAATAATCTGTTACCTGATAGCCGATACCGCCACCAATCAGGAATGACCCCTTAAGGTCTCCGCCTTTGATGTCCTTTTTGTCGATAAAAGTAGTTTCGTTGCCGCATGGGTCACAACCACTTCCGACAACCGTATAGTCCGCACCCTTGAATTTATTCCAGGAATAACCGATGTCGCCGCGCAGATACCAGCCGCCAACGGCAGGCGGAGCGACAACGACTTCAGGGACTTCCGGCACAGGTTCGATGATATCGGCCGCCAGCGCGACAGATACCATGGCCGTGAGGGCAACCGATGCCGCCACACCGGCAAAAAGAGTTTTCGTAAGACTTTTCATATGTCTGCCCCATCGGAGAATCACGCCGCCGGAAGCGACGGTACGGATGTTTGTGGGAAAGACTATTCGGCAAAAGTTAAATCCGACTTAACCTTGTTTTTTTACCAAGCTCATTAAGAATCACTAATATACCGGACGTGCTCCGGCTTCAGTTCTCACTCTTCGGGACACGCGTCCAAACAAAAAGCGCGGGACAGAACCCGCGCTTTGCTGAAATTGCTCATGGGGTGATCAGGCGGCAGCACTGCCCTCGGATGAGATCACGTCGATAATGTCGTTGACGACCTTTTCCACCAGACCGCGGTCGTCGCCTTCCGCCATGACGCGGATGAGCGGTTCGGTGCCGGACGGGCGGATAACCAGACGGCCCTGACCGCCAAGGCGCTCGGTGGCTTCAATGATTGCGCTTTTCACGCGCTTGTTCTCCAGCGGCTTGCCGCCAGCGGTGCGAACATTCTTGAGAAGCTGCGGCACCGGATCGAACTTGCGGCAGACTTCACTGATGGGCCTGCCCTGCTCCTGCGCGACGGCAAGAATCTGCAAGGCCGAGATCAAGCCGTCACCCGTCGTCGCGAAATCGGACAGGACGATATGGCCGGACTGCTCGCCGCCGACATTGAAACCGTGCTCGCGCATATGCTCGACCACATAGCGGTCGCCCACCTTGGTGCGGGCCAGCGTCAGATGACGGTCGGCAAGGAAGCGCTCGAGGCCAAGATTGGACATGACGGTCGCCACGATGCCGCCGCCTTCAAGCCGGTCGCTCGCCGCCCAGCTTTCGGCGATGACGGCCATCAACTGGTCGCCGTCAATGACCGTGCCGTTTTCATCGACCAGCAGCACACGGTCCGCATCGCCATCGAGCGCAATGCCGACATCGGCGCGCACTTCATGAACCTTTTTCATCAGGCCGATCGGATGCGTCGAACCGCAATCCTCGTTGATGTTGATGCCGTTCGGCTCGTTGTTGATGGTGATGACTTCCGCGCCCAGTTCCCACAGCGCAGCCGGGGCAACTTTGTAACCCGCGCCATTGGCGCAATCGACCACGACGCGCAGACCGTTCAGGTCGATATTGCGCGGCAGCGTGCGCTTGGCAAATTCGATATAGCGATAGATGTCACCATCGACGCGCTTGGCGCGACCGACATCGCCATGGCTGGCGAGATATGGAGAGAGATCGCCGTCGATCATCGCCTCGATCTTCAATTCGATCTCGTCGGAAAGCTTGTATCCGTCTGGGCCGAAAAGCTTGATGCCATTGTCGTAGAACGGGTTGTGCGATGCCGAGATCATCACGCCGATATCGGCGCGCAGCGAGCGGCAGAGCATCGCAACGGCAGGCGTCGGGATCGGGCCAAGCAGGAAAACATCCATGCCTGCGGCGGTGAAACCGGCCACCAGCGCGTTTTCCAGCATATAGCCGGAACGGCGCGTATCCTTGCCGATCACCACGCGCGAAGCCTGACCCTTGCGGCGGAAGATGTGACCAACCGCCATGCCGACTTTCATGGCGACTTCCGGGGTCATCGGAAAGCTGTTGGCCTGTCCGCGAATGCCATCGGTTCCAAAATATTTGCGTGCCATCTGTTTCGCCTTGCGCTGAGCCATGAATTGCTCTCTGTCTTCAAATATATGCCGCCCAAAATGATCGGCGAGCAATGGCTGCCGGTTGGCCGGGCAGCAGATTTTCGCTGTTCTTAACGCGAAAACCCTCACAAATGCAATTTCGTCTTTGGCTGCAAGTTCGTCCTTCCCCCGACCAAAGTCGTAAGCTGGTGCAGTATGATGCGCCGAAATCCTTAACGAGCCTTTGCGACAAGCCCCATAAAACCGGATAACAGAAAGCCGGGACTAGCCCGGCTTTCTGTATTTCTTTTCGAGCAGCTTATTGCGGCTGCGGCTCCATACCCGGTTCGCTGCCAGGCTCACTGCCCTTGCGCTTGCGCGGGCTGCCAGCCTTCGGAACGCCTGAACCGCGCGACGGCGTATCGCTGCCCTGATCGCGCGACGGCTTGTTGCCCGCGATCAGTTCCTTGATCTCGTCGCCGGAAAGCGTTTCATATTCGAGCAGTCCTTCGGCAAGCGCGATCCAGTCCTTCTTCTTCTTGGTCAGGATGCGGGTCGCTTCGGCATAGGCCTCATCGATCAGGCGACGCACTTCGGCATCGATGATCTGCGCGGTTTCTTCCGAAATGTTCTGCGTGCGGGAAACCGAATGGCCGAGGAAGACTTCTTCCTGATTGTCGCCATAAGCCACGCGGCCGAGCTTGTCCGAATAGCCCCATTGCGTAACCATGGAACGGGCGAGCTTGGTGGCCTGCTGGATATCGGAGGAAGCACCGGAGGTGATGTTTTCCTTGCCGAATTTCAGCTCTTCGGCCACACGACCGCCCATCATGATGGCAAGGCGCGACACCATCCAGGTATAGGTGGCCGAGTAACGGTCGCCTTCCGGAAGCTGCATCACCATGCCGAGCGCACGGCCGCGCGGAATGATGGTTGCCTTGTGAACCGGGTCCGCCTTCGGCACGTTGAGCGCAACGATGGCATGGCCTGCCTCGTGATAGGCCGTATTGGCCTTTTCTTCCTGCGTCATGGCGGAGCGGCGTTCCGCACCCATCATGATCTTGTCCTTGGCGTCCTCGAATTCCTGCATGGTCACGAGGCGCTTGTTGCGGCGCGCGGCCATGAGGGCGGCTTCGTTGACGAGGTTGGCGAGATCGGCACCGGAGAAGCCCGGTGTGCCGCGTGCGACAACCTTGAGATCGACATTGGGTGCAAGCGGCACGTTGCGCACATGCACTTTGAGAATCTGTTCACGGCCGACGATATCTGGGTTCGGCACCACGACCTGACGGTCGAAACGGCCCGGACGCAGCAGCGCGGGATCGAGAACGTCGGGACGGTTGGTCGCCGCGATCAGGATGATCGATTCGTTGGCTTCAAAACCGTCCATCTCGACCAGAAGCTGGTTGAGCGTCTGTTCGCGTTCGTCATTGCCGCCGCCGAGACCGGCGCCGCGGTGACGGCCGACTGCGTCGATTTCGTCAATGAAGATGATGCAGGGCGCATTCTTCTTGGCCTGCTCGAACATGTCGCGGACGCGGCTCGCACCGACGCCGACGAACATTTCAACAAAGTCCGAACCGGAAATCGTGAAGAACGGCACATTGGCTTCGCCCGCAACCGAGCGCGCCAGAAGCGTCTTACCGGTGCCGGGAGGGCCAACGAGCAGAACGCCACGCGGAATCTTGCCGCCCAGACGCTGGAATTTTTGCGGATCGCGCAGGAATTCGACGATTTCCTCAAGATCCTGCTTGGCTTCGTCCACGCCAGCGACGTCCTGGAAGGTGACGCGGCCATGCGCTTCGGTGAGAAGCTTGGCCTTGGACTTGCCGAAGCCCATCGCGCCCCGCGAGCCGCCCTGCATCTGGCGCATGAAGAAAATCCACACGCCTAGAATCAGGATCATCGGCAGCCACGACAGGAGAATGCCGATCAGCGAGCTGGAGCCATCGGTTTCCGGGCGTGCGGTGATCGCGACACCCTTGTCTTCAAGGCGCGAAACGAGACCCGTATCGCCCGGCGAATAGGTCTGGAAGGTCGAACCATTGTCAGCAAAAGTACCGGTGATCCGCTGGCCGGTGATCGTCACCGATTTCACGCGACCGTTGGATACGTCGTCAATAAACTGCGAATAGGAAACTTCACGGGAATTGGAGCGCTGACCTGGGCTTTGGAACAGGTTGAACAGCGCGATCAAAAGAAGAGCAATGATCGCCCAGAGGGCGAAGTTGCGATAGTTCGGATTCATATCGGGTCCAATCGATACCACGGCCATTCCGCGGGCACGGAACGATGTTTCGGTCTAACATAGGATCGAAGGATGGCCTTGCCAAGGCGCGTTTGACCCCGCATCCTCGATTCTTCGCACTCTGGTTTATAAAAAGAGCATTTCCAACCAAAGTGCGAAGCGTCTACGCGGGGAAATCAGTTCACTGGACTGATTTTTCATCCCGCTTCGATTCGGCGCAGACGCGCCCGATGCGAGCTTCAACAGCCATTGCAAGATCGAAATCATGCCCCGGCAACACGTGATCGAAGATCGCAAAATGCCGTTCGACACGAATGTCTTTCGGAAAATCCCCTTCCCGCCGGAAAGGCAGGGCATAAAGCCTGCCATCCTTGTAAAGGGCTGGCGAAACCAGCAGGGCCTCACGTCTGCGGGATTCTATCTCGATGTTCTGCGCCTTCAGGAAATCGGCGAGTTCCTGCCGTCCCGGTGCAGCGAGTTCGAAATCAATTGAGCCTTCATTCGAGAAACGGAAGCGTCCGTCCCAGACGATTGGCTTGCCCGGCTCCAGATGGAGCTTGGGGAGATTGCGCTTTTCGCGAAGAAACCGATGCGGCGAGCCGTCCGCGCCACGCTCGATCAGCGCGCCGAACACAGTCAGGCGATGATTGTCATCCTCTCCCGAAAGAACCCGTTCGATGCGTGAGCGCTCGCTGTCGCCCGGCAGGAAACGGCGTCCGCCCGCAATCGCCGCCAGCAATCCGGCGAACAATCGCCTGGCATTGTCGGGAAGCGCGGCGTAAAGCTGCGGATCGACCAGCAACGCCCCGTCCGCATCGATGCGCAGGCTCGCCGGGTCGGCGAGTGCGGCAATCAGGACGGCATTGTCCCGCTCCCGCGCGGCTCCGGCCTCGGCAATCTGGTCGAGCACCGCCTGTCTGTCCGCCTTCGCCGCGACGCCCAGACGAACCCGTGGCCGTTCATAGTCCGTATTGGCATTGCTGGGATCATCGATCCAGCCAATGCCCCTGCCCCGCAACTCCTCACGCAAGACCTGCCGGGAAATGGAAAGCAGCGGGCGGTCGAGTTCTACCGATCCCACCCGCCCGAGGCCGCCCAGTAACGAGCGCGATGACATGGCGGCAAGCCCCCGCGCTTCTGCATGGGCGCTGCGCTCCCTGCGCATCAGAAAGGTTTCGATCTGGTCGTCCTGCGTATGGCCGGTGACGATGAAGGCAGCGCCTGCCTCCTGCGCCGCCTGCGACAACAGGCGATAACGTGCCGTGCGCGCAGCTGCAGCAAGTCCGCTCGTCGGTTTCGCCTCATCCCAGGTGAGAATACGGTGCTCGATCCCGTAGTGCCGGCAAAGCCGACCGACATTTTCGGCCTCGGCCCTGGATTCTGCGCGCAATTGATGGTCCACCGTCACGGCGATCAGCCGGGGCGGGTCCTTGAGCATGGCCATGTAATCCCGGAGGAGAAAAAGCAGGCCGAGAGAATCGCTGCCGCCTGACACGGCGGCAATCACGGCCCTGGCCTGCTCAAATCCGAATGGCTCGAATAATTTGAAAATATTGCTTGGGCTAAGCCCCACGAATTAACTCCGCCATTAGAGCATTTCCAGCAAAAGCGTGAAACGGTTTTGCGTTAAATAATGCGATAAAACAAAAAGTCAGATCGGTTCGACGGCTGTGTTCTAACGGGAACCGCTCTAGCACTTTGCGCGCGTGCGCTCATCGGCAACGCGCTTCAATATGGCAGGCGCCGCCTTGGGGTAACGTTCCGGTATCTGCGCGAAGGTCGCGCAGGCAACATCGCGATTATCCATTTTTTCCAGCGTCATGCCGAGCTTGAACATGTTTTCCGGCGCGCGCTTCGAATCGGGATAATCGCGCTGCGTATCGATGAACACCGTGGCGGCTTCCGGATAACGGCCCTGACCGTAAAGCGATTCTCCAAGCCAGAAGCGCGCTTCAGCCGTGCTGGGATCAGCCGGATAGCGCTTCACATGCTCGCGGAAGCCGGTTTCAGCTGCCTTGTAGTCGCCCGACATCAGATATTGATAGGATGCCTGATAGAGCGAACCGGGATTATCGTCGGTCGGAAGCGATGCAACCGCATCGCCTGCTGCCGTTCCGCCTGCGGCGGTTCCCGGTGCCGCGCCCGGCTGTACCGTGCGCGGCGTGGCGTCGAGTGTTTCGCCGATTACATTGCCACTGGCGTCGAAGCGGATGGAGCCCAGCGTTTGCGGCGGCTCGCCACGTGCCGGTCCGCCCTGTGCGGGCGCATTCGAACCAATAGCCATGGAATCGGCGCCAGACGACTGGCTGGCCGCAGCCTGCGTGGAAGCGTCATATCCGCCATTCTGCGGGGCGCTTCCGGAAACCCCGCCATCGAGGTTTCCGTTGCTGCCCTGATCCGAACCGGCAGCGGCCAGCGACGTGTCGCCGCCAGCCTGCTGAATTTCCGTATCGGCGCGTTTTCCGGTTTCCAGAAACTGGAAGCGGGTTTCGTTTGCTTCCTGCATCTTCTGCATCTGATCCTGCATTTCGAGGATCTGGAAGTTCATGGCTTCCGCCCGCGCGCTCAACGCATCGGCAATCGCGGCCGCGTTGCCGACGCCCTGCGCGCAGAGATCGGCGCCCGGCGATGCTGCAGCGGGCGCAGGCTGAGCCGCGCTGCTCGAAGCAGGCGAGGTTACGCCATTCTTCTTTTCCAGTTCTTCAAACCGGAATTCATTGTCTTCCTGCGTCTTTTGCAGCTGATTGTCGGTGAACGAAATCTGGGCGTCCACATCCTCGACCTTGCCGGTCAGGTTGCGCACCAGTTCCTGCTGCAAGCCGGGGCTCTGATAGCCGCCGCCCTGCCCGCTGCCGCCACCATTGTCCCGCATCGCTTCGTCGAGAATGGCCGTTGACCCGATGCTGACGCGATGCTGTGAACCCCCGCGCCCCTTTTCCAATGCCTGGAAACGCGCTTCATTGTCGCGCTGGATTTTCAGCATCTTGTCGCGAAGCTGCAAGATGCGCGCATAGGACTGGGCATTTTGATGTGCCAGATTGCAGACCTGCTGCGAAAACTGATCCCCGCCGGGAGCACCTGCCTGCGCGAGCTGAATTTCCCCTTGCGAAGAAACAGATGCCGCCAGAGCCGGAGCACTCGCCAAAAGCGGCAGCATGGCAATTGCCAGCGTCACTTTCCTCATTGGTTTCCTCATTCCCTTTGCCCCTGCAAATTTACCCATCCAATTCACGCGAACCGGATGATCGAGTGCCGCGCCTGAACAGACGCTGAATGCGTTTGCCGCACGATCAGCTCCGCTTTTAGAGCATTTCCAGCAAAAGTGCGAAGCGGTTTTGCGCCGCAAAATGCGAAAAGCGAAGGCTTCCTGGCGCTCACTATGACAGGGGTGACTTCGGCCAAAGTTTGTCGAAACGCCCAAACAATCGGCCCGAAACGAAAAAAGCGGCCCGAAAGCCGCTTTTCCGTAATACTATCTGATATTGGCAGATCAGCTGCCCGCACCGTTGAGAACGGTAACGGCGCGGCGGTTCTGCGACCAGCACGAGTCGGCGTCGCAGACTGCGACCGGACGTTCGTTGCCGTAGGAGATGGTGCGCATACGGTTGGTCGGCACGCCGCGCGAAGCGAGGAAGTCGCGGGTGGCGGCTGCACGACGCTGGCCGAGAGCGAGGTTGTACTCACGCGTACCGCGTTCGTCGGCATGGCCTTCGATCGTGATCGAGTACTGCGGGTAACGCTGCAGCCACTGGGCCTGCTTGGAAAGCGTCTGCTGTGCATCGGCGCGGATCAGCGAAGAATCGAGATCGAAGAAGATGCGATCGCCGACATTGACCGTGAAGTCCTGTGCGGAACCTGGCGTTGCGGCGCCTGCACCGAGACCCAGATCACCGGCATTGTTCGGAAGGTTCTTCTTGGACGCACAGCCGGCAACGGCGAGCGACATGAAAAGGGCGATAGCGATCGGGCTACGTGCAATCGACTGGATACGGCGCATGGGCCGGAGCTCCTTAAGATTTGATGTTCCTGCGTAACCATCCAATAATCATATTGAGGTTAAGACAGGCTCAAGAAGTATGGTTAATATTTTCTTGCTGCCTCAGCCCTTGGGGGCAAAATACGGCAGAAACACGGCTTTCCGGCAAGGATTGTGGCGCATTGCCATGAAAAAGGCGCGAAACACCGGTTTCGCGCCTTCACTTTCCATAACCGGAGCATTTCCAGTTCAACTGAATCGTCGAAACGCTCTATTCGAGCAGCGGCGACCATGCCGGATCGGACGCGAAGTTCGGCGTCTGGATCTGGCGCTCGTTACGGCCGGTCAGGTCGATGGTGAACAGCTTCGGACCACCTGCCCCTGCCGCCTTGCGGAAGAACATCAGCACGCGACCGTTCGGAGCCCAGGTCGGACCTTCATTGTGGAAGCCGGAGGTCAGGAGGCGTTCGCCGGAACCATCGGTCTTCATCACGCCGATGGAGAACTGGCCCTGCGACTGCTTGGTGAAGGCGATGAGATCGCCGCGCGGAGACCAGACCGGCGTGGAATAGCTGCCGTCGCCCATCGAGATGCGGCGCGGGTTGGAGCCGTCTGCACCCATCACATAGAGCTGCGGGCGACCGCCGCGGTCCGAGGTGAACACAATCTGCGAGCCGTCCGGCGAATAGGACGCGCCGGTGTCGATGGCCTGGCTGTTGGTCAGGCGCGTGGTCGAACGGTTGCGCAGGTCCATGGTGTAGATGTTGGCGCTGCCATCGTCCTGGAGCAGGCTCATCACGACCTTCTGGCCATCGGGCGAGAAACGCGGAGCAATGGTCATGCCGGGAAAGTTGCCGACGAGCTCGCGCTGGCCGGTTTCCAGCTGCAGCAGATACACCTTCGGCGTACCGCCTTCATAAGACATATAGGTGACTTCCTGACGGTTCGGCGAGAAACGCGGCGTCAGGGAAATGGCGCGGCCGTCCGAAATATAACGCACATTGGCGCCGTCCTGATCCATGATGGCCAGACGCTTCACGCGCTTCTGTGCCGGACCGGATTCGTCGACGAAAACGACGCGCGTATCGAAATAGCCCTTTTCACCGGTCAGGCGCTCATAGATCGCATCGGCGATGATGTGGGCGACGCGGCGCCAGTTGTCCGGCGTGGTGAAGAACTGCTGGCCGATCATCTGCTGGCCGCCGAACGTATCCCACAGGCGGAACTCGGCCTTGAGACGGCCATCCGGCTGCTTGGTGATACGGCCCGTGACGAGCGCCTGCGCGTTGATGACCTTCCAGTCCTCGAAACGCGGAGCCGCGTCCGGGTTGGAAATCTTCTCGATGAAGGCGCCCTTGTCGATAGGTGCGAACAGGCCCGACCGTTCCAGGTCAGCCGCTATGACCGAGGTGATATTCGGTCCGAGCTGGTCGGCCGAAAGGAAATCGGTGATGGCGATCGGCAGCGGCTCGATCACACCCTTGTTGATGTTGATTTCCACGACGGCGCGCGCCGGCATGGTGCAGACAAGGCTTGCGGCAATCATACACGCGAAAGCCGAAAAGACCGTCCGGATCTTTGTATTGATGATGCCGATTTTCATGTCTTCTGGGACCTCTTTGTCCTTGCAGTGGTTGGCGACCGGAAACCCGGTCAGAACATTTCGCTCGGGTCGAAATTGACGATCACTTCCGACCATGAATCATATTTGTCGACTGGCAGATTGTACGGTGCGCAGCGTGCGACAGCGCGCTTGGCGCTCTCGGCTGCTGCTCGCCCCACACCATCGCCGCCGCCGCCCGATGTCACCTCCGGAACGCCCTGAATGGAGCCGTCCTGGTTCAGCTTCATCTTGACGGTTACGATCAGCCCCGGCGCGTCCGCCACACCGGCGGGAACGTTCCAGCACTTTGAAATCGCACCGCGCAGCGCGTCCATTTCGCTCTGGCTGAGCTTGGAGCCGCCGGTATTCTTCTTGCCGCCCAGCGATGCCTGATCGGTGGACCGCTTGGCGCCGCCGCCTGCCGCCTTCTGCTTGTTGAGAAGGGCCGCAACCTCGTCTGCAATCGCATCGTTCTTGGACTGCGACGACTGGGACGCGCTCTGCGTCGGCTTCTTTTCCTCGGTCGGCTTGCGATCCGGCGTCTTGGCGGTCTGCGCCTGCGGCGGCTTCGGCTTGGCTTCCGGTGCGGGGAACTTGTCCGGCAGCTTCGGCGTCTGGGCGTCGGGCGATTCAGCCTGCTTGTCGATGGCTTCCGCCACCGGATCGGGCTTCACTTCCTGTTTTTCCACCGGCTTGGTCTGCACTTCCGTCGCGGGAACCGGCGTCGGCTTGGGCTCGGGCTTCGGTTCCGGTTTAGGCTCCGGCTTCGGTTCGGGCTTTTTCACCGGCTCCGGCTGCGCCTTCGGCTCTTCCGCTGCCTCGATCGGCTTGGCCTTCGGGTCAGGCTTCGGTGGTGTCTTGGTGTCGATATCCTGATCGCCGAAATTCTCGGCGTTAGGAACTGTCTGCGGTTTGGTTGTCGGCACGGGAGCCGACTTTTCCTTCATAGGCGCAGTCTTTTCGCCCTGCTGGATCTGCGTCAGCGATTCAATCGGTACGATATCGACCGGGAACGATTCCGAATCCTGCACGTCGAAAGCCTTCGGCGAGGAAAACGAAACCACTGCCAGCGCGACCGCAACGGCATGCAAGGCAACAGAAGATGTCAGGCCAGCCTTCATGATGGCGTCAGCTATCCTGCTCCTGGAGGGTCACAAGGCCGATATTCTTGAAACCGGCGGCGGAAATGCGGGCCATGACTTTCATGACGGTGCCGTAATCGGCAGCCTTGTCACCGCGCACGAAAATGCGCTCCTCATAGCCCGTCTTGGCGATGGCCTGGAGTTTCGGCACCACTTCTTCGATCGGGATTTCGGTTTCCTGCAGGTAGATCTTGCCCTCGCTGTTGACCGAAACGGTGATCGGCTGCGTGTCGGCGTTCATGGCCTTGGCCTGCGTATCGGGCAGGTCGATCGGCACGCCGACCGTCAGAAGAGGCGCGGAAACCATGAAGATGATGAGGAGAACGAGCATCACGTCGACGAACGGCGTCACGTTGATTTCGCTCATCAATGCCTTCTTGCGGCCGCGCCTGCGGCGTCCGCCCGACTGCATTCCCTGATTTCCGACCGACATGCCCATTGCAAGATTCCCGAAGGCTGAAACTACACTCGATGCTTGATGCCGCTTAATTACGCGGCGTCAGCTTCTCATCAATTTGGCGCGACAGTATGGCGGAAAACTCGTCCGCAAAACCTTCCAGCCGCCCGCCGATCTTGCCGGCATCCGCAGACAGCTTGTTGTATGCGATAACGGCAGGAATAGCGGCGAGAAGGCCGATGGCCGTTGCAAGAAGCGCTTCGGCGATACCCGGCGCAACAACGGCAAGGCTGGTGTTCTTGGAGGCTGCAATTGCCTGGAACGAGGTCATGATACCAACAACCGTGCCGAACAGGCCGATGAAGGGAGCTGCAGAGCCGATGGTTGCCAGAAAGCCCAGTCGCGATTCCAGCTTTTCGCCTTCACGCGCCAGCGCCACGTCCATGGCCTTGTCGATACGCATCTGGAGACCGATGGGGGAACGCGCGCCCTTTTCGAATGATTTCTTCCACTCGCGCATTGCGGCCATGAAGATGGATGCCATGCCGGTGGTGCGGCGTTCGCCGAGATTGCGGTAAAGTTCTTCCAGCGACTGGCCGGACCAGAACGTCTGCTCGAAGCGATCAATCGCGCGCCGCGCCCGTCCGTAAGCAATCGTCTTGTCCACGATGATAGCCCAGGTCCAGATTGAAGCGAACAGCAGGCCAAGCATAACCAGCTTGACGACCCAGTTCGCCTGCATGAACAGGCCCCAGAGGGTAACATCGGCGGCGGGGGCCGCTAACGCAACATTTTCCATCGATCTACCGTCCTCGAATCCAAACGCCCGGCCACATGACCGGGCGGTATCGCAAATCCGTTACCCAGCGTCTGAAAACAGACACTCTAACCTTGCGCAGCTTTTCAACGTGAAGCCGTACCTGCCCGACGAGCGGCCGACACTTCGCACCGCAACCGCCATCCCGGATTTCAACTTTAAATCCATCAGGCGCTTGTTACGGTTAATTTTGGTGAAAGGAAGGCGCTGCGCTGTCAGCCAGCCTCTCTACCGATTCCGTCAGGGTGATTAATGGAATATTATGGTTAAAGATGCGTTAGCATTTGCCTAAATAGAACGCACCCCAAAAAAGTGGAAACGATTTCGGGCGGAATAATCCGCAGCTCAGCCCTTGCGGCTGTTGGTGAAGGCCTCTCGCCATTCATCGGGAATGCGGCGCGGATGGCCCTCCTTGGTAATCATTACGGCTTCCACCTTCGCTTCCGAAAGCAGCCGCTCTCCACAGGTGATCTTCTGCGCCATGATGACCCGTGCCCCGCGAATTTCGCTGACGCGGGTTTCGATCAGGATGAGGTCGTCCATCTTCGCCGGCGATTTGTAGTCGATCTCCATGCGGCGAACGACCCACACCATTTCTTCGCCAAGCGCGCCTTCCGCCAGCTCGATATGGTGAACGTCCTGCAAGCGCAGAAAGTCCGTGCGCCCGCGTTCGTAGAATTCCAGATAGCGGCCGTGATAGACGAAGCCGGAAAAATCCGTATCGGCATAATAAATGCGTGCATAGAGCAGATGCGCGCCGTCCTTCAGTTCGCCCGATACGGCAGCCTGCGCCAATTGTTCCTGTCGTTCCGTCATTCGTCTTCCATGAAGAGGCCGTATTGCGACTGCTGGATGATTTCAGCGGGCGCAGGCAATCCGAGATGCTGCCATGCAACGGCGGTCAGGACCCGGCCGCGCGGCGTGCGTTGCAGGAAACCCTGCTGAATCAGATAGGGTTCGATAATGTCTTCAATCGCGTCACGCGGCTCGGACAGACCGGCAGCGATGGTTTCGATCCCCACCGGCCCGCCACCGAAATTGCGCGCGATGATATTGAGATAGCGCCGGTCGAGCTGGTCCAGTCCGCGATTGTCCACCTCAAGACGCGACAATGCCTCATCGGCTATCTTGCGATCGATGACGTCGGCGCCCGCCACCAGCGCAAAATCGCGAACGCGGCGCAACAGCCGCCCGGCGATGCGCGGGGTGCCGCGCGAACGTCGCGCCACTTCCAGCGCACCATCCGGCGAAATACCCATCTGCATGATGCGCGCGCCACGGCGCACAATATATTCCAGTTCCTCGACCGTATAGAAGTTGAGCCTCACCGGAATGCCGAAGCGATCGCGCAATGGCGTGGTCAAAAGGCCGAGACGGGTCGTTGCCGCAACGAGCGTAAACTTGGCAAGATCGATCTTCACCGAACGGGCGGCAGGGCCTTCACCAATGATGAGATCGAGCTGAAAATCCTCCATGGCGGGATAGAGGATTTCTTCCACTGCCGGGCTCAGGCGATGAATTTCATCGATGAAAAGAACGTCGCGCTCTTCGAGATTGGTCAAAAGTGCTGCAAGGTCGCCCGCCTTGGCAATGACCGGGCCAGACGTGGAACGGAAATTGACGCCCAGTTCCTTGGCCATGATCTGCGCCAATGTCGTCTTGCCGAGACCCGGAGGGCCAACGAACAGCACGTGGTCAAGCGCCTCACCCCGCACCTTGGCCGCTTCGATGAAAACTTTCAGATTGGCGCGCGCCGCCGCCTGGCCGACGAAATCGTCGAGCATCTGCGGGCGCAGCGTATTGTCTTCATCTGCGCGGCTGTCGGGATTGATGAGAGGGTTGCGGTCGCTCATGCCTTCCTCCTCGCACGAACATCATGTTCAGGCAAGCTGCGCAGAGCCTGAATCAAAAAGCGGCAGGCCGTGGCGAAAATGGCGATTTTCGAGTACCGGAGCGGAGTGTACTTCATGTACATGAGCACCGGAACGCAGGAAAGCGCCGTTTGCAGACCGGCGTGGCGACTTTTGGAACAGGCTCTCACCGCGACAATTCCTTCAAACCCAGCCTGATGAGCTTTGCCGAATCGGCATTCTCTCCCGCCTCTTTCAGTGCGGCTGCAACGGCATTGGCTGCCTGATCCCGGGAATAACCGAGATTGGAAAGCGCCGACACCGCATCGGCCACCGGTGCAGGCGCGGCACCCGCGCCAAGTTCCTGCTTGAGCCCGATCGTGCCGCTCGCATCGCCGGCAAAGGCAGGCGCCTTGTTCTTCAGTTCAGTCACGATGCGCTCTGCAACCTTCTTGCCGACGCCCGGCGCGCGCGACACCATCGCGATATCGCGCAATGCGATCGCATTGGCGAGTTCGGACGGCGACAGCGTGCCAAGCACCGCAAGCGCCACCTTGGCGCCGACGCCCTGCACATTCTGCAACAGGCGGAACCATTCGCGCTCAAGCTGATTGGCAAATCCGTAAAGGCGGATCATGTCCTCGCGGACATAGGTTTCGATGAACAGCACCGCCGCCTCGCCCGCGCCACCGAGATTGCCCAGTGTCCGCGCCGAGCAGAACGCGACATAGCCGACCCCATGCACATCGATGACCGCATGATCCTCGGCGATTTCATCGATCACGCCTTTAAGCTTGCCGATCATTCTGGTCTCACCCCGCTAACAGCGCCTGCATCCGGCGGGCGCTTACAATGCTCTGCCGATGGTGCGCATGGCAAATGGCAATGGCAAGCGCATCGGCGGCATCGCTCGTATCGAACGATGCACGCGGCATCAGCACTTTCACCATCATGTGAATCTGCTGCTTTTCACCGTGTCCGACGCCGATAACCGCCTTCTTCACGGCATTCGGCGCATATTCGGCAACAGGCAGGCCAGCTTGCGCCGGAGCCAGCAAGGCAATGCCCCGCGCCTGACCAAGCTTCAATGTCGCCGTTGCGTCCTTGTTGACGAAAGTGTGTTCGACCGCCGCCTCGTGCGGCATGAATTCATGCAGGACTTTGGAAAGCCCTTCATGGAGCTGGCAGAGGCGCGATGCGAGATCCATCTCGGCATTCGAGGTCACAGTCCCCGAGCCGATGAAATGCAGTGAATTGCCAAGCGATTCGACAATGCCCCAGCCGGTGCGGCGCAGGCCTGGATCGATACCAATGATGCGAATCGTTTCTTTCATAAGCGAACCCTATCCTCAGACGGATTCACTTGACAGCAGAAAAGTGAACAAAAGAGAAACATGCGCCCCGAAGGGCGCGGATGCTCAATGGTTATTCAATGTCAGGAAGCACCGAAAGCAGTTTTCAGCAACACGATCTGTTCGGAAACCGGATTGCCGCGCGGGATGCCCTGCAGCGAAACCACCTCACCGTAGACCTCGCGGTCCATCCGGCGCACGCGGGCCTGAAGGCGCATCGAGCGTTCAACCAGTTCCACGAAGGCGGCGGGCAGTTCGGACCAGCCCTGGGCGGCTTCACCCGCGGACGGAGTGTCGAGGCGCACCTTGGCCTTTTCGGCGGAAACCTGCTGGCGGGACATTTCTCCGCTGCGCGCGGCGCGCTGGAGCAGCAGCCAGGACGCAATCTGCATCAGGCGCGTGGTCAGCCGCATCGATTCGGCGGCATAGAGCGTCGCGGCCACGCGCGACAGATTGCGCGCATCCTCACGGCCTTCGCCATCAAGGTAGCTTGCGGCTTCCTCGACCATATCCATGCCTTGCGTATAGATCGGCTTGAACGAATCCGAGAAGACCATGCGCTCCGCGAGGCTGATCATATTGCTCGGCATCTGACCCTGTTCGCTAATCACTGCTCTGCCACCTTGCATGACCGCCGGCATCGGCGGCCCATTCCGTTGCCGTAGCCCTCCGGTGGGATTTGCCGGACGGATACGAATGAAACCATTGAACCGCTGTTCGACCATGGGGGAGGCTGAGACGGAACAGCTGTGCTAAACAAGTCCACGACAAACTGCACTTTCATGCACCGTCGCGCAAGTTTATGTTTAACGTTCGGTTAACATTTTCAGGGGCTTTTAAAGAAAGTCCGCAAATAGAACGGATCGGCAGTTGATTTCGTTCCACGTGGCGGCGCGTGGAAAGCCGACATTTCCGGGATGTGCAGCAAAAAGCGCATAAAAAAAGAGCCGCAAGGGCGGCTCTCAGGAGTTTAACAGGGAGGCGTCAAACAGAGTGGCTAAACCACTCGGTAAGAATCCAGCCGAACTGGATGTAAACCATTTAACATTCTTAAGATTAATGAATGGTTAATTTCCGCTCCGCTCTGTGGATAATCTCAAACGATTCCGCGCTTCGGCCGAAAGAAAAGCCGCCCGAAGCGCCCGGCTTATCCGTGGTCAATATCGCTGCATCGCAGGCTTTCCGCTTGAGGCGAGCTGCATCTTGACGGGTTCGGCAGCGGGAACGCCGGGCTTGGCCGAAGCGGCTGCGCCCTTCTTGCTCCAGCCGATGGTCGGCAGCCATTCCAGATAATAGGCCAATGCGAATTGCATCACGATGCCGGTTGCGATCAGCAGCGTGTCATATGGCAGGCCGCCGGGGTTCACCAGCTTCATCACCTGTGCCACCATCGCCAGCAGCGTACCGGCAATGAAGACCGGCAGCGAATGCTTGCCGAGAATGGCGAGCGGATTGTCGGGCGCAGTGCGGGCGATGTTGTTCAGCGTGGGGACCACGGCAATAAGATAGGCAATGGCCAGCACGTGCAGCAGGCGGGGACCCGACAGGAACGTCTTGTCGAAGCCGGTGATGACCATCGGCATTCCCATCGATGCATCGATACCCCAGAGCGGGATGCGCACCCACGCCAGCGCCAGCACCAGATAGCCGACCGCAAGGCCGATCAGCAACGGATGCTTCGGCAGTTCGCCTCCGCGACGCACATGCATCACGCCTGCGATACCGATTGCGAACAGGAACTGCCAGGACAGCGGATTGAGGAACCAGACGCCCTCGGTCGGATAATTGACCGGTGCCACGTGATAGAGGCCCGAGAGGAACCAGACCGTGCCGGAAACGCCAAGCATCAGCGGCAGGCTGATGCGCGCCAGCAGAAGCAGGACCGGGGTCAGGACGAGCATCACGGCGTACATGGACAGAATGTTGTTATAGCCGAGCTGGTGGCCCATCGTGACGATGCCGAACAACGCTTCGACCGGATGCTTGACCAGCGGAGCGATGTTGATCTGCGTCAGGAGTTCCGAACGCTTAAGGAAAAGGGCAGCGGCCGCGAAGATGGCGATGGTCGCCATGGTCGTCATGATATGCGCGGTATAGAGCACACCGGCGCGGCGCCACATCTTGAGCGACAGAAGCAGGCGATTGCCGGGAGCGAACTTCGATCCATAGGCAAGCGCGACGGCCATGCCGGAAATCAGCACGAAGGCTTCGGCCGAATCGGAAAATCCGAGATTCCTGTGTGTGAGATTCTCGTAGATCGTGCCGGGTACATGGTTGATGAAGATCGTTAGCAGCGCGAGCGCACGGAACACGTCAATGCGCGTATCGCGCATTTTCGCATTGGGTGCGTGCATCGCTTCTCCAGCGGTCGCAATATTCATTTACCAGCCTGCCTATCCTTGAAGGAAAGCACCTGCACTTGGGATTGCGAGGACTTTCCAATCTTCTTCGTGTCATTCCGGATGGGGGGCCGGAACGGTTTCACACGTTCTGCCGGGGCGTTCAGTGCCCGGTCTTGGTGTGGGTTATATATCCGTAAATTCGTGCAGAACCGGGTTGGTTCCGATCAACTTTCGTTCCAGTGGATAACATTATGCCAGTCCGGACTGGCCTGACCGGGAACGTGTTTCGCCAATGAATACTTGCCGAAGCGCGGTTGCGTCGCATAAATGCGATAAAACAAATAGATAGAGAGCCGCTTCCGTTTCCGGTAAACAGAACGCCTCTATTGCCCGAATTCCATCACGTTTTTCCCGTTAGGCTTCGTTCATGAACACGCCCGCTCACCAGACTGAAACCGACCGCTGCCGCATCGTGCTGGTTACGCCCCCGCTTGCCGACGGCGCGGCGCTCGCAAAACTGTTGACGGCTGCGCTTTCGGGCGGTGACGTTGCAAGCGTCATTCTCGACACCGGCGATCTCGACGAGGCCACTTTTCAGGCCGCCGCCGAAAAGGCGATCCCGGTCATTCAGGAAAAGGGCGCTGCCGCGCTCATCCTCAATGATACGCGCATTGCAGGTCGCGTCGGGGCCGACGGCATCCATATCGAAGGCAAGGCTGCAGATCTGGCCGAAGCGATAGAAAAGCACACGCCGAAGATGATTGTCGGCACCGGCAATCTGCGCGACCGCCACGGTGCGATGGAAATCGGCGAATTGCAGCCCGACTATGTGTTCTTCGGAAAAATCGGTGCGGACAACAAGCCGGACGCTCATCCGCGCAACCTGTCGCTCGCCGAATGGTGGGCGCAGATGGTGGAGATACCCTGCATTGCGCAGGCCGGAAGCGCGCTGGAAAGCATTATCCCGGCCGCCGAAACCGGCGCGGATTTCGTGGCGCTCGGACGGGCAGTCTTCGACGCCGAAGACCCGGCGCAGGCTGTTGCGGAAGCCAACCGGCTGCTCGACGAAAAAGCGCCGCGCTTTGAAAACTGATACCTCATCAAGGTCTTGCCGATGCCCATGAAGAACAAATTTCTTCTCGCTGCCGTTATGTCTTTCGCGCTGCCGGTCCTGCCTGTTCTGGCAGCCGGCGAGCCGGTGCACGGCCAGAAGAGCGGCAAGCAGGGCAATCATCAGGGCACGAAGGCCGACAAGCCTGCCAAGCCTGCCAAGCCGGTCATGCTGCCGCAACCGGCAACCACGGAACCGATGCCGCATATCGATCCGAGCCGTTTCGGCGACAAGCCGGCGGACGAGGCTTTCGGAGCATTCCAGCGCGGCCTTTATCTGACCGCCTTCAATCTGGCCAAACCACAGGCCGAAAAGGGCGACCCGGCCTCGCAGACGCTCATCGCGGAGATTTATGCGCGCGGTCTCGGCATTCCCGCCAACCAGAAACTGGCAGCAGAATGGTACGAGAAGGCGGCCAATAATGGTGTTGTGGAAGCGCAGTTCCGCTACGCGGCTCTTCTGCTTCAGGGCACCTATACCGCGAAAGACCCCGTCAAGGCGGAAGAGCTGATGAAGAAGGCTGCCGAGGGCGGCAACGCCATGGCGCAGTTCAACTACGGCCAGATGTTGATGGTGAAGACACCGGGCAAGCCCGGCCTCGACCTCGCCTTCCCGTGGTTCGAGAAGGCAGCCGAGGCGAAGCTTGCCGATGCGCAATATGCGGTCAGCCAGGTTTACGCCAATGGCACCCCGACCATTCCTCGCGACGACAAGAAAGCGCGCGTCTATCTCCTGCTCGCAGCGGCGCAAGGCTATGACACCGCACAATTCGACCTTGGCCGCTGGCTGATCGAGGGGCGCGGCGGCGACCGCAATTACGAACAGGGTTTCGGCTGGATGCAGCTTGGCGCGCAGCGCGGCATGGTTATGGCGCAGGCATGGCTTGCCCGCCTCTACCGCGATGGCATCGGCACCGAAGGCGATCTGGTGAAGGCGGCCGCCTGGTATATCGTCGCCCAGCGCGCCGGTTTCCGCGCGCCGGACCTCAACGACATGATGGACGGACTGGCTGACGATCAGATCAAGCAAGCCATAGAAACCGCCAATAACCTGCGCGTCCGCTGATTTTTGAGCGGTTTTTTCAAACCGGACCGGCCCTCTTTTCGTGGTCAGGCTTGCACAAAGCGTCGTTTTATGGTCTTGGAAACGCGATTATCGCGGCTCGAATATGAGATGCTCAGGCAATCCCCGAAATAAAGCCGGGCCGCACATAGTTTCACATTTTCATTCCGGACCAAGCTCATGAAGATCAATGGTAACGAAATCCGCCCCGGCAATGTCATCGAACATGCTGGCGGCCTGTGGGTTGCAGTCAAGACCAATGCCGTCAAGCCCGGCAAGGGCGGCGCCTACAATCAGGTCGAACTGAAGAACCTCATCAACGGCACCAAGCTCAACGAACGTTTCCGCGCCGCCGAAACCGTCGAGCGCGTTCGTCTGGAACAGAAGGATTTCTCGTTCCTCTACGAACAGGGTGAAGCGCTGATCTTCATGGACACGGAATCCTACGAGCAGCTCGAGCTGGCCAAGGATTTCGTCGGCGACCGCTCCGCCTTCCTGCAGGACGGCATGATGGTCACTGTCGAACTTTACGAAGAAAAGCCGATCGGGATCCGCCTGCCGGATCAGGTCACGCTCGCCATCACCGAAGCCGATCCGGTCGTCAAGGGCCAGACCGCCGCTTCGTCCTACAAGCCGGCGGTACTTGAAAACGGTATCCGCATCCTCGTTCCGCCATTCATCGAATCGGGCGAACGCGTGATCGTCGATACCAACGAACTGACCTACGTCAGCCGCGCCTGATCCGTTTCTGACTATGGCGGCGTCCCGCCGGGGCGCCGCATGTCGCATCCTTGCGACCGTTCTTTCTCAGATCGCTCAATTCCCTGACCGTCCGCCGTATATGTTCGCGGCTGGATGTTCGCCCTCTCTTTTTAACGAAATGCATGATCCTCTTTAAACTCCACGCTTAGGGATCGTGCTTACAAGGACAATGAAATGGCCCGCTCAGCCCTTCTCAACGTTATGGTACAGGCCGCTATGAAGGCCGGCCGCAGCCTCGCTCGCGATTTTGGCGAAGTCCAGAATCTTCAGGTTTCTCTCAAGGGCCCCGGCGACTATGTCAGCCAGGCAGACCGCCGCGCCGAAAAGATCGTCTACACGGAATTGAGCCGCGCCCGCCCGGATTACGGCTTCCTGATGGAAGAATCCGGCGAGATTGAATCCAAGGACGGACAGCACCGCTGGCTGGTCGATCCGCTCGACGGCACCACGAACTTCCTGCACGGCATTCCGGTTTTTGCTGTTTCCATCGCACTTGAGCGTCAGGGACAGATCGTCGCCGGCGTCATCTACAATCCGGCCATGGACGAGCTTTACACCGCAGAACGCGGTGGCGGCGCATTCCTCAACGACCGCCGCCTGCGCGTCGCATCGCGCAACAAGCTGGTCGATTCCGTCATCGGCACCGGCATCCCGCATCTGGGCCGCGGCCATCACGGCCATTATCTGGTCGAGCTGCGCAATGTCATGGCCGAAACCGCAGGCATCCGCCGCATGGGTGCTGTCGCGCTCGATCTCGCCTATGTCGCTGGCGGCCGCCTGGACGGCTTCTGGGAAGATGGCATGCATCCGTGGGATCTCGGCGCCGGCATCCTGATGGTGCGCGAAGCTGGCGGTTTCGTCTCGGACAAGAATGGCGGACAGGATATGTTCACTAATCATTCGATCGTCGCCGGCAACGAAACCATTCACGGCGCGCTTCTCAAGACGATCAAAAAGCCGATCTGATATTCCCAGCATTATTCGCTTTTTGGATCAGCGCGTCGCATGAAAGCGGCGCGCTGAAGCATTTCTGCCTTCATTTTTTCGTAACCAGACGATTCCGCTTCACGAATTAATGAAGTAGGCTCCCGTGCAAACACGCGACCATGGAGCGCAACGCATGAGCGATTTGAGACTTTCCCGGGAACGTCTGGATGAGGGACGCGATTACGACCCCTACCGCCTTTCGAGCCCGCGCATTGTCATTCTCACCATGGCGATCTTCCTTATTATTGTAGCCTTTCTGGCTGCAATCCTCATGCGGCAGATTCACACGTTCTTCGTCACCAATCCCGGGCTCAACGGGCTTATTCTCGGCGTTCTGCTGGTGGGCATCCTGCTCGCTTTCGGACAGGTGCTCCGGCTTCTGCCGGAAATCCGTTGGGTCAATTCATTCCGCGACGGCGACCGCGAGGGCACCGCGCGCCCGCCCGTACTGCTGGCGCCGATGCGCGCACTCATCGGGCGTCGCCAGTCGATGGCGCTTTCCACCGCCTCCATGCGCTCGATTCTCGATTCCATCGCGACCCGCCTTGACGAAAGCCGCGATATATCGCGCTATCTGATCGGGCTTCTGGTCTTTCTTGGCCTTCTCGGCACCTTCTGGGGCCTTCTGGAAACCGTCGGCTCCATTGGTCGGACTATCCAGACCCTCGATCCCAATTCGGGCAGTACCGGTGACGTTCTCGATGCCCTGAAAGCCGGTCTTCAGGCGCCGCTCTCGGGCATGGGCACGGCTTTTTCGTCGTCGCTGTTCGGCCTTTCCGGTTCGTTGATCCTAGGCTTCCTCGACCTGCAAGCGGGTCGTGCACAGAACCGCTTCTATACGGAACTGGAAAACTGGCTTTCCTCCGTCACCGATCTCGGCTCGGACGCGGACCAGCACGGCGGCACGGAAGAAATCCGTAATCTGGCCGATCGCCTGCAGAACATGCATGGCGGCGATGCATCCACGCAGCGCACAACGGCAGCACTTGCCAATCTTGCCGAAGGCATACAGGGCCTCGTCAAGAACATGCGCAGCGAACAGCAGATCATGCGCGACTGGGTGGAAAAGCAGGCCGACGAGCAGAAGGCGATCCGCCAGACGCTCGACCGCCTCACCCGGGCCATCGGAGAGCGCCCGCATGACCGCAAGTCCGACCGCACGGACAAGGCGGAGTAAGGCCCATGGCTTTTGCTCGCAACCGCCGTACCCAAAGGCATGTCGATTACTGGCCGGGCTTCGTCGATGCCCTGACGACGCTGCTCTTGGCAATCATGTTCCTGCTGACCGTTTTCGTGCTGGCGCAGTTCCTGCTCAGCCGTGAGGTCAACAACAAGGACAGCGTGCTTGCCCGCCTCAACAGCCAGATTCAGGAACTGACCCAGCTCCTGTCGCTGGAGCGCAGCAATTCGCAGGACATGCAGGACACCATCGCCAATCTGCAAGCCTCGCTGTCCACGGCGGAAACCGAGCGTTCACGTCTGCAAAGCCTGTTGAACGAAGGAAGTGGCGCAGGCGCCGCCGCTGAAAAGCGCGCCGGGGAACTGTCGGCGAGCCTTGATGCCGAAAAGCAGGTCAGCGCCCGCGCGCTCAGTCAGGTAGAACTGCTGAACCAGCAGATTTCGGCTCTGCGCCGCCAGATCGCCGCACTTGAAGATGCGCTCAACGCTTCTGAAAGCCGAGACCGCGAATCGAACGCTAAGATCGCCGATCTAGGGCGCCGCCTGAACGTTGCGCTGGCCCAGCGGGTGCAGGAACTGAACCGCTACCGGTCGGATTTCTTCGGGCGTCTGCGTGAAATCCTTTCCGACAAGGAAAATATCCGCATTGTCGGCGACCGTTTCGTCTTCCAGTCGGAAGTGCTGTTCCCGACAGGCTCGTCTGATATCAATCCCGCCGGTCAGGACGAAATGAAAAAGCTCGCCGATGCGGTAAACCAGCTCAATCAGGAAATCCCGGACGACATCAACTGGGTGCTGCGTGTCGACGGCCATACCGATAATGTGCCGCTGGCAGGCACCGGGCGCTTCCGCGACAATTGGGAGCTTTCATCGGCCCGCGCCACCGCTGTGGTCAAATTCCTGATCGCCAATGGCGTCCCGGCCAACCGGCTCGTTGCGGCAGGCTTCGGGGAATATCAGCCGCTCGATGCCTCGGACACCGCCGATGCCCGCGCCAAGAACCGCCGCATCGAACTGAAACTGACGGAGAGATAGAAGCATAAACGGGGAGAAGCCGTCCCCGTCTATTTGGTGACGAAGACCTCTTGTCACTTTATGTATCTAATGGATTTTTCGAATTTGACGTTTGAAACAGCATCTCATTCAGTCGGGATTCAAACGTCAAATTCAATCCACTAGCCCCGCATCGAATTGCAGCTTGGCGAGGCGGGCATAGATACCGCCCTTCTCGACGAGGGTTTGATGCGTCCCCTCTTCGACGATGCGGCCATGGTCGAGGACGAGGATGCGGTCGGCCTTGAGCACGGTCGCAAGCCGATGAGCGACGACAAGTGTCGTGCGATCAGCCATCAGGCCGTCCAGAGCCTTTTGCACCAGCATTTCGCTTTCAGCATCGAGCGCCGATGTCGCCTCGTCAAGCAACAGGATGGGCGCGGCACGCAGGATTGCCCGCGCGATGGCGATGCGCTGGCGCTGGCCGCCCGACAGCGTCACCCCGCGTTCGCCCACTTCCGTGTCATAGCCCTTGTCGAGCGCCATGATGAAATCATGCGCGAGGGCGGCTTTTGCCGCTGCCATAATTTCCTCATCGGTTGCGCCTGGCCTACCAAACGCGATGTTTTCGCGCACGCTGGTGGCGAAAATCGCCACATCCTGCGGCACGGTGGAGATGCGCGCGCGAACGGCCTGCGGGTCGGCATCAGGCAAGGCAACGCCATCGATGAGTATCCTGCCCGACTGGGGATCATAATAGCGCATGACGAGCGCGAAGATCGTGCTCTTGCCCGCGCCCGAGGGGCCGACAATCGCAACCGTCTCGCCGGGCTTCACCGTAAAGCTGACGCCGTTGAGCGACGGCGCATCCGGTCGCGTCGGATAGGAGAAGTGCACGGAATCGAACACGATCTCGCCCCGTGGCGGCACCGGCATGGCAACGGGCTTCGCAGGTGGGGCAATACCCGGCTGCTCATCAAGAATTTCGACAAGCCGCTCCGTCGCGCCTGCGGCCTGCGCCAGCTCGCCGCCCACTTCCGACAAGGCCCCGAAGGAACTGCCTGCAAATACGGCATAGAGCACGAACTGGCCGAGCGTACCGGCTGACATCGTACCGGCCAACACGTCACGCGAACCGAACCACAGCACGGCCACGATGCTGGAGAAGATCAGGAAAATGGCAAAAGCAGTCAGAACCGCGCGGGCCTGAATGGAAGAGCGCGCTGCCTGGAAAGACTTTTCCACGGCGCTGCCAAATCGCCCTACCACCATTTCCTCGTTGGTGAAGGCCTGCAATGTGCGCATCGCGCCGATCTGTTCGCTGGCATAGGCGTTGGCCTTCGCCAGCATGTCCTGTGTCATGCGCGAGCGGCGGCGCACGGAGCGCCCGAAGGCGATAAGCGGAATGACGATGACCGGAATGGCCGCGATGACCAGCGCCGAAAGTTTCGGGCTCGTGACAACCATCATCGCCAGCGCGCCGACACCCAGAATCATGTTGCGCAGCGCAACAGAGGCCGTCGCGCCGACCACAGACTTGATCTGCACCGTGTCGGATGACAGGCGCGAAACGATTTCTCCCGACTGCGACCGGTCGAAAAATTCCGGCGAAAGCGCCGTCACATGCGAAAAGACCGCATTGCGCAGATCGGCCACCACCCGCTCACCAAGCGAGATCACGAAGAAGTAGCGCAGGCCCGATGCAAGCGCGAGAATGAGCGCCAGCGCCACGAGCATGCCGAAGTAGTTATTGACGAAGATCGCATTCGAACCGGTGAAGCCGTGATCGATCATGCGGCGCAACGCGACCGGCACGGCAAGGGTCGTCACGGCGGCAAGCACCAGCGAGAAGAGCGCACCTGCAACCAGCCCCTTATAGGGCGCGAGGAACGGCGCCACTCTCTTGAGTGGCTTCAACGAACGGCGTTGGCGGCTTTCTTTTGCGGTCAATTCATGATTCATATCAATTTCAGTATCCCGGTCGGCCATTCTTGTGTTTGCGCCCTTGTTATTGCCGTGCGCCTGATGTATAGGCTCGCCAACCCTTTTGGAAGCCGTTGCCTGCAGGTAATGGGTCTTCATATCTGCCATTGGGCGAAAGTGCCGCAGTTTCGATAGTCAAGGCTGCGCTTTTCACCCCAGACTTTCAGGATTGAGAAGATGAAAGCCAATATCCATCCCGACTACCACACCATCAAGGTCGTGATGACCGATGGCACCGAATACACGACCCGCTCGACCTGGGGCAAGGAAGGCGATACGATGAACCTCGATATCGACCCGACCACCCATCCGGCTTGGACGGGCGGTTCGCAGACCCTGCTCGATCGCGGCGGTCGCGTTACGAAGTTCAAGAACCGTTTCGGCAATCTCGGCATCTGATCCGATATTGCATCTGGTTGAAAAGCCCCGCCTCGGCGGGGTTTTTTATTGCCCTGGTTCTTCGTTTCGCAAGGCACAAAAAATCCCGGACAAGGCCGGGATTTTTCAAAAACAATCTTGAGAACCGGATCAGGCGCTCAGCTTTTCCATCACTTCGTCGCTGACTTCGAAGTTCGTGTAGACGTTCTGCACGTCGTCATCGTCTTCAAGCACGTTGAGAAGCTTGAGAACAGAACGCGCCTTTTCCTCGTCCAGCTCGGTATTGGTCTGGGGCTTCCAGATCGTCTTGATCGATTCGGCTTCACCGAGTGCAGCTTCCAGAGCCTTCGACACTTCGCCGATGTCTTCAAACGCGCAGATGATGACGTGTTCTTCTTCGCCGGACTGCACATCGTCGGCGCCAGCTTCGATGGCTGCTTCCATCACCTTGTCGGCATCACCAACAGACGACTTGTAGATGATTTCGCCAACGCGATCGAACATGAAGGAAACCGAACCGGTTTCGCCCAGCGCACCGCCCGACTTCGTAAAGGCTGCACGGACATTGGATGCCGTGCGGTTGCGGTTGTCCGTCAGCGCTTCCACGATGACCGATACGCCGCCGGGACCACGGCCTTCGTAGCGCACTTCATCATAGTTCTCGCCGTCATTACCGGCAGCCTTCTTGATGGCGCGCTCGATATTGTCCTTTGGCATGGACTGCGCCTTGGCGTTCTGGATCGCCAGACGCAGACGCGGGTTCATCGCGGGATCAGGCAGACCCTGCTTGGCAGCAACGGTGATTTCGCGCCCGAGCTTGGAAAACATTTTCGACCGCACCGCATCCTGACGGCCCTTGCGGTGCATGATATTCTTAAACTGTGAATGGCCGGCCATGGCACCCCTGTTCTGTTTAAAATGCTGCGCACGGAAGCGTCACGCATGAAACAGAGATCAAGCAGAGAAGGGCCGCGGTCGGGCCACAGTGCTTTCCGTGCAGAATGGCGGCGTTATAAGGAATTCAGGCCCATTCGTCCAGCAAAAGCGCTACAAACATCGATTCCCTGTCAATAAAGGCAATATCGCTCGACCCGGCGAGCAAAGCCGATTATCTATAAATTCATGATTCAGCCTCCCCACAACACTCCCGGTGAAACCATCGCAGCCCGCATCAGCCGCATCCTTGCCGACCGCATCATTGCGGGCGAGATCGAGCCGGGCACCAAACTGCGACAGGATCACATCGCGGAAGAATTCGAGACCAGCCATGTGCCGGTCCGCGAAGCGTTCCGGCGATTGGAGGCTCAGGGCCTCGCAGTATCGGAACCGCGACGCGGCGCCCGGGTTGCGTCGTTCGATATTGGTGAGATCAGGGAAGTTGCGGAAATGCGGGCGGCTCTGGAAGTTCTGGCGCTCCGCCACGCGGCACCGCACATCACGCAGGCAACGCTCGACGCCGCCGAACAGGCAACGCTGGAAGGCGACAAGTCGCGCGACGTCAGAAGCTGGGAAGACGCCAACCGCCGCTTTCATCGGCTCATACTCGAACCATGCAGAATGCCGCGCCTGCTCGCCGCAATCGATGATCTTCATGCCGCCAGCGCGCGGTTCCTTTTCGCCACGTGGCGTTCGGAATGGGAAGCCCGCACCGACCATGACCACCGGGCGATATTACAAGCGCTGCGCCAGAACGATGTCGACAGCGCCGCCACGATCCTCGCCCGGCACGTGCAATGGATCGGACACCGCCCCGTCAAGACGGCATCAGGCAAGACGCGCGATTCGTTCGCGATCGTCGGCTGACGCCATCGCACGCGCTTCCTTCCGACTTTAACCTATCTCTATACCCCCACGCGGATTTCAGGCGGCGGAACGGGCTTTTTTGCGCGCAACTTCCACAGCAAGGGATGGTGCCGTTTGTTCGGCTCTTGCGTTTATCGTCACGAGCTTTAAAAAGATATAGATCGAATCTCCATTTTATCTATAATTCGAGGTAACCATGTCGACTATCACTCAGACCCGCCCATCCTTTAGCCCGCTTAATCTCGAAGCCCGCTCCCCGGCAATGCGCCTCGCGGCCGTAGCATTTGGCACGCTGGTTCTCGCCGTCTCATCACAGATCGAAGTTCCGATGATTCCGGTTCCGATCACGCTGCAGACCCTGATCGTTCCGCTGATCGGCGCGCTCTATGGCTGGCGTCTTGGCATGGCCACGGTTCTGGCCTGGCTCGGAGAAGCAATGATGGGCCTTCCGGTTCTCGCAGGCGGCGCCGGTGGTCTTGCACATTTCGCAGGCCCGACCGCAGGCTATCTCGTTTCCTTCCCGATCATTGCTGCACTGACCGGTTATCTGGCCGAACGCGGCTGGAACGGCAACCGCGTCGGCCTCGCATTCGTCTCGTTCCTTGCTGCCAACATGATCTGCCTCGCTCTCGGTGCAGTCTGGCTGTCCACCCTCATCGGCGCTGAAAAGGCCGTCGCCTTCGGCGTGACGCCGTTCCTGCTCGGCGCTCTCATCAAGTCGGCTCTCGGCGCAGCGATCCTCAAGGCTGCAGCGCCGAACCGTTGACCATACGTCTGCGTGGCCATCATCTTCTTTGCATGCTGACTTATGTCGGCAAGGGCTACAGCCCGGCTTTCGTGGAAAACTACGATGCGATTGCCGGGCGGTTGAGCCGGGGAGAAGATATTCTTCTGATTGATGGTCCCGATGACATCTGCGCGCCCCTGCTCTGCGGGGGCGACTGTCATTGTTATGAAGCAAGCGTCAGGAGACGCGACGCACTGGCGCTCAAGACCGTGGGCGAACTTCTGGGAACGGTTCTCGCTACGCCTTCCCCGTTCACGCTCGATGCGGAGCGGCTGGCAGCAATGCGCTCGAGCTTCGCCGATGGCACGCTGCGCGCGGCCTGCGAACATTGCGAATGGTCTGATCTGTGCACCCGGATTGCGGGGCCGGAAAATTTCGAGGGCGTGAAAGTCACCGCACCTGTTTCTGCAACCGAAAGCGGTTGCTGAAACGGTTAACTCCAGAACGCCGGTATCGTCTCTTCCAGATGCGCGCCGATGCGCAGGGGAGCGGCCTTTTCTGCAAGCCCTGTGCGGTCCGAAATCTCGATGCCGACGCCGCAGATGGTGGCAGGGCCGTTCGCCGCCTCGAACCGTCCTTTCGGCACTTTGGACAGGAAGCGGTTGAGCGGCTCTTCCTTATCCATGCCGAGCGACGAGTCGTAATCGCCGCACATGCCTGCATCCGACATATAGGCCGTGCCATTGCGCAATATCTGGCAATCGGCCGTCGGCACATGCGTGTGCGTGCCGACAACCGCGCTTGCGCGGCCATCGACAAAGTGGCCGAAACACTGTTTTTCGCTGGTCGCTTCGGCATGGAAGTCGAAGAAGACGGCATCGGCCTGTTCACCAAGCGGACAGGCTTCCAGAATTTTCTCGGCAGCGATGAAAGGATCGTCGAGATCCGGATGCATGAACACCCGGCCCATGATGTTCGAAACCAGAACACGGGCACCGTTCTTGGCGATATAAAGCCCCTCACCCTTGCCTGCCGTCCCTTTCGGGAAATTGGCCGGGCGCAGGAAGCGATCTTCGCGCCTGGAGAAATCCAGCGCCTCGCGCTGATCCCACACATGGTTGCCGGTCGTCACCACGTCGGCACCGGCACGAATGGTGTCGTGAAAAATCTCTTCGGTAATGCCGAAACCGCCAGCGGCGTTCTCGCCGTTGACGATAACGAAGTCCAGCTTCAGATCGGAAATCAGCCCCGGCAGCTTTTCATAAACCGCGGTACGGCCCGACCGGCCCACCATATCACCAAGAAAAAGCAATCTCATGAGATTGCCTTATAAACCTGCGCCAAGCGAACGCAAGCCGGTCAGGGCATTTTGCGGTCAGGCGGCATCCCCTGACATCGCATAAATACAGGAGCAAAATTAGACCGCCGACCCGGTTCCAAGCGAACGCAGGCCGCTTTCAGTCAGTATCTGGTTGAGCGCGATATCGTGCGGCTCATCGGGCACATGTTCGACTTCCTGACAGTCGAAAGCCATGCCGATCAGCAGCGGCTGCAAACCGCGCTCGGTAAAGCGTGCCAGCGCGCGGTCGTAATGCCCCGCACCGTAGCCGAGCCTGTGGCCACGCCGGTCGAAGCCGGCAAGCGGCATCAGCATGATCGCCGGATCGACAACCGGCGCGTCCTCCCCCGGCCCCATCGTGCCGAAACCGGTCTGCACCAGCTCGGTGTCCGGCAGATATTCACGAAAGGCAATCGTTTCCTTGTCCAGAACGACGGGCAGGCAGAGCCGTGCGCCTTTGGCGCGGAAGGCGGACAAAAGGGGACGCGGATCGATTTCGGACCGGATCGGCCAGTAGCCTGCAATCAGCGTGCCTTTGGGAACGTCGATTGCGGCCTCACCCTTTTTGGCAGCGGCCAGAGAAGCCTCGTAATGAAAGCGCGGATCAAGCGCATCGCGGATTGCAAGAATCCTGCGTCTCAGCTCCTGCTTTTCCAGACCGGGGCTACGCTCCGTTGCCGTCATGCCAAGCCACTCCCTGCTGCCGTGTTTCGCCATGCAGTGGAACCGCAATATGACAATCCGTCAAGTGACTCCGCCCGCCCCTTGAGCGACCTTCTCGGAACGGTCGCGGATGACGTTCAAAACGACGCCATGGAAGTCATTCAGGAACAATTTTCCCCACAGGTCGCAATAGAAATCGATCGGCGTTGCGATCCGGTAATGGGTCGTCAGCGTAAGGCGCGTATGGCCGTTCGCCAGTGGTTCGAGACTGTAGTTGCCCTGGGCAAGCTTAAGATAAGTGCTGTCGACCTTGATATGCGCCTCGACCTCGGGCGGGATGGAACCGGGACCGAAGCGGAAATCCCACGCCAGCAGCCGGTTTTCTTCCCATTGCGTGACAATTTCCTGAAAATTGACACCATGTGTCCACCGGAGCTGGCGCACTGCCCCGATGCCCTCTCCTTCAAGCCGCGCATCTACCGGCTGCGGCACGCCCAATATTCCATGACTGAATGTCCACGACAGTTCGTGGGGGCGCACATCGCGGATTTCGACCGTCTGCCGCCAGACAACTTCCGGCGGGGCTGCGATTTCGACTACCGTCGTGACGAAGCTGTCGTGCGGAGCATAGGTCATCTGAAGCTCGGCAGGCAGTACCAGCAGCGGCAGCGCAATGACCAGAGTGGTCGAGCGCCGCGAGCGAAACTGCCGGATGATCCATAATGTCACCGCCGAACCGAGCGCCGAAAACACCATGAAAAATGGAGCGGCCATGGCCACGCAAATGCCCGCCTCGTGGAAAAGCACCATGCTGGTGACGACAAGCCCGCCAATGATGGCCCAGCCCATGCGCACATGACGCCAAAGCCCCTTTTGCGCGCGCGGGTCCGACAGGCAGGAGGCGAGGCTCGCAACCGCCATCGGCAACAGGGCAAGCCCGGCAATGACCGGCATCGCGTCCATGTAGTGGCGCGACCAGATCATGACATAAAGCAGAAGCCCGTAAACGAATGCGACGGGTATCGCGACGGCCAGTCTTTCCGATGAATCGGGCGATGCTGTTTCGGGAGATTTCATCAAGATGCGCAAATGGTTGGAGTTTTGCGCCTGTTTACGAACAAATTGTCCGCAAGATCAAGCCTATAGCGAACAAGCTACAAGCCGGGAAAAGAAAGCGGCGACCACGACGACCGATGGTAGTGATTGATCCCGGGAACCTACAAAGTAGGTGGGCGCCATATGCGAAAGCCCGCAAGCCTTCACAGGAACAGCTCCCTTAGAGATCAATAAGGCCCCGGGGATGCTGTTACACCTGTCGGGAAGCGCAGTTCGCCAGCGACCAATATAGTATCTGCCGGACGGGAACGCCAGTGGCTTGCGCCAGCTCAACAGGAAATCTTTTCAGAAAATCTGAACTGCGATGTGGGCAGGACCACGGGTCCTGACCCTAGAGCGGTTCCTGTTCTGACAGAATCGCCGGAACCGCTCTAACTATTTGTTTTATCGCATTATCCAACGCATCGAAGCGGGACAGGAAATCAGTCCAGTGAACTGATTTCCCCGCGTAGACGTTTCACACTTTTGCTGGAAATGCTCTAGCTGCTTCGCGGCGCGATGCGCGAGGCCACCTGCTCGATGCGTGATGCCACATCCGTCAGCAGGCCGGTCAGGGCGGCATCGTTGCTGTCGGCGCGTCCGAGCGCTTCATCGCGGGCACGGCGCAGCGTGTCGACTTCGCTCTCCAGACCGTTGATGCGCTTCTGCATCTCCGCCATCTCGTCCATCACCATGATCCCGGCCATGACGGTCAGGCGCAGATCGCCAATCTCCCCGAAGGACGACTTCAGATGGGTCACATACTGGTCGAAACGGTCGGCGAGCCCGGAGAGGTGTTCTTCCTGCCCCTCGTCGCAGGCCATCCGGTAGGCCTTGCCATCAATGGTAACGGTTACGGTCGCTATGGTAGCCTCCTATCGGTCCAGAACGGCGCGGATTGTCTCCATCGCAGTCACGAGGCGGCGTGAAACCTCGCGGTTGGCGGCTTCAAGCCGCTCCGCGCGCGCTTCGGACTGGTCGAGTTCCTGGGCGAGACGGCTGCGATCCGCATTCATGCGCTGCACCTCTTCCTCGGCTTCGGCGAAATCGCCTTCCTTGTCCAGCCGCAGATCGACCGCTTGTTCAAGCGCGTTGAGTGCCTTTTCGAGCCGTTCCAAGACTTGCCTGAGGGTCGTATCGGGTGCCATCCATGTCCTTTCCAATGCCAATCGCAAGCCCAATTCAGGGACATCGAATCGCGCCTGCGGGACGGGCATCTTTGAAAAGATTGTAATAATCGACTGCCCGATAAGCAACAAATGAGGGGCATATACGAGCGTTCATACACCGTTATCGGTGCAAAAACGGCTTTTCAGTGGTTGCATATAAGCTGTCAGCGCTACTCAATCGATTAGTCGCGGACAGTTTATTACCCAAAACTCATCGGTTTATTGACTCCTTATGTGCAGGTGCTATGTGTCCCGGTGCCTTCTGGAGCGTGATCCTAAAACGCATGAAACCGTTTTCGATACGGATCGTGCTCAGGCAAAAGGCATCGCCGCAACCCCGTTAACCCCTCCCAAGGAAAGACGGCTGAGACCATGACCAATTCCGACAAACAAAACCAGATGGCCAACGCAATCCGCTTCCTCTCCATGGACGCGGTCGAGAAAGCCAATTCGGGCCATCCCGGCCTGCCGATGGGCGCAGCCGATATAGCGACGACGCTTTACACCCGTTTCCTCTCGCACGACCCGCAGAACCCGCACTGGCCGGATCGCGACCGTTTCGTGCTTTCCGCGGGCCACGGCTCGATGCTGCTTTATTCGCTGCTCTATCTTTCGGGCTACGAAGACATCACCATCGACGAGATCAAGAATTTCCGCCAGCTCGGCTCGCGCACCGCTGGCCATCCGGAATATGGCCACGCCGCCGGTATCGAAACGACGACAGGCCCGCTCGGTCAGGGCATCGCCAATGCCGTCGGCATGGCGCTTTCCGAACGCATCCTCAATGCGCAGTTCGGTGACAGCCTCGTCAACCACTACACCTATGTGATCGCCGGTGACGGCTGCCTCATGGAAGGCATCAGCCAGGAAGCAATCGCGCTTGCCGGTCATCTGAAGCTGAACAAGCTGATCGTGTTCTGGGACGACAACAACATTTCGATCGACGGCCCTGTCACGCTGTCCGACAATACCGACCAGCCTGCCCGTTTCGCCGCTTCCGGCTGGAACACCATGGCTGTCGACGGTCATGACCAGGACGCAATCGCCAAGGCCATCGAACTGGCCAAGGTTTCCGACAAGCCGACGCTCATCGCCTGCAAGACCACCATCGGTTTCGGCGCGCCGAACAAGGCTGGCACCAACAAGGTGCATGGCTCGCCGCTCGGTGCTGAAGAAATTGCCGCCACCCGCAAGGCACTGGGCTGGAGTGCAGAACCTTTCGTCGTTCCGGCTGAAGTGCTGGACGCATGGCGTGTGGCTGGCCTCAATGCGGCCAAGAAGCGTCAGGAATGGGAAAAACGCCTTGCTGCAGCCGACGCGGAAACCCGCGCCGAATTCGAGCGCCGGATGCGTGGCGACCTGCCTGCAAACTTCGATGCGACCATCATCGAATACAAGAAGAAGCTTTCCGCCGACAAGCCGAAGGTCGCGACCCGCAAGTCTTCGGAAATGGCTCTTGAAGTCATCAATGGCGTTGTGCCGGAAACCGTGGGCGGCTCTGCCGACCTCACCGGTTCCAACAACACCAAGACGAGCCAGACCAAGGCCGTAACGCCGGAAGATTACGGCCAGCGTTATGTCCATTACGGCATCCGTGAACACGGCATGGCTGCCGCCATGAACGGCATGACGCTGCACGGCGGCCTCATCCCTTACGGCGGCACCTTCCTGACCTTCTCGGACTATTGCCGCCCGGCCATGCGTCTTTCCTCGCTGATGGGCATCCGCACCATCTATGTCATGACCCATGATTCCATCGGTCTTGGCGAAGATGGCCCGACCCACCAGCCGGTCGAACATCTGGCTGCGCTGCGCGCCATTCCGAACCACAATGTGTTCCGTCCTGCCGATGCGGTGGAAACCGCCGAATGCTGGCAGATCGCCCTGCAATCGAAGAAGACCCCTTCGACGCTGGCGCTCACTCGCCAGAACCTGCCGACGGTCCGCACCGAGCATCGCGACGAAAACCTGTCGGCTTACGGCGCCTATGAGCTTGCTGCCGCAAGCAAGGACGCCAGGGTGACGATCTTCGCAACCGGCTCGGAAGTGGAAATCGCGCTCAAGACCCGCGACCTTCTGGAAGGCAAGGGCATCGCGACCCGCGTCGTTTCCGTTCCATGCTTCGAGCTTTTCGAACAGCAGAGCGACGCCTACAAGACGGCAACCATCGGCGACGCGCCGGTGAAAGTAGCCATTGAAGCGGCAATCTCGCTCGGTTGGGAACGCTTCATCGGCGAAAACGGCATCTTCATCGGCATGAAGGGCTTCGGCGCTTCGGGTGAGATCAACGATCTCTACAAGCATTTCGGCATCACGGCAGAACATGCCGCCGAAGCCGCGGAGAAGAAGCTCAACGCCGCATGATTTAAGGAAACGCCGGCGTCACACAAACGTCGGCGTTTCAATGTTTGAACCTACCAGTTCTAATGAGACGCATCGCAAGATGCAGAACCCAATCGGGAGAATAAGAGAAAATGGCAGTTCGCGTCGCAATCAATGGCTTTGGCCGCATCGGTCGTAACATCCTCCGCGCCATCGTCGAATCCGGCCGCACCGATATCCAGGTCGTCGCCATCAACGATCTCGGCCCGGTGGAAACCAACGCGCATCTTCTGCGTTATGACAGCGTTCATGGCCGTTTCCCCAAGGAAGTGAAGGTCGCCGGCGATACCATCGATGTCGGTTATGGCCCGATCAAGGTTCATGCCGTCCGCAACCCGGCTGAACTGCCGTGGAAGGAAGAAGGCGTCGATATCGCTCTGGAATGCACCGGCATCTTCACCTCGCGTGACAAGGCCGCCATGCATCTGGAAGCAGGCGCCAAGCGCGTCATCGTTTCGGCTCCTGCCGATGGCGCCGACCTGACCGTCGTCTATGGCGTCAACCACGACAAGCTGACCAAGGACCATCTGGTCATTTCCAACGCTTCGTGCACCACCAACTGCCTTGCGCCGGTGGCTCAGGTCCTCAACGATGCCATCGGCATCGAAAAGGGCTTCATGACCACGATCCATTCCTATACGGGCGACCAGCCGACGCTGGACACCATGCATAAGGATCTCTACCGCGCCCGTGCAGCCGCTCTTTCCATGATCCCGACCTCGACGGGCGCAGCCAAGGCCGTCGGCCTCGTCCTGCCGGAACTGAAGGGCAAGCTCGATGGCGTCGCCATCCGCGTTCCGACCCCGAACGTCTCGGTCGTGGACCTCACCTTCATCGCCAAGCGCGAAACGACTGTCGACGAAGTCAACAATGCAATCCGTGCAGCCGCCAATGGCCGCCTGAAGGGCATCCTCGGCTATACCGACGAACCGCTCGTCTCGCACGACTTCAACCATGACTCCCATTCCTCGGTCTTCCACACGGACCAGACCAAGGTCATGGAAGGCACCATGGTGCGTATCCTGTCGTGGTACGACAATGAGTGGGGCTTCTCCAGCCGCATGGGCGATACTGCTGTCGCCTTCGGCAAGCTGATCTAAGCGCCGATCATGTTCCGCGCCCTTCTCCCCACCGCTGCGCGCTGGCGTCCGCTGGAAGGAGAAGGGCTCGAACATCTCAATCTCGGCCCTACCGGCCGCACGATCCGTGCCGAAAGCGTCGTGATTGGCGATCGCGGTGGCGTCCCCTACGGCGTGCGCTATAGCATCGACTGCAACAGCGCCTGGCATGTCCTTCATTTCCTGATCGAAACCATGTCCGGCCACCGGCTGGAGCTGGTTTCCGATGGCGCCGGCCACTGGAACACGATGGCTGGCGATGCACTGCCCGAATTTGACGGCTGCATCGATATCGATCTGGCGGGAACCCCCTTCACCAACACGCTGCCCATCCGCCGCCTTGGCCTGACGCCGGAAAGCGGCACCGTACAGCTCGACATGCTTTACGTGCCCTTCGACAGCTTCCGCCCGCTGCGCGACCAGCAGCGCTATACCTGTATCGAGGAAGGACGGCGCTATCGATACGAGGCAGCCGACCGCACCTTCACCGCTGAATTGCCCGTCGACGAGGACGGGCTTGTCACCGACTATCCAACCCTTTTCCGGCGCCTGCCTGTTTGAGCACACTGCTCCATCGGCACCCGAAAGACAGTTCTGGGAGAAAGATCATGAGTTTCCGCACTCTCGACGATGCCGACGTCAAGTCCAAGCGCGTACTGGTCCGCGTTGATCTCAACGTGCCAATGGCGAATGGCGAAGTCACCGACCTGACCCGTATCGAGCGCATCGTTCCGACCATTGCCGAACTTTCCAGGAAAGGCGCAAAGGTTATTCTGCTCGCCCATTTCGGTCGTCCCAAGGGCGTTGCTTCGGATGAAAACTCTTTGAAGCATGTCGTGAAGCCTCTGGCCAAGGTGCTTGGACATGGGGTTCATTTTGCCGAAGACTGCATCGGTGACAAGGCAAAGGCCGCGGTCGATGCCTTGAAGGACGGCGATGTCCTGCTTCTGGAAAACACCCGTTTCCACAAGGGCGAGGAAAAGAACGATCCGGAGTTCGTCGCAGCTCTGGCAGCCAACGGCGATCTTTATGTGAATGACGCGTTTTCGGCTGCCCACCGCGCGCACGCCTCGACGGAAGGGCTTGCCCATGTCCTGCCCGCCTGTGCGGGCCGCGGCATGCAGGCTGAGCTTGAAGCGCTGGAAAAGGGCCTTGGCAATCCGGCTCGCCCGGTTGTGGCCATCGTCGGCGGCGCAAAGGTCTCGACCAAGCTCGACCTCCTCTCCAACCTGATCGAGAAGGTCGATGCGCTCGTCATCGGTGGCGGCATGGCAAACACCTTCCTCGCCGCCAAGGGCTATGATGTCGGCAAGTCGCTCTGTGAGCACGAACTTGCTTCCACCGCCCGCGAAATCATGGCCAAGGCCGAAACCACAAAGTGCGCGATCATCCTGCCGGTCGATGCTGTCGTGGGCTGGCACTTTGCAGCCGACACGCCGAACCAGACCTATGGCGTCGATGCCGTGCCAAGCGATGGCATGATTCTCGATGCAGGAGCACTTTCGACCGATCTGATCGCCTCGGCTATCGATGACGCCGCAACGCTCGTCTGGAACGGCCCGCTCGGTGCCTTCGAGCTGCACCCCTTCGACGCCGCCACGGTCAAGACTGCAAAGCATGTCGCAGCCCGTACCAAGGCAGGCAAGCTGGTTTCGGTTGGCGGCGGCGGCGATACGGTCGCTGCCCTCAATCATGCGGGCGTTGCCGACGACTTCACCTATATCTCGACCGCAGGCGGCGCCTTCCTTGAATGGATGGAAGGCAAGCCTCTCCCCGGCGTCGATGTCTTGAAGAAATAACACCCCACACCAGGTTTCAGTAAGCCCGACCGATGCCGGGCTTATTTTTTTGGTGTCAGCTTCAGCAACCGGCCCGGATTGTCGTCCTCGATCAGCCAGACGGCGCCATCCGGCCCCACCGCCACATTGCGGATACGGTTTTCCATTTCAAAGCGTTCCGCTTCGTCCGCCTTGCCGCTCTTGTCGATCACGACACGCACCAGCGACATGACCGAAAGTCCGCCGATGAGCGCCGAACCGCGCCATTCGGGAAACATGTCCCCCTCGTAGAAGGCAAGCCCAGCCGGAGCGATGACCGGCGTCCAGTAAACCAATGGCGGCTCGAATTCCGGACGTGTGCTATGGCGCGGGATCGGCCGGCCACTATAATTGTCGCCGTTCGAGACAAGCGGCCAGCCGTAATTGAGACCGGGCTTGATGAGGTTGAATTCGTCGCCGCCGCGCGGCCCCATCTCATGTTCCCAGAGCTTTCCATCGGGACCGAAGGCCAGCCCGTAAGGGTTACGATGGCCGGTAGACCAGGTCAGTGCCCGCACACCATCCGCATCGGCATGCGGATTATCCTTCGGAACGGACCCGTCGAGATTCATGCGGAGGATTTTTCCCATCGGCGCTGCATCGTCCTGCGCGGTTGCAGGCAACATGCGATCGCCGACGGAGAAGAACAGATGCTTGCCGTCCGGCGCAAATGCGATAATGCCGCCCGGCTGTCCGCCACGCGCCGCCGCATCCTGCTTCCAGATGGTGGTCCTGTCCTTCAGCGCCGCCTTGCCGTCACCTTCATCCAGAACAGCGCGTGCCAGCACCACACTGCTGCCGCTCTGCGCCGGTTCGTTATAGGAAAAATAGACCGCCTTGCTCTTCTCGAAGTCGGGTGCGGGCGCGATGTCAAGCAGACCGTTCTGACCGCCGAAAGCGACTTCCGGCACACCATCGACCGCAATTTTGTCACCCGTTTGCGTGACGATGAAAATCTTGCCGCCCTTCTCCGTCAGAAGCAGCCTGCCATCGGGCAGAAAGGCGATCGCCCATGGCGTATCGAATTCGGCCACCGGCGTTACCGCAAACGGAGCATTTGCTGCGGCCTGCCTGCCGCCAGCGTTGACACTCTCAGCCGAAGCGTTCGCCACCGGCAGGGCGACCATCGATGCAGCCAGAACAAACGGCAGGCTAAAAAGGACGCGTCGCATATTTCCTCCTCAAATCACATCGACGGAAACAGGCGGGGTTTCCTCACTGGTTTCTTACATGGGGTTCGCAACCCGGATATAAAACCAGTTTCGGCAAAAACATGCGATGCCCGTATGAAAGGCCTAAACCGTTTGAAAAATATTTCAAACGTTTCAATGACTTGCGCTCGCCATAGTTTTAACCAACACTCCCTCATCGCCTTGATAGAAGGAGCGTTGCATATGACCGAACGTCTTGAAGATATTGCGATTGCACTGGTAGCGGCAGGAAAAGGCATTCTCGCCGCCGATGAAAGTTCAGGCACCATCAAGAAGCGTTTTGACGCGATCGATCTCGGATCCACCGAAGACACGCGCCGCGATTATCGCGAAATGCTCTTCCGCGCGGACGAAGCGATGAAGAACTATATTTCGGGTGTCATTCTGTATGATGAAACCATAAGGCAGAAGGCCAAGGACGGCACCCCGCTTGTCGAAATCATCCGCAACGCTGGCGCGGTCCCGGGCATCAAGGTCGATGCGGGTGCAAAACCCCTCGCGGGTTTTGAAGGCGAAACCATCACCGAGGGGCTGGATGGCCTGCGCGAGCGGCTCAATGAATATCATGGGCTTGGCGCACGTTTCGCCAAATGGCGCGCGGTGATCTCGATTTCCGACGGCCTGCCCACATGGGGCGCGGTGAAGCAGAATGCGCAGGCGCTCGCCCGCTACGCCGCCCTCTGTCAGGAAGCAAACATCGTACCGATTGTCGAACCCGAAGTGCTGATGGACGGCAAGCCGGGCAATCACACCATCGACCGTTGTTATGACGTGACGGAATGGGTTCTCAAGACGGTGTTTACGGAACTTTACGATGCCCGCGTCCGGCTCGAAGGCATGATCCTGAAGCCGAACATGGTCATCGACGGCAAGAATGCCCGCAAGGCTTCCGTGGAAGAAGTGGCGGAGAAGACCGTCCGCTGTTTCCGCAACTCCGTTCCGGCAGCAGTGCCCGGCATCGCCTTCCTTTCCGGCGGCCAGACGGGTGAAGAAGCGACAGCCCATTTGTCCGCCATGAATGCTGGCTTCGACATGCCATGGAAAATGACCTTTTCCTATGGCCGGGCCTTGCAGGCGGCGGCACTGGAAGCCTGGGGCGGCAGGGATGAGAATATCGCAGCCGGTCAGCGCGCTTTCGCGCATCGGGCAAAGATGAACGGCCTTGCTGCCACCGGCGGCTGGAAAAAGGAACTGGAAAAGGCGGCCTGAGCCGCCTTTCATCCCTCGTGCAGATGAAAGCCGACCGCCAGCGCCATCACCAGAAGGGCGATGGCGGCGATTTTCCAGAAGTCGCCGCGCCGCTTCAGGCCCGGCAAGCCGAGGGGTTTTATGATGTGCAGGCCCATCAGAAGAACGAGCAGCACGGGCAGGATTTTTGTCACAGATCACCTCTCTGTCTCCTTGTGACGCAGCAAGGTGATCGCCGCAAGACACGCGCAGCAGACACAACCGTTTTGCCGGCATGCTTCGCCTTCATCTTAAGTTTCATGGACGAATTACCGTTGGCCGACATAAACTGTACGCGGAGGTGATGAAAGGCGCATGGAGGAGATGGGCCGCAGGGGGCCGATCTTGCGCTTTCGTCAGCAGACTAACCATGCGCCCGCCCGCTGGCGTTGCGCGTGCTTCTGGGAGGAAGAGCATGACTTCGAAATATGCCGAAACCTATGCCGCATGGCAGGCCGATCCTGAACGCTTCTGGGCTGAAGCGGCGCAGGCAATCGACTGGTTCAAGCCATGGGAACAGGTTTTTGCGGGCGACGAAGGTGTCTATGGCCGCTGGTTCAAGGGTGCTGAGTGCAATACCTGTTATAATGCGCTCGACCGCCATATCGCCAACGGGCGCGGCGAGCAGGTCGCGCTGATCTATGAAAGTCCAGTCACCGGCAAGGTCCGGAAATTCACCTATCGCGAACTGCTGGAGGAAGTGGAGGCGCTTTCCGCCGTCATGCTCGACAATGGTGTGACGAAAGGCGACCGCGTTCTCATCTATATGCCGATGGTTCCCGAAGCAGCCGTCGCCATGCTGGCTGCGGCCCGCATCGGCGCCGTCCATTCCGTGGTTTTCGGCGGATTTGCCGCCAATGAGCTTGCAACCCGCATCGACGACGCCAAGCCGGTGATGATCATCGCCGGGTCCTGCGGCATCGAACCGACGCGCGTGGTGCCATATCAGGCCATGCTGGATAAAGCGATTTCACTCGCGCACCATAAAGTCGATCATTGCATCATCTTGCAGCGCGAACAGCACCGGCACGAGCCGGTGGCGGGCCGCGACATCGACTATCGCGAAGCCGTCGATGCCGCGCGTGGCCGCCATGTCCCCTGCGTAGCCGTCCAGGCAACCGATCCGCTTTATGTGCTCTACACCTCCGGTACGACCGGGGAGCCCAAAGGCGTCGTGCGCGACAATGGCGGGCATATGGTGGCGCTCGCCTGGTCCATGAAGCACGTTTTTGGCGTGGAGCCCGGTCAGGTATGGTGGGCGGCGTCCGATGTGGGCTGGGTCGTCGGCCATTCCTATATCGTCTATGGGCCGCTGATCCATGGCGCGACCAGCATCCTGTTCGAGGGCAAGCCGATCGGCACACCGGATGCGGGCACCTATTGGCGCATCATCGCGGAGCATGGCGTTGAGGTGATGTTCACCGCACCGACAGCGCTGCGCGCCATCAAGAAGGACGACGCGGACGGCAATTTCGTGCGCCGCTACGACCTTTCGAAGTTCCGCGCCCTTTATCTTGCTGGCGAACGCGCCGATCCGGACACGATTCACTGGGCCGAAAACCTGCTGGGCTGTCCGGTGATCGATCATTGGTGGCAGACGGAAAGCGGCTGGCCCATGGTCGCCAATCCGCTTGGCCTCGGGCTTCTGGAAACGAGATATGGTTCACCGGCCGTCTGCCTGCCGGGATATGATATCCGCGTGCTGGACGATGAAGGCCATGAACTCGAGCGCGGCCAGCTTGGCAATATCCTCATCAAGCTGCCGCTGCCGCCGGGCTGCCTGCCGACGCTCTGGAATGCTGACGAGCGCTTCCGCAAGGCCTATCTGAACGAATTTCCGGGCTACTATAAAACCGCCGATGCGGGTTACATGGACGAGGACGGCTATCTCTACATCATGAGCCGCACCGACGACATCATCAATGTCGCCGGCCATCGCCTGTCCACGGGCGCGATGGAAGAAGTGCTTTCAAGCCATCCCGACGTTGCCGAATGCGCGGTGCTCGGCATTTCCGATCCCCTGAAGGGGCAGGTTCCCTGCGGTTTCCTGGTGTTGAAATCCAACATCGAACGCGATCCGCAGGAGGTGGAGAAGGAATGCGTCAGCATGGTGCGGGACATCATCGGCCCTGTTGCCGCCTTCCGGCTTGCGCTGACCGTCAAACGCCTGCCGAAGACGCGCTCCGGCAAGATTTTGCGTTCCACGATCCAGAAGATCGCTGACGGCGAAGAATGGACGATGCCAGCCACAATTGACGACCCGGCTATTCTGGACGAAATCAGCACTGTTCTGCGCGAGCGTCACACTGGCCTCGCCTTCGCCTGATCCATTCCCGAACTATTGACCGGCGGTTTCCGCCGGTCCAATCTCCACGCAAACTGGAGATCGACCATGCAATTAGAAGGCAAGGTGGCCATCGTCACCGGCGCTGCCCGCGGTATTGGCTATGCCATAGCAAAACGCTTCCTGCTGGACGGTGCAAGCGTTGTCCTGTCCGACATCGACAATGCCGCAGCCATGCGCGCAGCCAGGGATCTGGAGCAGTTCGGCCCGGTGCATCCCATGGCTGCCGACGTGGGCGACAAGCTCGACATTCACAATCTCCTGACCTTCACCATAACCAACCTCGGCGAGATCGATATTCTCGTCAACAATGCCGGTATCGTGCATCAGGCGGATTTCCTCGATCTCAAGGAAGAAGATTTCGACCGCGTGATGCGGGTCAATCTCAAGGGTGCGTTTCTGTGCGGACAGGCCGTGGCCAAACGCATGGTGGAGCGCGTCGAATCGGGCGGCGATCCGGGCACAATCATCAACATGTCGTCGATCAACGCCATCTTCGGCCTGCCCGAGCAACTCGCCTATTCCGTTTCCAAGGGCGGATTGAACCAACTGACACGCTCCATGGCAGTAGCGCTCGCTCGCTGGGGGATTCGCGTCAATGCGATCGGCCCGGGCTCCATAGAGACCGACATGCTTTCCGCCGTGAACACCGACGCCGATGCCCGCAACGCGATCCTTTCGCGAACGCCGCTCGGTCGCATCGGCCAAGCATCTGAAATTGCTTCGATAGCATCATTTCTGGCATCGCGGGAGGCGAGCTATGTGACAGGCCAGACCATCTATGCCGATGGCGGGCGCCTGCCTCTCAGCTATATGGCAGCACCGCGCTACAAGGCGTGACGTTGCGATCCCGTTCCATTGGGACGATAATAAAGGACGGATTTGCTCCTGACAGATAGCTGTCAGGAGGGGTGTGCGATACTGCGTATCCAAGGATGAGGGAGTTTTCACCATGGCACTCGCAATCGCACCATTGATCGCAGTCTTGAAGGAATACAAGCGCAGGCAGGACGAACGCCGCCGGTTTATCCGCACACAGCGCGTCATCGACGGTCTGCCAAAAGACCTGCGCAAGGATCTGGGCTGGCCGGATCGTTATCTGGAACAGCGCAAAACCAGATACTGCAACGGAGAATAAAACGGAATGCGCCGTGCAGACCGCCTTTTCCAGATCGTTCAGCACCTGCGCGGTGGCAGGCTTGTCACCGCGCGCCAGTTGGCCGAACGGTTGGAAGTCTCCGAACGCACCATCTACCGCGACATCTCCGACCTGCAATCGACCGGCGTCCCCATCGATGGCGAAGCAGGCGTCGGCTACATTCTGAGGCAGGGTTTCGAGCTGCCGCCGCTCATGTTCACGCGCGACGAAATCGTGGCGCTTGTCGCAGGGGCGCGCCTCATCCGCGCCTGGGGCGGTGTCTCCATGGCGCGGGGCGCGGAAGAGGCTCTCGTCAAGATCGAAGCCGTGCTGCCCAAGGAAGAGCGCGCCCGCATCACCAGCACGCAGATTCACGCGCCAACGGCGCGCATCAGCATGGACGAGCGCCGCATCATCGACGCGGTGGAACGCGCCGTCGATCAGGGCAATGTCCTCAACATCCGCTATCGCGATCTGGAATCGCGCGAAAGCGAGCGTGATATTCGTCCGCTCGGCCTCTGGTTCTGGGGTAAGGTCTGGACGGTTATCGGCTGGTGCGAATTGCGCAATGCTTTCCGCACATTCCGCACCGACCGCATCGTGGAGGCGAGCGACGCAGGCCGCCTCTTCCGCGCCGAACGCGGCAAGACGCTGGCAGATTTCTACCGCCTCATGGAATTGAGCGAATATAACGCCTTCAAGGACTGAATACTTCGGCTACTCCCAAGGCAACCGCCGCTTGAACCGGTTCGGCAGTCTGTTCACGACAGACCTGTCGAACCGATTCTCTTTTCCATCATGATCCTGACCAACTGCTCGATCACATATTGTACCCCGCGATCTTCCTGACGGCGCTTGTGCCAGGCGATATGCAACGGAAAACCTGCAACGGGAATCGGCGGCGGAAAAGCCGCGAGGGAAGACGTATCCTCGGGCATACAGCGCGAGGGCAGCATGGCGATCATATCGGTGTTGGCCAGCAATTCCGGCACCATGCCGAAATTCGGTACAACCACACCCACTCGGCGGCTTAATCCCCGCTCCGCGAGCGTGCGGTCGACCGGGCTGCTGTCGTCTCCGCGCCCGGAGACGAGGATATGCGGATATGCAAGCCAGCTCTCCAGCGAGAATGCGTTTGCTGCCGCATGATCCCGGCGCATTGCAATAATGTAGTTCTCCTCCAGCAGCAGGCGGCGCTGAAGCTCCTTATCCGCATCAGGAAAGACGGAGAGGGCAAGATCGCTTTCTCCTGTCACGAGCGCCACCCGCGCCGCCTCGGCACCATGCCACGGTTGGACAATGATATTGATCCCCGGTGCAATGTGCGCAAGCGTCTTCAATAGAGGCCCTATGACGAAGATGGCAGGATAATCCGCCATGCAGACGCGTATCGTCTGCTGCAGCGACACAAGCGGGACTTCGGGCGGATCAACCAGGTCGACCACCCCTGCCAGCAAAGTTTTCAGGGAAGCACGCAATGTTTCCGCTTTCGGAGTGCGCCGCATCGTGCCGCGCGCCCGTTCCAAAAGCTGGTCGTTGAACAAGGCGCGGCAGCGCTGCAAAGCATTCGATACAGCAGGCTGCGTCAGGTTAAGCCGATCAGCAGCCCGGCTCACATGCGCTTCATCGAGAAGGGCATCCAGTATCACCAGAAGATTGAGATCGAGCGAACGTAAATTCATAAAATCAATAATAGTATATATCTATTATAAATTGGAGCAATTTAGTTACTGGTGGCATCGTCTCCGTCAGCCCGAAGGAGACAACCATGTCCAAGACGCTGATCTTACTTTTTCATCCCGATCTGACACGATCCCGCACCAACGCAGCGCTTGCCGCCGCAGCTGCAAAATTGCCCGGCGCGGAGATCGTCGACATGCAGGCCGCTTATCCGCAGGGGATCGATTTCTTGAAGGATAGCGAGCGTGAAGCATTGCGACTTCTGTCGGCTGATCGCATTGTCCTGCAATTTCCGGTCCAATGGTATTCCACACCGCCCCTTCTCAAGGCATGGCAAGATGCCGTACTGACCCGCATGTTCTACATTGCCTATGAGCAGGAGGGCCGCAAGCTCGAAGGGACGCCGCTCCTGATCGCCGCGACAGCAGGAAATGTCCCCGAAGCCTATCGCGAAGGCGGGCGCAACATGTTCCCGATGATTGAACTTTTCGCCCCATTGCGGGCAACAGCGAACCGTTGCGGGCTCGGCTGGGCAACGCCGTTTGTGCTGTATGCCGCCGACAAGATATCAACCGAAGCGCTGGAGGATGCGGCCAACCGCTATGCGGACGCCCTCAAAGTCTGGATCTCCGCGACGTCCACTCCCAACAGCGAGGCGGCAGCTTGACCCAACAAAAAAGCCCGGCAGAACCGGGCTTCTTGCATTTCGGCAAGCGATGTCGCTTCCCGACTATTCTTCCTCGTCTTCGTCGTCAGTATTCGCGCCCTTGAGCGAAGAGAGCTTGGCGAAAACCTTGTCGGCATCGAGCTCGTCTTCCGCAGGCTGCTCGTCACGATAATCGAAATTCTCGGTCGCAGAAGCTGGCAGCAAGGTGCTGTCCGCTTCGGGCGCGGCCGGACGATTGCGCGACGCACGTTCGACTTCGATGTCGAGATCGATCTGAGAGCAGAGGCCGAGGGTAACCGGATCCATCGCCGTCAGATTTGCCGAGTTCCAGTGCGTGCGGTTGCGAATCTGCTCGATGGTCGACTTGGTCGTGCCGATCAGGCGGGAAATCTGCGCATCCTTCAATTCAGGATGATTGCGTACCAGCCAGAGAATCGCATTCGGGCGGTCCTGACGCTTGGAAAGCGGCGTATAACGCGGGCCCTTGCGCTTGGCTTCAGGAACACGAACCTTCGGTTCGGCAAGCTTCAGGCGATAATAAGGGTCCTTTTCGCCCTTCGCGATTTCTTCACGCGAAATCTGGCCGGTAATGACCGGGTCGAGACCCTTGATACCCTGCGAAGCTTCACCGTCGGCAATAGCCTTCACTTCCAGCGGGTGCAGCTTGCAGAAAGCGGCAATCTGGTCAAACGACAGGGCCGTATTATCGACAAGCCAAACGGCCGTTGCCTTCGGCATAAGAAGCTGGGTGGCCATTAGATATAATCCTTCTGTTCGTCCGCTCCGGTGGCGCGGGACGTGGGCAAAACCACAATTTCCGGGAAATCACGGCCTATATATCGTTTTTTTGTCGCCAGAGCAAGAATGGCTCTCAAGCTAAAGAGCCTGAACCACAAAGCGCCATTTGCCGCCACACAGGACGGCTTTGGAACGGCTCTAGGCAATATCGAGTACGATCTTGCCGATATGCCTCCCCTCCTCCATCCGTTCATGCGCGCGCCAGGCATCTTTCAGCGAAAAGATCATGTCCATCACTGGCGCGACGCGGCGCTGCGCCAGAAGCGGCCAGACCTTTGCCTCCAGTTCCCGCGCAATGCCAGCCTTGAACTCGACCGGCCGCGGACGAAGCGTGGAGCCGGTATGGGTCAGGCGCTTGGTCATCAACAGCGCGAAATTGGCCGTGGCTTTCGCACCATTGAGAAAGGCGATCTGCACGATGCGGCCATCTTCGGCCGCAGCCTTGTAATTGCGATCGACGTAGTCACCGCCGACCATATCGAGAATCACATCGGCACCTCTGCCTTTGGTCGTGTCCTTGACGACCTCGACAAAATCCTCGTCCCTATAATTGACGGCGCGATCAGCCCCGAGCTTTAGACAGGCGTCGCACTTTTCCTTAGAGCCAGCAGTCGCAATGACGGTCGCGCCGAATGCCTTGGCTAGCTGGATAGCCGTCGTGCCGATCCCCGACGAGCCCCCATGAACCAGAAACGTCTCGCCTTTCTTCAATCCTCCGCGCTCGAAAACATTGTGCCAGACGGTGAAGAAAGTCTCCGGGATAGCAGCCGCTTCGATGTAGCCATAGCCGGAAGGCAGGGGCAGAGCATTGGTTTCATGCACGACGGCATATTCGGCATAGCCACCGCCAGCCAGCAATGCGACGACCTGATCGCCGAGCTTGAAACGCTTGACGCCGCTGCCGACGGCTACAATGTCACCGGCAATTTCCAGGCCCGGAATATCGGACGCACCGGGCGGCGGCGCATATTGTCCCAGCCGCTGCAAGACATCCGGGCGGTTGACCCCGGCGGCACGCACCCGCACCAGAATTTCACTTTCCTTGGGTTCCGGCACCGAGCGCTGAACAGGGCGAAGCATATGGGGTCTGCCCGGTTCGGAAATTTCGATAGCGGTCATCTGGGAAGGAAGGTCGGTCATCATGCTCAAGACTCCATTCAGATTTCGTACCCTGCGCCGTGGTCAGGTGCCCCATCGGCACCGTCGCACAAATGCCGCATGACGGATGCAAGACACCGCGTTAGGGAAATCGTCATCGATTTTCCCAAATATATATGCGACGATTCAAGGTGTTAAATCTTTTCTGAGCCATCATTGACCACGGAGGACGGCTATGAGCGGTTTCGATGAGGATGTGGCGAAGCCCCGCTGCAGCGTGGCGCTGAGCCAGGAGGAACTGTCGCTGCTTTCGGTCACCGAGATCGACCAGCGCATTGCCCTGCTGCAATCCGAAATAGAGCGATTGAAGGCAGAACGCCTCAAAAAGGGCGACAGCCGCGCAGCGGCGGAAGCATTGTTTCGATAGGGGAACTCGTCAGCGGAAATGGATGCCGGAGCAAAATCGCCGGAACCATTTCCGGACGAAATGTTTAGGAACAATAGTCACTGATCGCAATGGCCGCTTGACATCGACGGCCCAGCTTCAAGTTGCGGGAATAGAATTTTGCGCATTTACATTCAGGTTCTGGCCCTCCTTTGCGGCACAGCCTTTCTCCTCATCGCCTCCGGACTTCATGGTCTCCTGCTGCCACTGCGCGGTGGCGCGGAAGGATTTTCGGTCACATCGCTGGGCATGCTCGGCACCACCTGGGCTGGCGGTTTCGTTGCGGGCTGTCTGTTCGCGCCGCGCCTTGTGCGCCGCGTCGGCCATGTACGGGCATTCGGATGTTTTGCTGCATCAGCCGCGATCATCGCTCTGCTTTCCGGCGTCTTCGTGGATGCAACCATCTGGGTGATCCTGCGCGCTTTCACCGGCTTTTCCATGGCCGGTGCCTTCATGGTCATCGAAAGCTGGCTGAATGAGCGGGCGACCAACGAATCACGCGGCAAGATTTTCGGCATGTACATGATGGTCAACTATGGGGCCACCATGTCCGGGCAGATGCTGGTGGCCGCAGGCGATGTGCGCTCCGATCACCTGTTCATGATAAGCGGCGTCTTCTTCTGCCTGGCCCTTATCCCGACCGCGATTTCCACGGCTGTCAGCCCCAAGCCGCTGACGGAAGTGCAGCTCGATCTCAAGGCGCTCTATAACAATTCCCCCGCAGCCTTTGTCGGCTGCATACTGATCGGCATCGCCAATGGCGCCTGGGGTACGCTTGGAGCGGTATTTGGCGCGAAATCCGGGATTTCAACCACCGAGATCGCCTTGATGGTCAGCGTCACCATCGCAGCCGGCGCCCTGATGCAGATTCCGATCGGTCGCATTTCCGATCTGGTGGACCGGCGTTTCGTACTCGCCAGCGTTGCGGCTCTGGCGGCACTGGTTGGCCTGATCGCCTTTCTCGTCGCGCCTACCAGCGGTCCCGTCATTATCGCGATGACCGGCTGTTACGGCGCGCTCGCCTATGCGCTCTATCCCGTTGCGGTCGCCCACGCGAACGACCATGCAACATCGGAAAGCTTCGTGAAAGTGTCGAGCGGACTTCTGCTGCTTTACGGGTTCGGCACGATGCTTGGGCCGCTTCTGGCGGCTGCGGCGATGGATATTTTCTGGCCCTCAGGCCTCTTTGCCATCACCATGCTCGCGCATATTTCCATCACCGGTTATGCGCTGTTCCGCTCCCGCAGGCGCGCTTCGGTTCCCAAAGAGAACAAGGACCAGTTCATGAGCATGCCGTCGGAACGCGGTGCTACGCCGGAAGCGTTGAACCTTGACCCGAGAGCGGAGACGGAAGGTTGACGGCGTTAAAAATCGCCATCGACAAACAGAACCAATCAAATAATTGAACCAATATGTTCGGCGGCTGTGGCACAGCCGCCAATGCAGCAGTACAGCGTCATGACCATGACATGGAAAAGCGCACTGCTGTGGTGCAACATTCCCTGTCCACGACAAGGCAATTCAGGCTCGCGAGAACCTTTCAACAGCCAAAGTCTTTGGTTTGATACGCCTTATCCAACCGCGATCAAAACGCGGCTTCCCTGTCAGTGACGCGTTACCTGGGATCTCAGTTTTTCGATCTGGTCCTTGAGCATAAGCTTCTTGCGCTTGAGAGATGCAACGTGCAGGTCATCCATTGCCGGTGACGCCAGGGCTTCGGAAATTTCCTGTTCCAGAGCGCCGTGCTTCTTTTCGAGCGTGGCAAGATGGGACTCGATAGCCATCATCAGATCTCCTTTGGTTGATTTCCCTGATTTACGGAACGGCGTGGACCTTGTTTGCCCGCCATCCCGCCATTCAACCTGCATGAGCGCCCGGCACATCTCCTGTATTTCCGGGCCAAACACGCAGTCCCGGCTGCCAAGGATGCGGTGGTGTTTGTCGCCTTCGACAGCCGCGTCCATGACAGAACCATGACAGTTTGGCATGAGTTTGATGCAAAGTCGATTTTGTCGTGGTAGCATTTTCCTGACGCGAAAAATGTGATAAGGGCTTCGCCGGAAACGGGCTGACGCCGCACCTTTTCATGGGTTGGCGCAGCCCGTAAAACTATTCAACAGAACGGGGCACCGCATGTCCGATCAGGAACAGGCCGAAATCAGATTGGCCGTCGCACGTCTGAAACAGGAACACGCGGACTTCGATGCTGCCATAAACGCCATGATAGCGGTTGGCTGCGACCAATTGCGCGTGCAGCGCATGAAAAAGAAAAAGCTCGCAATCAAGGACAAGTTGCAGGAAATGGAAGATCGGGTGATCCCCGACATCATCGCCTGAATGTCCACAACGATCCATAATTAGAGCCGGGGTTCGCCCGGCTTTATCTTTTCAGCATCATCCACCAACTACATGAAAGAAGCGGAGCAGGAAGATCAATGAGCGTTACTGCCGATGTCGCCATCATCATGGGAAGCCAGTCCGACTGGGAAACCATGCGCCATGCAGCGGACACACTCGAAGCACTCGGCATTTCCTTCGATGCCCGGATCGTTTCCGCGCATCGCACCCCTGATCGTCTCGTTGCCTTCGCCAAGGGCGCCAAGGCAGAAGGTTTCAAGGTCGTCATCGCGGGCGCAGGCGGCGCAGCCCATCTGCCAGGCATGGCGGCAGCCATGACGCCGCTTCCCGTCTTCGGCGTCCCGGTCCAGTCCAAGGCGCTTTCAGGCCAGGACTCGCTTCTCTCCATCGTCCAGATGCCGGCCGGCATCCCTGTCGGTACGCTGGCGATCGGCCGCGCCGGTGCGGTCAATGCCGCACTGCTCGCAGCAGCCGTCTTGGCGCTTTACGATGAGGCGCTCGCAGCCCGTCTTGACGAGTGGCGCGCGGCGCAGACGGAAAGCGTAGCGGAACGTCCTTCAAACGAGGCCTGATATGAACACTTCTGTACTGAAGCCCGGTGCAACCATCGGCATCATCGGCGGCGGGCAGCTCGGCAGGATGCTTGCCATGGCCGCAGCGCGGCTCGGCTTTCAAACCGTGATACTGGAGCCGCAGGCCGATTGCCCGGCAGCACAGGTCGCCAATCACCAGATCGTCGCGGCCTATGACGATCCGAAGGCGCTTGCGGAGCTTGCCGCAGCTTCCGATGTCATTACCTACGAATTCGAGAACGTGCCGGTGAGCGCCGCCGACCGGCTGGCAGAAACCGCTCTGGTCCTGCCGCCGCCCGCAGCGCTTGAAGTCTCGCAGGATCGCTTTGCCGAAAAGCAGTTCCTCAATGAAAGCGGTATCGAGACGGCTCCCTGGCGCCTCGTGGACGATGAAGAATCCCTGATCGCGGCCCTGGGAGCGCTTGGCGAGCGCGGCATCCTCAAGACGCGACGTCTGGGCTATGACGGCAAGGGACAGGTCCGCCTGGCCTCGCTCGACGAGAGCGAAGCCCACAAGGCGATTCTTGCCATCAATCGCGCCCCGGCGATCCTCGAAGGTTTCGTCGATTTCGAACGTGAAGTCTCGGTGATTGCAGCACGCGACCGGTCTGGAAACGTCGCAATCTTCGATATTGCCGAAAACGTGCACAAGGACGGCATCCTTGCCACCTCGACCGTTCCGGCTGCGATTTCCGAGAACACAGCGGAAGCTGCCCGCAAAGCCGCTACAAAGCTTTTGAATGCGCTTAATTATGTCGGCGTGCTGGGGCTCGAATTCTTCGTCCTGAAGGACGGAACGCTGCTGGCGAACGAGTTTGCCCCGCGTGTCCATAATTCCGGCCACTGGACGGAAGCGGCCTGCGCCATTTCGCAGTTCGAACAGCATATCCGCGCCGTTGCCGGATTGCCTCTCGGCAGCACCGAACGCCATTCCGATTGCGTAATGGAAAACCTGATCGGCGACGACGTCGACAAGGTTCCAGCGATTCTCTCCGAAAAGGATGCCGTGCTGCACCTCTACGGTAAAAAGGAAGCACGTCCGGGCCGCAAAATGGGCCATGTGACGCGCATCCAGCCTCGCAGGAAATGATGTTCATCGGGAATCCCGTCGATTCCCGATGAATCTTTTGCCGCCTGCCAAGAATTTCAGCTCCTGCACCCTGAATCTGCGGCTCAGGAGTTGACATTTGCCTGAAACCTTGTGTATTTCGGCCAACCCTTCGGGCATCTAACAGTGCCTGTAACCAATTGGCGCCTCGGGCGCCTGTTTTTATGAAGCCCCGCGGCATCTGCACGTCAACGGGCCAACAAGACCGGTGATTGACATGAAGATCAAGAACTCGCTTAAAGCGCTTAAGGCCCGTCATCGCGACTGCCAGCTGGTCCGCCGCAAGGGCCGCGTATACATCATCAATAAGACCGCCCCGCGCTACAAGGCTCGCCAGGGCTAATCTTATTTCTGATTTTGCATTTGACGTTTCGCTGCGCATGATAAAATCTATGCGCATGCGGAACGTTTTTGCATGTCTGGTTTCTTTTTCTGTGGTCGCATCGCTGGGTGCAACTGTGCCGTCGGCTTATGCCGAAGTCGCGCCCGGCAAGGTGCCGCTTACCGCACCGCTGACGCCCGTTCAGACCGGCCCCGACAGCGAACAGAAACCGACCCCGGAAAAACCTGCGCCGGATGCAGCCCAAACGCCTGAAGAGCGCCTCGACAAGCTCTTTGCCGATCTTCGCCGTACAACGGATGAAGCCAAGGCACGGCGCATTGCTTCGCAGATCAACACGCTGTGGTCGCAGTCGGGCAGCGCAACAGTCGATCTCCTCATGCAATGGGCGAACGCGGCGATGCTGGAGCAGCGCTATCCTTCGGCCATCGACTTCCTGAACGAAGCGATCGCGCTCGACCCGGAATATGCGGAAGCATGGAACCGTCGCGCTACGGTCTATTTCCTTAAAAAAGATTATGCCCATGCCATGTACGACATCAATCGTACGTTGGAACTGGAACCGCGCCATTATGGCGCCCTGACCGGCATGGCGGCCATATTGCGCCTGCGCGGCCTCAAGGAACAGGCGCTGAAAGCCTATGAACAGGCCCTGATCGTTTATCCGATGATGCGCGACGCACAGAAGAACTTCAATGATCTGGCTGATGAACTGACCGACACTCGGACTTAGAGCGTCCCTGCCTCCTCCAATTCATCTCTGTTCAAAGAAAAACGCGCTCTCAAAGAGCGCGTTTTTTTGGATGGCGTCTGCCACGACTGGATGAGATTCCGGCTGTGGCGAGCCGAAAATGGTGGAGTTTGAGAACCGGTGCGGAATGTACTTCCACGCATAGTCCCGAAAAGTTGCAGACTTTTCGGATTAGACTTTGCGTCAAAGAACGCACATGAGCACCGGAAGCGCAAAACGACGCCATTTGCAGGCCGTCACGGCCGGAATATCGCCAGTCTAGATGCCCGATTTTCCATCTGGCCCTATATAGGCGATGCGCAGCATGTTGGTCGCGCCCGGCGTTCCGAACGGGACACCGGCGGTGATGATGACGCGGTCGCCTGCCTTGCCAAACTCTTCGTGGAAGACGATTTCGCAAGCATGGTTGACCATGTCTTCAAGGTCGTGCGCATCATCGGTAACAACGCAATGCAGGCCCCAGACGAGCGACAGCTTGCGGGCGGTATCGACAACCGGCGACAGAGCGATAATCGGCGTGCGCGGCCGTTCGCGGGCAGCGCGCAGGCCGGTCGTGCCGGACGCGGTATAGGTGACAATGGCCGAAAGCTTCAGCGTTTCCGCGATCTGGCGTGCAGCGAGCGAGATTGCGTCGGCACCAGTCGGCTCCGGTGCTGCGCGCTGCGCATCGATGATGGTCGAATAGGTCGGTTCCTTTTCCACCTGCTCCGCGATGCGGTTCATGGTGGCGACAGCTTCGACCGGGTACTGGCCGGAGGCGGATTCAGCCGAAAGCATGATCGCGTCAGCACCTTCAAACACCGCGGTCGCAACGTCGGAAACTTCGGCGCGGGTCGGAACCGGAGCAGTAATCATCGATTCCAGCATCTGCGTGGCGACCACGACCGGCTTGCCGGCGCGGCGTGCCTTGCGGGTGATCTGCTTCTGAATGCCCGGAACGCTTTCAAGCGGCATTTCAACGCCGAGATCACCGCGCGCAACCATCAATGCGTCAGAAAGCTCGATGATTTCATCAAGACGCGTCACGGCCTGCGGCTTCTCGATCTTCGACATCAGGCCGACCTTGCCGCGCGAAACCTTGCGCACCTCGGCCAGATCTTCCGGACGCTGGATGAAGGAAAGCGCAACCCAGTCGATTTCTTCCTTCAGAACGGCGTCGAGGTCCTTGCGGTCCTTTTCCGTCAGCGCGCCGACGCCAAGCGTCGTATCCGGGAGGCTGACGCCCTTGCGATCCGAAATGCGCGTTCCGGAGATCACCTTGCAGCGGATCGACTTGCCGTCGCTTGCCTCGGCTACGAGGTGCAGCTTGCCATCGTCGATCAGCAGGCGATGACCCGGCTCGACAGCTTCAAGAATTTCCGGGTGCGGAAGATAGACGCGGGTTTCATCGCCGGGCGCTTCGTTATTGTCGAGGGTGAAGGTCTGGCCGGGAACGAGATCGACCTTACCGTCCTTGAACTTGCCGACGCGCAGCTTCGGACCCTGAAGATCGGCCAGAATGCCGATCGGACGGCCCAGTTCCTTTTCCACATTGCGAATGCGCTTGACGAGGGTGCGCATCAGATCATGGTCGGCGTGACTCATGTTGATGCGGAACACATCCGCGCCTGCCTCAAACAGCTTGCGGATGACGGCTTCCTCGCCTGACGCCGGACCTAGCGTGGCGAGAATCTTGACCTTGCGGTTGCGCTTCATTGACTATTCGTTCCTGTAACAGTGGGGTTTTCTGTCGGCGTTTCATCGGTGAGCTGAACCATCCAGCTCGATTGTTCCCCGGTGTCGTATTCCTGGAAGCCGTTGCGCTGGAAACCGCGCGCGAAGCAATCCTGGACGCCAGTAATACGGAATTCTTTTTCGGCCACGCACATGTTGACCTTGCCCTCCCAGCGCCCGCCGCCCTGGGCGTCTTCGGCGTAGAGGTAGTAGTAGCGGGATGAAAGCGGGCCTTCGAGCAGCGTCTTGCAGGCAGCGCCTTCAATATGCCACCAGCCCTCGGTCACCCAGCCGGTCTTGGCGCGGTAGCCGATGGCAACGCCGACCAGGTTCTGGGTTGCGTTACATACGCGGAAATCCGCCCTGGCCTCTATGGATGTCATGCCCAGCGCAGTCATCAGCACACCGGCAAACAAAACTAGAGATCGTGGAAGTCGCATACGCAGAACCCCTTCAGCCCGCTATCGGTTTTATCGAACAATTTATATTGCACAAGGAAATCCATCTCGGGGACATCCCGTTTCGGGTCGCTCTCTTTTCGGCAGTTTCGCCTTTGATGTCAACGCAATCCCATTGATTACAGGTACTCTCGATCGAAGAATGATCGTTGCAATCCCGGCTTTCTCATGACAGACCTGAAACAGCTTCCCGCACAACACAGAAATAATCTCAAAGTTCAGCCTCGGATTCCGCCCTATGCCGCTTCAATCCGGATCAATCGCTTCGACACAATTCTCACCGGTATACACTGTCGATGGAGATTTCAGCCTCGGCCTGCTCCTGACCGCCGACCATGCACGGCGCGATGTTCCAGCCGAATATGGCACGCTTGGTTTGCAGAAAAGTGAATTCGACCGTCATATCGCCTATGATATCGGCGTCGAGAATTTGACGCGCGGGCTCGCCAGCCGTCTGAGCGCGCCGGCGGTCCTCGGTGGTTTTTCGCGCCTCCTGATCGATCCCAATCGCGGGGAGGACGATCCGACGCTGATCATGCAGCTGTCCGACGGGGCGGTCATCTCCGGCAACTATCCGATGTCCGCAGGCGAACGTGAAGAACGCCTCCAACGCTTCTACCGCCCCTATCACGACGCGGTTGCCCGGGCGAGCGAACGCGTGGCGGCCGAAAGCGGGGCTGCGCCCTTCATCGTTTCGATCCATTCCTTTACGCCGCGCTGGAAGCACAAGGCCCGTCCCTGGCAGATCGGCCTTCTCTGGGACAAGGACGACCGAGCCGTAAAGCCGCTTCTGTCGCTGCTGCGTGAAAACCCTGACCTGACGGTCGGCGATAACGAACCTTATGACGGCGCGCTCAAGAACGACGCCATGTACCGGCATGCGACCGCGAAGGGCTTCGCCCATGTCCTGATCGAAGTGCGGCAGGACCTGATTGCCGATGACAAGGGAGCGGCTGAATGGGCCCACCGGCTTGCCCCCATGATCGCGCATATCAATACACTTCCCGACATCCACACTGTCCGGCATTTCGGCTCGCGCGCCGATCGCATCGAATAACGGGCCTGTCAGGAGAGGCTTTGCCCGCTATCCACAGGGCTTGACCCGCCAAATCGGGTCGTGCATCGAAAAAGGCTCTTAATTTTGCCTGCGACTCGCGGGAAAAACGGTCCAGACTTTCGAGAAGCGGTTTCGCGCCGTGCGCGACCGCATCATCATTGAATTTGAATTGGAGAACTCCTCGTGAGCGACGACATTACCAGCGAAGCCCAAACGATTGCTGTCGGCCAGTTGCGTGCTTTCATCGAGCGCATCGAGCGCCTTGAAGAAGAAAAAAAGACCATCGGCGACGATATCAAGGAAGTTTACGCGGAATTGAAGGGTTCGGGGTTTGACAGCAAGGTCGTGAGGACCATTATTCGTCTGCGTAAAAAAGAAGACCATGAACGTCAGGAAGAAGAAGCCATGCTGCAGCTCTATATGGACGCACTTGGCATGAGCTGATTTCGGCTCTTCCCGGAGCCTCTCCTCTTCCTGAAATCGAAACCCGACGGATCATTCGCGGTCCGTATTCAGTGTCTGAGAAAAAGCGCCATTGCAGCAAGGCATGGTGGTTTGTGAATCGGACACTCAGAGGAAGGGGACAGGATCTATGGAGTTCAGAAAGCTCGGACGTACCGAACTTAGTGTTTCGCCGCTTTGCTTCGGCGGCAATGTATTTGGATGGACGGTCGACGAAGCGACATCGTTCTCGCTTCTCGACCGTTTTGTCGATGCCGGTTTCAATTTCATCGACACAGCCGATGTCTATTCCGCCTGGGCGCCCGGCAATGTGGGCGGCGAATCCGAAACCATTATCGGCAACTGGCTGAAATCCCGCGGCCTGCGCGACAAGGTGGTCATCGCCACCAAGGTCGGCGGCGAATTGGGGCCTGACGAAAAGGGCCTTTCCCCGGCCTATATCCGCAAGGCGGTCGATGCTTCCCTCAAGCGGCTGCAGACGGATTACATCGATCTCTATCAATCGCACTGGGATGACCCGGAAACACCGTTCGAAGATGTGCTCGGCACCTATAAGGAGTTGATGGAGGCCGGCAAGGTGCGGGCCATCGGTGCGTCCAATCTTACGCCGGAGCGACTGACCGAGGCGCTGAACGTCGCCCATTCACATGACCTGCCGCGCTACGAAAGCCTGCAACCGCTTTATAATCTTTATGATCGCGGGGATTTCGAAAACGGGCTGGCAAAAATCTGTCGTGACAACGAGATCGGCGTAATTTCCTATTATTCGCTGGCTGCGGGATTCCTGACCGGAAAATACCGTTCCGCTGACGATCTCGGACAAAGCGCGCGCGGAAAATCAGTCGAAAAATATCTGACGGATCGCGGGTCGCGGATCATTGCGGCACTTGATGACGTGGCCCGCAATCTCGATGTCACGCCTGCTCAGGTTGCGATCGCCTGGCTCATCGCCCAGCCGTCAGTCACAGCCCCCATTGCCAGCGCCACACGCTCGGCCCAGCTGGGCGAACTGATCGCCGCAGCCGAACTGGAACTCAGCGAGGATGAAATCACCTTGTTGAACGAGGCAAGCCGTTAAACTTCAGAGCATCCATCGAAGGGTAGTCCTACCCTTCGATTTCCTCTCGCAGCATTTCCAGCTCCAGCCATTCTTCTTCCATGGCTGCATTTTCGGAGCGCTTCTTCTCAAGCAGGTCGGCGGTCTTGGCGAAAAGCGTCGGGTCCTTGGCGTAAAGCTGCGGATCGGCGAGCTTGCCTTCCAGCACGGCGATTTCCTTCGCAAGAGCGTCCATCTTGCCCGGCAGCGTTTCCAGCGCAAATTTTTGCTTGTAGGAAAGCTTGCGCTTTTCCTCACGCTTGGGCTGCGGTGCGTCCTCTTCCGGCTTTTCGTCACTTCTGCCGCCAGACGCCTTGACCGAGCGCCGGTTCAAGGCCTGCTCCTTGCGCTGCGCCATCATGTCGGCATAGCCGCCCGCATATTCGAGCCAGCGCCCGTCACCTTCCGGCGCAATAACCGAAGTAACGGTGCGATCCAGAAAATCGCGGTCGTGGCTAACCAGAATGACCGTGCCGGGAAACCCTGCGACCAACTCCTGCAGCAGATCAAGGGTTTCCATGTCGAGATCGTTGGTCGGTTCGTCAAGGATAAGCAGGTTGGCAGGACGCGCCAGAACGCGAGCCAGCATCAGGCGGGCGCGTTCGCCGCCGGACAACTCGCGAATGGGCGTGCGTGCCTGTTCCGGCTGGAACAGAAAGTCCTTCATATAGGACACGACATGCCGCTGCTCGCCGTTGACGACGAGGCTTTCGCCGCGCCCATCCGTCAGATAATGGGCCAGCGTCTCGTCCAGATTGAGACTTTCGCGCTTCTGGTCCAGTTCCGCCATTTCAAGATTGACGCCAAGCCGCAAGGTTCCCGAATCCGGTTCAAGCTTGCTGGTCAGAAGCGACAGAAGCGTCGTCTTTCCCGCACCGTTGGGGCCGACAAGACCGATGCGGTCGCCGCGCTGCACGCGGATCGAAAAATCCTTGACCAGTACGCGCTCGCCATAGGCCTTGCTCAGCCCCTTGGCTTCGATCACCAGCTTCCCGGATTCCTTCGCATCGCTTGCCGCCAGCACCGCCGTCCCTTGCGCCTTGCGATGATTGCGAAAATCGGCGCGCATGGAATGCAATTCGCCAAGACGGCGCATGTTGCGCTTGCGGCGCGCCGTGACGCCGTAACGCAGCCAGTGTTCCTCACGCGCGATCTGGCGTCCGAGCTTGTGATGATCGCGCTCTTCTTCTTCGAGCACCTTGTCACGCCATTCCTCGAAATGGCCGAATCCCTGCTCCAGACGGCGCGTTATGCCACGATCGAGCCAGACGGTCGCCCGGCTGACATTTTCCAGAAAGCGCCGGTCATGCGAAATCAGGACGATGGCCGAGCGTATCTGGCGCAACTCGCCTTCCAGCCATTCGATGGTGGTCAGATCCAGATGGTTGGTCGGCTCGTCGAGCAGAAGCACATCGGGCTGCGGCGCGATCACACGCGCAAGGGCAGCACGCCGCGCCTCACCACCGGAAAGATGATCCGGCTTCTCTTCGCCGGTCAGCCCCAGATGTTCGAGAAGATAGGTGACGCGATGCGGGTCGTCGGTAGGCCCCAGCCCTGCTTCCACATAGGCGCGCGCATTGGCGAAGCCGTCCATATCCGGCACCTGTGGCAGATAGCGGACAGTTGCACCGGGATGTTTGAAAACCTCGCCCGATGTCGCTTCCACCATACCGGCAGCAATCTTGAGCAGGGTCGATTTACCCGAACCATTACGCCCGACCAGCGCGATGCGGTCGCCCTCGCTCACCGAAAGGCTTGCATCCTCCAGAAGCGGCGTGCCCCCGAAGGTGAGCTTGATCTGGTCGAGACGAAGGAGTGGTGGTGCCATGGTTCTCTACGATAAACAGGATTGAAAATTCCGCCCTGCTTGTCCGCGACAAAAGCCGTTCTGTCAAATGGAACGGCACCAAAAGGCCCGTGAAAAACAAACAGGCCGGGTTTCCCCGGCCTGTCCGCAAAACTTATTTATCCAGCAATTACTGGCAAGGCGCTTCGTACACGCGGCCATACGGATCGCGGTAACGGCAATACTGCACGCCATTGCGGGTCTGGGCTGCACCAAGCAGCGTACCGGCAACCGCACCGATCGCAGCACCCGTGAGTGCACCGCGGCCATTGCCGCCGATTGCGCCACCGGCGAGAGCACCGATTGCCGCGCCACCAACACCGTAACCGGCCGTGCGCTGTTCATTCGTCGTGCATGCAGCCGTCGAGAACGCGAGCACGCCAGCAACAGCAATCATCGTAAGACGTGACTTCATTGAAACATCTCCTACAAGAGTTGAACTAATCACCGACTTTGCGTCCCCAATTTCGGCGTAAAGCAGATGACACCCGCTTGACCCATTTACAATACGTTTCAATTGTCAGCGTCAAGCTCTTTCGATTGATAAGGTTAGCAGCCTCAGTGCGGTTGATCCTCCATCACCAGATTGGCGATAAGTATCGCTAGTCCAGAATGCGCAGTAACGCGAAGCGTTCCACGAACGACGTTGGAAACTGTCCAGGAAGAGCCGAAAGGCAGTGTAACATTATCTAACGGCCACTCCGCATTTGTGATCGAAAGACCTTCTACGGTGCTGAAATTGATAACACTGAACGGCGTCCCGTCCGGAAAATCATAAACATAATCGCCGGGTGGCAGGGGCCAGGCCTCCTCCGACCCGCTGGACAGAAGCACGTCGCGCCCTTTTGCAGCCTGCGCTGTCGCCATGGTCAGATGCAGAAGCGTGTGGTCGGTGCGCTGCCCGCCGAAGGCGCCACAAAGGATCACGCGATCCGCGCCCCGCGCATAAGCCTCCTCGACGGCCAGTTCACCGTCCGTCATATCCTTGGCGGACGGAAACGTCTTCTGCGGCACGTGACCATATTGCGCGCGCAGCTCGGCAGAGGTCGAATCGAAATCGCCAAGCCAGAGTTCCGGTTCAAAACCGAGAGCGGCAGCGTGGCGAATCCCGCTATCGGCAGCGAGAATACGCGCACCTGCAATTTGGCGTTTCAGGCGATCGGTCACGACCAGATCGCCGCCAAGAAGAATGACGAATGTGCTCATAAGCCGCTCATAACACGGGTAAATCCGGGCCGGAAGCCTGCATTCGCTGCCGTTGCCATTCCTCGCCTGAAAGATTATTGTCGCAATCGCTCTAACGGGGTGCCGTCTGCTTTCGCGGACGGCTGAGAGGTCCAAAGAGCATTTCCAGCAAAAGTGTAAAACGGTTTTGCGCCCGGAAATGCTGAATAAAACGGCCAACCCGCTGAACCTGATCCGGTTTGCACCGGCGGAGGGATTAGATGCTCCATAAACGGCGCTCAATCCTCTTGTATAGAAAGAAAGGAAGTGCCGTGATGCGGCTTTTGTCTTTGTTGGCTTTTTCATTTTCCGCAGCCGTCGCCTTTGCGCCTTCGGCGCAGGCGAAAGACAAGCTCACCGTCTATACCTATGACAGCTTTGTTTCCGAATGGGGTCCGGGGCCGAAGGTCAAGGAAAACTTCGAAAAGGAATGCGATTGCGAAGTCGACTGGATTGCTTCCGCCGACGGCGTTGCCCTGCTCAATCGCCTCAAGCTTGAGGGCAGCAATACCAAAGCCGACATCGTGCTTGGTCTCGATACCAACCTGACGACCGAAGCGCGGGCCACCGGTTTTTTTGCTCCAAGCGGCATCGACCAGAGCAATGTAAACGTTCCGGGCGGCTTCAAGGACGATATCTTCGTTCCCTATGATTATGGCTATTTCGCCGTGGTCTACGATTCCGAAAAGCTGCCCAATCCTCCAAAGAGCCTGAAGGAACTGGTCGAAGGCGATCCTTCCCAGAAGATCGTGCTGCAGGACCCGCGTACCTCGACGCCGGGGCTTGGCATGCTGCTTTGGATGAAATCGGTCTATGGAGTTGAAGCGGAAGCAGCCTGGCAGAAACTGCAAAAGCGCATTCTCACCGTCACGCCCGGCTGGTCGGAGGCCTATGGTCTCTTCACCAAGGGCGAGGCCCCGATGGTGCTGTCCTATACGACGTCTCCCGCCTATCACATGATCGCGGAAAAGACGGATCGCTATAAGGCCCTCGCCTATCCAGAGGGCAATTATCTCCAGATCGAACTGGCCGCCCAGACCACCACCGGCGCGAAGAACCCTCTGGCGCAAAAGTTTCTGGCTTTCATGACCGGTCCCGGCTTTCAGGACGCCATCCCCGAAACCAACTGGATGTACCCGGCAGGCAAGACCTCCGCTCCGCTTCCAGCGGCTTTCGATGCGATGCCGAAGCCGGAAAAAACGCTTCTCATCCCGTCGGACGAAGTGGCCGGGAACCGCAAGGCGTGGGTCGATGAATGGCTGGCCGCGACCAGCAAATGACGGCATTTCCGGCACAGCAACGCTCGAAAGACATATTCGCCGCCAGACCGGTCGCGGGCATGATGGCGCTTTGCTTTCTGGTTGTGCTTGCCGGTGGCGCGCTTGTGGCGCTTGCATTCGAAGCGGGCCGCGGCGGCTTCGATGCCGCGGCCAATTTCGACGCCTATCTTTGGCGGGTTGCGCGCTTCACGATCCTGCAGGCAATCGCTTCGAGCCTGCTATCCGTGCTGTTTGCGGTACCGGTCGCCCGTGCACTATATGCCGAAGCAAGTTTTCCGGGGCGCGGGCTGATCCTGCGCCTGTTTGCCCTGCCGCTTGCTCTGCCAGCCCTTGTCGCCGTGCTGGGCGTCACCAGCATCTATGGCCGCAACGGGTTCATTGCCCATCTGTCAGAAGCTGCGGGGCATCCGTTCCAGCCGGACATCTACGGCATCACCGGTATCCTCATCGCCCATATTTTCTTCAACATGCCGCTCGCAGTCCGTCTCATTCTGGCTGGTTACGAATCGATACCGACCGATTACTGGAAACTTGCCGCGCAGCTTGGCATGGGCAATCGGGCGCGCTTCCGGCTTATCGAATGGCCGGTGATCCGCCGCAACCTGCCGGGCATGATCGGCCTCATCTTCATGCTCTGCGTGACAAGCTTCACCACCGTGCTGACGCTCGGCGGCGGCCCCCGCGCCACCACGCTGGAAGTTGCGATCTATCAAAGCCTGCATTTCGATTTCGATCCGGGCCGCGCCGTCGCGCTCACCTTCACACAGCTTGCGCTGACATTGCTCGTGCTTCTGGCCCTCCGTTTCACCGGAAGCCCGTCCGAAGAAGGCTTTACCCATGCGGCAACGCCGCGACGCTACGGTAAGGCCCCTCCGGCTGAACGCGCCGTCAACATCATCGTCATCGGGATAGGCTTTCTCTATGTCGCGCTGCCGATCACGGGCGTTGTCGTCTCCGGCCTCGCCGCCGATCTGGTGCGGCTCTTGACCGAGAAAACAGTCTGGCGCGCCATCGGCACCAGCCTTGCCCTCGGTTTTTCAGCGGCACTGCTATCGGTCATTCTGTCGCTTGCGCTTGTGTCGGCACGGGAAGCGGTGAAAAAACGTAAACTCGCCAACATCTTCGATACCGGCGCGAGCCTGATCCTCGTCATGCCGCCCATCGTGATCGGCGCGGGCTGGTTCATCCTGCTTCGCCATTTCACCAATCCTTTCGCAATGGCGCCTTTCATGGTCGTCACCGTCAATGCCGCCATGGCCATGCCCTTCGCCGTGCGTCTCCTGCGCCCGGCATGGGACACGGCGGCAAGCCGCCACAACCGTCTTTGCGCACAGTTGGGCATTCATGGCCTCAATCGTTTCCGGCTCATCGACTGGCCTTCGATCCGCAAGCCCCTCGGCATGGCCTTTGCTTTCGCCATGGCGCTTTCCCTTGGCGACCTTGGCACGATTGCCCTGTTCGGCAGCGACGCGCTTTTGACCCTCCCCTATCTTCTCTTGCAGCGCATGGGCAGCTATCGCACATTCGATGCAGCGGGCCTGGCGCTCATTCTCGGCTTGCTGTGCCTCGCACTGATGATGATCGCGGATCGCGCATCCCGAAAGGAAACGCCTTCTCTATGAATGCCCCGATGGACGCGGCTACCGAAATCCGCCTCGATAACGTTCGGTTCAGCTATGGCGAAACCGCCATGCATTTCGATGCGACGATAAAAGGCGGCGTCATCGCCGCGATTGTCGGGCCAAGCGGTTCGGGCAAATCGACGCTTCTCAACCTGATTGCCGGTTTTGAATTTCCGCAATCCGGCCGCATCCTGATAGGCGGCAACGACGTCAGCGAATTCTCACCGGCGGACCGGCCCGTTTCGATGGTGTTCCAGGAAAACAACCTGTTCGCCCATCTGAGCGTCGAGCAGAATGTCGGTCTCGGGCGCTCGCCGAACCTGAAACTCTCTGCAAAGGATCGCGCCGACATCGCGGAAGCTCTCTCGCGTGTCGGCCTTGCGGGCAAGGAACAGCGCAAGCCTGAAGCGCTTTCCGGCGGCGAACGGCAGCGCGTGGCGATTGCCCGCGCGCTCATACGCCAGCGCCCTGTTCTACTCCTTGACGAAGCCTTTGCCTCGCTGGGCCCCGCGCTGCGGCATCAAATGCTGGATCTGGTCAGGGAGCTTCAGCTTGAAACCGGCATGACGGTGCTGATGGTCACCCACACGCCGGAAGATGCAACAATCTACCTCGACGCAGTGTTGCTTTTTCTCGACACTGGTCGCATTTCCGCGATGGGGCCTGCTGTTGAACTGCTTTCCCCGACTGGACCGGAGGCCCTGCGGCGCTATATCGGCGAAAAGCGGAATTCGGGCTGAACCTCAAATAGAGTTACGGCTGCGGACATATTTTGTTCGCAATCTGCCGGAAGAACCGCTGCAGATTTCTTGTACTGCTTGTATGCGTTCTGGTCTGTGACTAGATTTGGCCACGGATCAAGCAATCTGATTCAGAAGCGAGGATAAAATACTGTTCCGTCAATCGACCCGTTCCCGGGCCTTCCTGTGTCTACCCATCTCCCTGCCAGAATGGACGCAGCAAAATTGGCGGAAACCAGCCATCGGCCTTGGCTTGCTTGCGGTCGCCCTGATTTCCGGTTGCCAGTCGATCAATTCCAGCAAGGATCTGGGACTGCAGCCGTCCGACAATCCCGTGACGGTCGACAATGTGACGCGCAACGATCGGCTCGCGCAGCTCGGCGCCCAGCAGCATCCGCGCATTCTCGCGACCTATGGCGGCGAGTACAAGGACCAGAAGCTTGAGCGCATGGTGGCCAAGATCGTCGGCAAGCTGACGACGGTTACCGACAAGCCGGACCAGACCTATCGCATCACCATTCTCGACAGCCCCAATATCAACGCCTTCGCATTGCCGGGCGGCTATCTCTATGTCACGCGCGGCCTGCTCGCGCTCGCCAACGACTCCTCCGAAGTTGCGGCCGTGATCGCCCATGAAATGGGCCATGTCATCGCCAATCATGGTATTTTGCGCCAGGAGAAGGAGGCGGAGACGGCCATTGCCGGTCGTGTTGCCAGCGAAGTGCTGCATAATGAATCCGCCAGCCGTGAAGAAGAGCTGCGCGGCAAGCTGCGGCTTGCCCAGTTCTCGCGTAATCAGGAATTGCAGGCGGATGCCATCGGGATCAAGATGATCGGTGAAGCCGGTTACGATCCGTTCGCTTCGGCACGTTTCCTGCAGTCGATGGAAGCCTATCAGAGCTTCCGTTCGGTTTCCGGCGCAACCGATGCAAGCCTCGACTTTCTCGCAAGCCACCCGGCAACGCCACAGCGCATCCAGCTTGCGCTTGGTCATGCACGTCGCATCGGCGCACCGGGCGTCGGCACGACCGATCGTGATTCCTTCCTCGACGGCATTGATGGTCTTCTTTATGGCGACTCGCCCAGTGAGGGTTATGTCCGCGAACAGACCTTCATCCACCCGAAGCTCGGCGTCACCTTCCGCGCGCCGGATGGTTTCAGCATCGACAATTCGGCCAATGCGGTCATGGCCAGCGGCCCCGGCGAAGTGGCCATCCGTTTCGATGGCGCATCTCTTCCAGCGGGCTCGAACCTAGCCGATTATATCCGCTCCGGCTGGGTGACAGGTCTCGACGATAGTTCGATCCAGACCACCACCATCAATGGTTTGCCCGCCGCGACCGCGCGTGCCAGCGCCGATCGCTGGCAGTTCGACATTGTGGTCATCGGCGCCAATAACAAGGTCTATCGCTTCCTTACAGCGGCACCGAAAGGCAGCAATGCCCTTCTGCCCGCCTCACAAACTGTCACGCAATCGTTCCGCCTGCTGTCGCCTGCCGAACAGAACTCCATCAAGCCGCTTCGCATCCGTGTCGTAACGGTGAAGCCCGGCGACACGCTGGCCAGCCTGTCGGCCCGCATGCAGGGTACGACACGCAAGCTGGAACTATTCCGCCTTCTCAATGCCATGTCTGCGGGGGCGACAGTTTCGGTCGGCGACCGCGTGAAGCTGATAAGCGAGTAAGACAGAATGACGGAAACACTTGTCCACTCAGTGCTGGCCGGAAAAGTCGCCCCTCTCGGGAGCCGTGGCGTCCCAAGCGGCATCGACAAGCAGCCGGTATCCGGCAAGGTTCGTGTGACATTCGAAGGGCTGGACTGCGACGCGCAGGGCGACCGAAAGGTGCATGGCGGACCAGAAAAGGCGCTCCACCATTATCCGCATGACCATTACGCCCTCTGGCGCGAAGAAATCGGTGACAATCCGCGTCTCGGCGCAAGGGGCGCCTTTGGCGAAAACATCTCGACCTCCGGTCTCGATGAACGCAATGTCGCCGTGGGAGACCGGTTTCGCCTTGGCAGTGCGCTTGTGGAAGTATCGCAGGGACGCCAGCCTTGCTGGAAATTGAACGAGCGTTTTGCAACAGCGGATATGGCGGTCCGCGTCCAGAAGACGGGACGGACGGGCTGGTACTATCGCGTTCTGGAAGAAGGTCATGTGGAAGCCGGCGATTCGCTGACGCTTGTCGACCGCCCTTCACCGGAATGGACGCTGCATCGCGTCTGGCATCTGCTTTATGTCGATACGCTGAACTATGACGAACTGGCCTTGATGGCCGGGCTTTCGCACCTCGCCGACAGCTGGAAGCGCTATGCCGTGCGCCGCCTTGAAAATCGCAAGGTCGAGGATTGGTCCTCCCGGCTCGAAGGCAAGACAGCCGAACCACAAAACTAAGGAGGAGCCGCCTGGCCCCTCTTCTTGGTTTTCCGACCCTCGCGAACTATGCCTGGTAGGCCGCCAGTTCGTGCTGGCTCAACAAGGCGATCTTCAGCTTCTCCATCGCACGGCTTTCGATCTGCCGTACACGTTCCTTGGAAATACCGAGCTTTTCACCCAGAGCCTCCAGCGTCACCCCATCGTCATCGAGGCGGCGTTCACGGATAATGTGCAGTTCGCGCTCGTTCAGCGTGTCGAGCGCCACATTGAGCCACTGGTTACGGCGCTCCATATCGATGGAGCTTTCGGCGATTTCGTCCTGCAAGGGATGATCGTCCACCAGAAAATCCATGCGGCGCGACGCGCCCGATTCTTCACTGTTCACAGGTGCCGAAAGCGAACTATCCGGCCCGGACAGCCGGCTGTCCATGATCTCGACGTCGCTCGTAGAAACACCCAGCTGATCGGAAATTTCCCGGTAAATCTCGGCCTTGCTCATGGTATCGTCGGATTGGGCCAATTTCGAACGTAGACGGCGCAGGTTGAAGAACAGCGCCTTCTGTGCCGAACTGGTGCCTCCGCGCACGATGGACCAGTTGCGCAGGATATAATCCTGCATGGAGGCTCGAATCCACCAGGACGCATAGGTGGAGAAACGCACTTCCCGTTCGGGATCGAAGCGGGCTGCAGCTTCCAGAAGGCCGACATAACCCTCCTGGATGAGATCGTTCATTGGCAGCTTGAACTTGCGAAAGCGGCCCGCCATCGAAATAACCAGACGCATATGTGCGGATGTGATGCGGTGAAGGGCTTCCTGATCCTTCAGTTCCCGCCAGCGAATGGCGAGATCGCGTTCTTCTTCGCGCTCCAGATAGGGAGCCGACATCGCGCTGCGGATCATGGATTGGGAAGAGGCTGCTGTCGCCGGGAGACTGCGTGCAACCATAGGCGTGCGATTGGCCGGAACTGTGGAAGAACTGCTCATGGATGACTGCTTCATCTGGTTCTCCTGTTCTGAACTCACGCCCGTCGGGCGTTCAGTGGAAGGATATGCCAGTCCCACAAAGACTCATTGGACGAGCTAGCGAATTCGCCCAAAACTCCCCGCCAGGCCCATTCTTTGGCCAACATGATTACGCCGCAAAACAAACCCGTTTACGAACTGGTGTCTGGGAGAACGCACCAGCGTCGATCAGGTTCCCTATCGATCAGGATAATTCTCGGACCAAGCGGGATAATGTCCGGAAAGGTTAAGGAGAGGTTGCAAAGATCGATAGAATTTTAACCAGAACGATATTGCGGGCAGCCTCATGGGGAACGAGGCCGACCCGGCTTTTCTTGACTGAGGCAAATAAAAAGCCCGGCTAAAGCCGGGCCTTTTAAAAAAGAAGGGAAGTAAAGCTTATGCGGCTTCAACTTCATCGTCGTCAAGATCGGCCTCGGCATCGGCCTTGCCGCGCTTCGGTCCCTTGGCGAGATTGGCTTCGATAAGACGAACAGCTTCGGTTTCCGAAAGCTTGTTCACGGCAGCGATTTCGCGCGCCATGCGATCGAGGGCAGCTTCGTAAAGCTGACGTTCCGAATAGGACTGTTCCGGCTGGTTTTCAGCACGGAAAAGATCGCGAACGACTTCCGAGATCGAGATCAGATCGCCGGAATTGATCTTTGCATCATATTCCTGCGCGCGGCGCGACCACATGGTGCGCTTTACACGTGCGCGGCCCTGAACGACCTTCAATGCACGTTCAACATAATCGGTCTCCGACAGCTTGCGCATGCCGATGGAGGCGGCCTTGGCGACCGGCACCTTCAGGCGCATCTTGTCTTTTTCGAAATCGATCACGAAGAGTTCGAGCTTGTGACCTGCCACTTCCTGCTCTTCGATCGTTACGATCTGGCCGACGCCATGAGCCGGATATACGATGGCCTCACCGGCCTTGAAACCGCCACGCGCTACTGGAGACTTTTTCTGCTGGGATGACATACGCTTCATTACTCCCTGTTGTGCCCGGCGCGACCCGCCGGTTGACACATGATGGTCGACCGCGCTCCGGAGAAATGAAGCACGGACGTTGCTTGTCGGTTTGCAACTGAAAACGTGTCTGACGGCAAATCTAACCGACCGGGTGTACGGTGAGGGGGACGACGCCAGATCGCAATCATCTTCCCCGGTGCCATTCAGCCCGGTACTAAAGATCAGCCCTTTCAGAGATTAACGCATAGCGCCACGACTTGACGTCCAGTCACCGAAATTATTGTGACAACCTAACACAATTTCGCGCAAGAATCAACAAATTGCCGGATATGCCGTATCCGACAACGCAACACACCTAAAAGATGGGCGTTTTCCCGTGATTTCATTCGTCTTTTGCCGGCGCATCGCAGAAAATGCAAGTGATAAATCCTGCTTTTCCGTAATGCCGGTTACCCTGTCAGTCTTAACAGGATAACCTATGGTGTTCCAGAAGTGCGAAGTCTTCGGAAACAACGAGATACTTATATTATACCGTCATGCTTGCAGCAGCCTGAAAGCCGGGACTGCAATACCATGCCGGTATTAGTCACCGCTTCCCGGCTCGGCAGAGAAATACTTCTCCAGCTTGCCAGCCACGCCATCCATCTCCTTGGCTTCGGGAAGGGCGTCCTTCTTCGCGGTAATATTGGGCCATTTTGCCGCATATTCCGTATTCAGTTCCAGCCACTTGTCGAGGCCCGGCTCGGTGTCGGGGCTGATCGCCTCGGCAGGGCATTCCGGTTCACATACGCCGCAGTCGATGCACTCATCAGGATTGATGACGAGCATGTTTTCGCCTTCGTAGAAGCAATCGACTGGGCAGACCTCGACGCAGTCCGTATATTTGCAGCGAATGCAATTATCGGTCACGACATACGTCATCGTCGAACTCCTGTTGCCGCCCGAATTACTGAACAGGCAGCTTATCTATCCTAAAGCTTTGCGCCGATACTCCGACAAGCCGACAATCGGCCAGCGACCCGCCAGCAACCGGCCAGCAACCGGCTTGAGGCTTTGGAATATCTCGCCACGAAGTCACTGTGCACGGAAATGGTTGCGGGTATCAGCCCATGCCCTTTTATGACAATGCGTGAGGTAACGATTTTATCCCGCCATGACAAGGGTGCAAACGCCGCAATGTCACGAAGTCACTCACGTCTGAAACAGCATTTCGTTTGAGAGCTTTTGCTTGGAAAAGGCTTTCGCCGGAACGGTTCGGTGAGCAATTTCCATCACCGCCGCAAGAGGCCTGCGGCAACGCGTCCATGTCAGTTTCCGCGCAAACGATCCGTTTCACGCCGCTCCTTCTTGGTCGGCCTTCCCGCGCCGCTCTCGCGCTGCGGCGTTGCTGCCTCCGGCGCCACCGCCGATGCTGGCACCGGCGGCGGCGAAAGATCTTCATAGAGAAGCTGGGCTTCCGGCGCCGGGCCGCGACGCTCTCCGGGAGCCAGTATCTTGTAGACAAGGATGCGCCGGTCCAGCGTGATGGTCAACACGTCGCCAACCTTCACCTGATGGGCAGCCTGCTCGATCTTGTCGCGATTGACCCGGACCTTGCCGCCGACGGCGAGTTTCGCCGCCAGCGATCTTGATTTGACCACGCGCGCGAAGAACAGCCACTTGTCGATTCGCTGTCTTGCGCCCGCTTCTGCCGTCATCTTACTTCTTCATCTGCTCTTTCAGAGCCAGAAGCTTGGCGAAAGGCGAGTCGGGGTCGATGCGTGCAGGACGCTCCTGCTCGACGCGCTTTCCAGCCGGATGACCGTGATCGCGCTTCTGCTGACGCTGATTGCCGCCGCGGAAGTCACCCTTGTTGGAACCCTCGCGCTTGCCCTCGCCGTCATGACGCTTTGGCTTGTCGAAGCGCTTGCCGCCGCGATCATTGCGAGCCTGCTGCTCTGCGCCGTCGGACTTGCGTGCCTCGCCACCCTGGTCGCGGTTTTGATGACCGCGATTCTGGTTGCCGCGATTTTGGCGCTGACGGTTCTGGTCCTGGTTACGGTTACGACCCTCGAAGCGACCCTGACGCCAGAGAAGAACAGGCTTTGGCTCTTCAGCCACAGCTTCTGCCGTTTCAGCGGCCGGGGCCGATTCTTCCGCCGCAGGAGCAGCTTCGTCCGCCTTCGCTTCGACCTCTTCCTCGGCAACCACGACCGGTGCTGGCACGGGTTCAGCCGCCGGGACAGCAGGTTTTTCTGCTTCCGTAACCGGAGAAACGCCAGCTTCCTTGGCGGCGGCTTCGGCTGCGAAAGCGTCGAGCTCGGCAAGCTTCGCCGTCACGGCAGCAGCTTCCATCGCCTCGTGGCGATAACCAAGGCTGCGCAGGATTTCTTCCATGTCCTCGGTTGTCGCACCCAGAATGGACATCATGGCAGGCGTGACGATGAAGCGTCCGCCGTCATAAGCGCCATCCGGACGCGCACCGGAACCCGGACGCCAGGCAAGCGCCGGGCGAATGAGATCGGCAAGGCGTTCCAGAATATCGATGCGCACAGCACGACGGCCCAGCACGCGATAGCCTGCCAGACGATAGAACTGATGGTCGAAAGCCGGATCGACCACGACCGAGGTGCGGCCAGCGGCCAGCACATTCACGACGTCTCCGTAACCGGCGCGTTCGCGGCCATCATTCTTAAGCGCCCACAGCAGCGTGATGAGGCCAGCCGGGGCCGGCTTCAGCAGCATGGGCATGAAGACGTGATAGGCCCCGAAACGCACACCGAGACGGCGAAGCGCCGCGCGCGAATCTTGATCGAGACCGCGCACTTCCTCCGCCACATCGCGGCGTGGAAGAATGCCCAGGTTCTCGACGATCTGGAATGCGAGGCCGCGTGTCATGCCGGTCAGGGCATCGGCGGCGGCCAGGTCGGTAAGCGGCTTCAGAACCGTTTCGATATGATGCGCGACGAAACGGTCGATGCGCGCGGCAACCTTGTCACGCGCTGCTCCCGTAAGCTGTTCGTCGGCGAGGATCACCGCACGCGGCTTCAGCAGGTCATCGCCCGCAACCAGCGTTGCGACCGTTGCGCCAACCCAGCGCATGACGCCATCCGAGCCCAGTGCGAAATCGCCGTTCGGCGCAGCAGCAAAGCGCTCCGCACGACGTTCGAACTCGGCGGCCAGCGCCTTTTGTGCAGCCGACTTCACCGCCTTGGCGTCAGGCCCCTCGGCCTGAACGTCAGCGGTAAAACGGAATCCTTCCAGTTGCCCGACATTGTGGCCTTCGACAATCACGTCTCCGGCAGGGCTGATTTCTGCTTCAAGCATGGCATTCTCTCTCAGGCGCCTCATAAGCACGCTTGTCCTGCGGTCTACAAAGCGTTTCGTCAACCTTTCATGCAGCGCGTCGGACAATCTGTCCTCAATTTCGCGCGTCTTTTCCTGCCAGTGTGTCGGATCGGCAAGCCATCCCGGCCTGTGCGACACGAAAGTCCAGGTGCGGATTTGCGCCACGCGATGCGACAGGGTGTCGATTTCCCCCTCTGTGCTGTCGGCGCGGCGCACCTGTTCACTCATATAATCTTCATCGACGCTCCCTCGGCGGACAAGATCCTGGTAGATGGTTGCAATGATATCGGCATGCTGCGCCGGCGCGATCTTGCGATAGTCGGGCAGCGCGCAAGCGTCCCATAAAAGCTCGATCCGCGCCGGTGTCGTCGCAAGCCGCACAATCTCTTCGTCTTTCGACAAATTTTCAAGCGCTTGTTGATCGACCGCCGGCAAAGCCTTGGCTAGCCCCTCGACGGGCGCGGGTGTTTCCAGAGAATATCGCAGGGAATCGAGCGACGAAAAGTCGAAACGCGCCGTGCGCCATTGCAGGACTTTCACCGGATCGAAATTATGCGCCTCCACCCTTTCGACCAGTTCCTCGTCGAAAGGATGCACCTGCCCCGTCACACCGAATGTGCCGTCACGCAGATGCCGGCCCGCGCGTCCTGCGATCTGCCCCACTTCGGCGGGCGTCAGGTCGCGGAACTGATAGCCATCGAACTTGCGGTTCTGCGCGAAGGCGACATGATCCACATCCAGGTTGAGCCCCATGCCGATGGCATCGGTCGCCACCAGGAAATCCACGTCGCCGGACTGGTAAAGCTCCACCTGCGCATTGCGCGTGCGCGGGCTGAGCGCGCCCATGACCACTGCCGCCCCGCCGCGCTGGCGGCGGATCAGTTCGGCAATCGCGTAAACCTCGTCGGCGGAAAAGGCGACGATGGCGGAACGGTTCGGCAGGCGGGTAATCTTCTTGGAACCGGCATAGGCCAGATGCGACAGGCGCGGACGCGTCACCACATTGATGCCGCGCAGAAGCTTTTCCAGAATCCCGCGCATGGTTCCGGCACCGAGCAGCAGCGTCTCCTGCCGCCCCCGCAAATGCAGGATGCGGTCGGTGAAGATATGGCCGCGCTCAAGGTCGCCAGCAAGTTGCACTTCATCGATCGCCACGAAAGCGGCATCGGTACGGCGCGGCATGGCCTCGACCGTGCAGACGGAATAGCGCGCGCCGGGCGGCACGATCTTTTCCTCGCCCGTCACCAGCGCAACATTGGCCGCGCCTACCCGTTCCACGACACGGTTATAGACCTCGCGCGCCAGAAGGCGCAGCGGCAGGCCGATCATGCCGCTTCCATGCGACAACATGCGTTCAATGGCCAGATGCGTCTTGCCGGTGTTGGTCGGGCCAAGCACGGCGGTCACATCGCGGCCACTCAGGGTCAGCGGCAAATCATGGGCAGGGAGTTGGTTCATGCCAATAATCGGATTCCCGGTACAAGCGCCCTTCACGGGCTGGATGCTGGTTCTGCGATAGCACTATACGACCTGCACCGAAAGCGCTCCTGTTAAGTTTAAGTATGGGCCAATTGCCGATATGTCGACGACCGATCTGAAGCCGGTCAATAACTTGTCGATTAACAATTGGAACGACTCTGGAACGAATCGGCGACGAATCGCTGACTCCGACAGCTTCGCTATTTGTTCACGGCAACATATAGTAAGCCTAGCACAAATGCCCACAACATGATGAATCAAATGTTCCGCTTGTTGCTGCACTCCGGACGCAAGACGGCGGTGATCGTTAACCTTTGGCAAAACCTGTCAACAGACCGATCCACGGCAACACTGTTTCTCAGGAAATCTTAATGATTACTGATACTTCGTTAACGCCGGAACGCGTGAAAGCCCGTTTTTCATTAACCTTCAGGCCAAAGCCGGAACGAATCGGCGACGAATCGCTGATCCTCAAAGTTTCTTTGTTTGTTCTCACAACATCTGGTGGTCGATGCTCCCGGCAGGCGCTAGAAAACCCGACGTGAACCGGCATCAATGCCGCTTCCGTCGGTTTTCCGTTAACTTTTATGGCAATTCCATCAATACGAGGCACCGATTTCAAACGCCTCATTGCGGAAACAAAAAGGCGGCCGGAGCTAGTTCTCCGCCCGCCCCTGTTTCTATGACGCAGAAAGTCAGTCGCGCTCGACGCACAAGGCAACGCCCATGCCCCCACCGATGCAAAGCGTCGCCAGACCGCGCCTGACGTTGCGGCGCTGCATTTCATAGAGCAGCGTTGTGAGCACGCGCGCGCCCGAAGCACCGATCGGATGGCCGATCGCAATCGCCCCGCCATTGACGTTGACGATATTCGGATCAAGACCGAGATCGCGCACGACGGCGCATGACTGCGCTGCAAAGGCTTCATTGGCCTCGACCAGATCGAGATCGCCGACGCTCCAGCCTGCCTTTTCCAGCGCCTTCTTCGTGGCCGGAATTGGACCTGTTCCCATGATCGCCGGATCGACACCGGCCGTTGCCCATGAAACGATGCGCGCCAGCGGCTTCACACCGCGTTTGGCCGCTTCGTCCGCGTCCATCAGAACAACCGCTGCCGCGCCATCGTTGATGCCGGATGCGTTGCCTGCGGTAACCGTTCCTTCCTTGTCGAAGGCCGGTTTCAGCTTGGCCAAGGCCTCCATCGTCGTGCCGGGGCGGATATATTCATCTGCGGAGACAACCACATCACCCTTCCGGCCTTTCACGGTCACCGGAACGATTTCATCCTCGAACCTTCCGGCGTTCTGTGCGGCTTCGGCCTTCTGCTGCGAGGCCAAAGCGAATTCATCCTGATCGGCGCGGGTCAATTGCCACTGGCGGGCGATGTTTTCAGCGGTGATCCCCATGGGATAGCCATTGAAGGCATCGGTCAGGCCGTCTTTCAGCATGGTGTCGACCATCTTGAAGTCGCCCATCTTCACGCCCGAACGCAAATGCGCGCAATGCGGCGCCATCGACATGGACTCCTGACCGCCCGCCACGATGATTTTCGCATCGCCGGAAAGAATCTGCTGCATGCCGAGCGCAACCGCCCGCAAGCCGGAGCCGCAGAGCTGATTGATGGAAAACGCTGTCGTTTCCTTCGGGCAACCGGCATCCATCGCCGCCTGTCGTGCGGGGTTCTGCCCCTCGCCCGCCGTCAGCACCTGTCCGAGAATAACCTCGTCCACATCCGTCGCGTCGACACCGGCGCGTTCCAGCGCGCCCTTGATGACCGTCGCGCCCAGTTCATGCGCCGGGATAGTGGCAAACGCACCGTTGAAAGCGCCCACCGCAGTACGGGCCGCGCTGGCGATGACGATGGCTTTCGGTTCGGACATTCTTTCCTCCATAAAATGTTGCGCAACACAAAGACCAAATTTTTGCCCTTGGCAAGCTTTGCTGCATCGCTCCAGCCGTCTTCATGAAAATCGATAAAGTGTTTTGCCCACCGATAGCAGCATTGGAGTGTGCATCCGCAGTCATGATCGCTAGACTACATTCAGCTATATATCAGGAGATACCCATGCCTTCACTGTCGCTCGAACGAGCCAATACGATCATCGCCGGGGCCTTTGCCAAGGCAGCAGAACTGAAACTGAAGCCGCTGGCCGTCTCGGTCTTTGACGCGGGCGGAAACCTGAAAGCGTTCCAGCGGCAGGACGGAACCTCGATCCTGCGCTTCGAGATTGCCTCGGGCAAGGCTTTCGGTGCGCTGGCGGTCGGGACAGGTTCGCGCTGGCTGCATAATCAGGCGAAGGACCGTCCGCATTTCCTGGAAGGACTGTCAGGCGTGTCGGGCGGCAAGATCGTGCCCGTTCCGGGCGGTGTCCTGATCAAGGACGCAACCGGCGAGATTCTCGGCGCAGTTGGCATTTCCGGCGACACATCGGACAATGACGAAATTGCAGCCATCGCCGGTATCGAAGGTGCAGGCTTTGCCTCGGACGCAGGCTGACCTTGAACCAACCACGCGATCAAGGCTGCTTCATGCAGCCTTTTTCATGTGCCTTACACAGGACCGATAAAGAAAACGCCGCTCCCGACAGGCGGGAACGGCGTTTTTGAAAACCATCTTTCGGCTGCAATGCAGCGTCAGACTTATTCCTTGGCTTCGAGGACCTGACGGCCGCGATACATACCGCTCTTCAGATCGATATGATGCGGACGACGAAGTTCGCCCGAGTTCTTGTCCTCGACATAGGTCGGGGCCTTGAGAGCGTCAGCCGAACGGCGCATGCCGCGCTTCGACGGAGACGTTTTTCGTTTTGGTACTGCCATGGATCCAGCTCCACTGATCGGTCAATAAACGTCCGGCACGGCCCCGAAGAGCCTGTCACATCGGACAAAATTCCGGAAAGTCACGTGCCTATACACGCTCTCACGGCGTTTGACCAGCGGGAGTCTTATCTTTTTTTCGTATCATCGATTTATTGCACGCAAACCACATAGGGCCCCGACCGCGCCGCGCGTCCGGCCACGACGCGGGCAATGCGCTGCATGTTGCGTGTCGGTTTGGCGGGATTGCGCAGTGCCGGGTTGGGCAGAGCGACGGCAAGCAACGCGGCTTGCTGGGCGTTGAGCTTTGCCGCCGGTCGATTGAAATAATGCTGGGCGGCGGCCTCGATCCCGTAAATGCCCGGCCCCCACTCGGCGATGTTGAGATAAATCTCCATTATGCGTTTTTTGGACAGAAGCCCATCGGCTGCCAGCGCTAGCGGGAATTCAAGCCCCTTGCGAACATAGGAACGCCCGTTCCAGAGGAAGAGATTCTTCATCGTCTGCATGGTTATGGTGGAGGCCCCGCGGCTCGGACCGCCCTCGCCCGCATCGTCCAGGACCAGCCCCAGCTGGTGCCAGTCCACGCCGCCATGGCTGCAGAACTGGCCGTCCTCGGCCATCATCACAGAGTTGACCAGAACCGGCGCGATATCATCGATACTGACCCACTGGCGATCGACGTCCTGCAGCAGAACATAGTCCTTGACCATCAGGGTCGAGATCGGGCGGACGAACGGCAGCGAATAGACCAGCAGCAGGAAAATCGGCAGCACGGCCAGAATCACCAGAATCTTGAGCGCCTGAGCAACCCGGGCACCCCAGACGGGATCTGCCAGATAATTGCGTCCATCCTTGCTCTTGATGATGATTTTTGCCACTGCCACCGCCTGCTACCTTCCTCAAGCGACATAAACCATTCCTTAATAAGTTTGAACCGGATTCCATAATCGGACCGGGGAAACAAGTCGAAACGCGCCGTTTCATGACGTTCAAATGAAAAAGCCTGTGCTGATCGACGTGGCCAGTTGACCAATCCGGCGCTTTCGTCCATCCCCTTTACCATGGAAAAGCTGTCGACCGATTTCACCGCCGCTCTCAACCTTCGCGCCATGGAAGTGGAAATGGCACTGACGGGCCTTCTGGACCAGCGCCTGCGGACAGGAGAAATCGCCCGGCCGGAAAGACTGCTCGCCGCCATGCGCCATGGTGTCCTGAACGGCGGAAAGCGCCTCCGGCCATTTCTGGTCGTCGAAAGTGCCGCTCTCTTCGGCAAGGGCGGGGATGCCGTTCTGCGCGTTGCCGCTGCACTCGAATGCATTCACTGCTATTCGCTTGTCCATGACGATCTGCCGGCCATGGACGACGACGACCTGCGGCGCGGCCAGCCGACCGTGCACAAGGCATTCGATGAAGCAGCCGCCATTCTGGCTGGCGACAGCCTGCTGACATACGCTTTCGATATCGTCTCGTCGGATGAAACCGATCTCGATCCGGCAATCCGCGTGCGGCTGGTTTCTGCACTTGCCCGCGCATCGGGCCTCGGTGGCATGGCAGGCGGACAGGCGCTCGATCTGATGGCCGAAACCAGCAAGCCCGACGAAGCCGGTATCATCACGCTGCAGGCGATGAAGACCGGAGCGCTGATCCGCTTTGCCTGCGAGGCGGGAGCCATCATCGCCAACGCCTCCACCGAAGATCGCGAACGCATGGCCGAATTCGGCTCGGCCATCGGCCTCGCGTTCCAGCTGGCGGACGATCTTCTGGACGTGACCGCAGATGCCGAGGCAATGGGCAAGGCGACCGGCAAGGATGCCGCCGCCGGAAAAGCCACGCTTGTTTCACTTCATGGCGTCGACTGGACGCGCAAGCAGTTGTCCGGCCTCGTTGCCCAGGCGGAAAGCCTGCTGGCGCCTTTCGGCAAGGACGCCGATATTCTGAAGCAGGCCGCCCGCTTCATTGCCGAACGCCAGAGCTAGACGAAGTCGCCCGAAAGCGGAAACCGGTTCGGGATAAGACATGCGGAAAACAATCCGCTAAAGATCGTCCTCGCGAACCTTGATGATGACGACATCATCCGAGGAAAGCCTGCGCCCATCCCGGGCGCGCACCTCAAGCAGAGCCACATCCTCGCCCGAAACGCTATCCACAAGGCGTGAATGCGTCTCGCCCGGCGCAAAAAGGTGCTTTTCGCCCCATTGCCGGAGCGACACGACGACAGGCAGCAGATCGCGTCCCTTTGCCGTCAGCCGATATTCCTGATGCGCGCCTCCGTTGGGGTCCGGCACGGATTCCATGATTTCCTCGCCTGTGAGCTTGCGCAGACGGTCCGAAAGAATATTGCGGGCGATTCCCAGATTCTTCTGAAAGGCGCTGAAACGGGTCACGCCATCAAAAGCCTCGCGAACGATCAGCAGCGACCACCAGTCGCCGATGACGTCAAGCGCCCGGGCACTGGGGCAATAGTCGCCTTTCAGGCTTTTCTTTCGAACCATATTGACTCCATAAATTGCAATCTGGTTGCAATATAAAACCTTTTTCGCTACAAACAAAATGGTTTCATTTTAAAACCATTTTGCAGGAGCACAACCATGCACCCCTCAACCGACGCGGCAGCAGCGCTGTCCGCGAACCCTGATGCACGTCCGCTTTCTTCGGCTACCCTTCTTTTGTTCGCCGCCGCAAGCGGGCTGGCGGTGGCCAATGTCTATTTCGCTCACCCGCTTCTCGATGTGATGGCAGACGATCTCGGCCTCAAGCGATCGACAGCGGGCCTTATCGTCGCCGCCAGCCAGATCGGTTATGCGCTTGGCCTGATCTTCCTGGTTCCGCTCGGCGACCTGTTCAACCGGCGCAAGCTCATCATCGTCCATTTCCTGCTCTCGGTCCTGTCGCTGATCGCAATCGGCTTTGCGGCCGATGCCACGGTGCTTCTGGTTGCCATGGCCATCATGGGCCTGCTCGCCGTCGTCACACAGGCGCTCGTCGCCTATGCAGCCAGTCTGGCGGAACCTGCGCGGCGCGGCCATGTCGTCGGCATCGTAACGAGCGGCATCGTGCTGGGCATTTTGCTGGCGCGCGCCATCGCAGGCGCCCTTACCGATATTGGCGGCTGGCGCAGCGTCTATTTCGTTTCCGCCGTTCTCACCCTTTCGATCGCGCTCCTGCTCTGGCGCAGCCTGCCCGACCAGAAGCGGCAGCCGACAAGCGTCCGCTATCCCGCACTCATTCTGTCGCTCGTGACGCTGTTTCGCTCCGAGCCGGTGCTGCGCATTCGCGCCATCATAGCCATGCTGATCTTCGCCAATATCACCACTTTGCTCGCACCACTGGTCATGCCGCTCAGCGCCCCGCCGTTTGAACTGAGCCATGCCCAGATCGGGCTGTTCGGTCTTGCGGGTGCAGCAGGAGCACTCGCCGCCTCCCGCGCCGGAAGCGCCGCCGATCGCGGCCATGCCCAGCGCATGACGGGCTTCGCCCTGATGCTGATGCTCGTCTCGTGGGGATTGATAGCCCTGCTTGGACACTCGCTGCTCTGGTTGATCGCGGGCGTTCTTGTAATCGACTTCGGCCTTCAGGCCGTGCACGTGACCAATCAGGCGATGATCTACCGCGTGCGGCCGGATGCGCAGAACAGGCTCACCGCCGCCTATATGGTCTTCTATTCCATCGGCAGCGCCAGCGGTTCGGCGATTTCAACCTGGGTCTATGCGCATACAGGCTGGAACGGTGTCTGCCTGCTTGGCGCAGGGATCAGCCTCGTCACGCTCATCTTCTGGGCGGCGACACTGAAAACCACGCCGGAAGCCGCGACACGCGCGGTCATCCGTACGGCTTAGTTCTGGCCGGACGCCACCTTCTGCTCAAGCCCGAAGCGGTTTTCGATGTAATCGGCAACCATCTTCTGGAATTCTTCGGCGATGGCAGGACCGCGTAGCGTCGTGACCTTCTTGCCATCGACAAAGACCGGTGCGGACGGCGTTTCGCCCGTGCCGGGAAGCGAAATACCGATATCGGCATGCTTGGATTCGCCCGGCCCGTTGACGATGCAGCCCATGACCGCAACCGAGAGCGCTTCCACACCGGGATATTTCTCGCGCCAGACCGGCATGTTGCGGCGGATGTCGTCCTGAATGGTCTGCGCCAGTTCCTGAAACACGGTCGAGGTCGTGCGGCCGCAACCAGGGCAGGCTGCAACGATAGGGATGAACTGGCGGAAACCCATGGTCTGCAGCAATTCCTGCGCCACTTGCACCTCGCGGGTGCGGTCGCCGCCCGGCTCCGGGGTCAGCGAAATGCGGATCGTGTCGCCAATGCCCTGCTGCAGCAGAATGCCCATGGCAGCGGAGGAGGCAACGATACCCTTGGTGCCCATGCCGGCTTCGGTAAGTCCGAGATGCAGCGCATGGTCGCAACGCTGCGCCAGCATCGTATAGACGGCAATCAGGTCCTGAACCTGACTGACCTTGGCCGACAGGATGATCTTGTCGCGGCCAAGCCCGATCTCTTCGGCAAGATTGGCAGATATGAGCGCCGACTGCACGATTGCTTCGCGCATGACTTCCTGCGCGGAAAGCGGTGCGCCTTCGGCCTGATTGCGATCCATCAGCGTGGTCAGGAGTTCCTGATCGAGCGAACCCCAGTTGACGCCGATGCGCACCGGCTTGTCATAGCGGATAGCCATTTCGACGATATCCGCGAACTGCTTGTCCTTCTTGTCCTTGAAGCCGACATTGCCCGGATTGATGCGGTATTTTGCAAGCGCCTCCGCACAGGCCGGATGATCGGCGAGCAGCTTGTGGCCGATATAATGGAAATCGCCGACCAGCGGCACGTCATGACCAAGACGCTCCAGCCGTTCGCGGATTTTTGGCACGGCGGCAGCCGATTCATCGCGATCCACCGTAATGCGCACGATTTCCGAACCGGCGCGATGCAGTGCCGCCACCTGCGCCACCGTGGAGTCCACATCCGCCGTGTCCGTATTGGTCATGGACTGCACGACAACGGGTGCACTGCCACCGACGATAACGCCACCGACACTGACACCAACCGACTGGCGGCGGGGAAATGGATGCGAAAAATAGCTGACGGTCTCGGAAGACATTTTGCTCTGTTCTTAACTGTACCTGTTTTCAGGTGGCGCAGCGCGACGCGAATGTCAACGTCTGCATTTCCACGGGCCTGCGTATATCCGGCTTTCGATTTATATAATCGCTTGCCGAGGCAATGTCGCCCTCTCATTATGTCGTGACGACAAGGAGGAGTCTGCCAATGACCGATGCATCTGCCCGCAAGACCGCAATCATCACCGGATCGAATTCCGGGATCGGCCTCGGTATAGCCCATGCGCTGGCGGCGGCGGGACACAACGTCGTGATCAACTCCTTCACCGACCGTGACGAGGATCACGCGCTTGCGCGGAAACTCGGTGAAGAGCATGGCGTGAGCGTGGTCTACATCGCAGCCGACATGTCGAAGGCCGGCCAATGTCGTGAACTCATCACGGCAACCGTGAAACAGTTCGGCAACGTGGACATTCTCGTCAACAATGCCGGTATCCAGCATGTATCACCGGTGGAAGAGTTCCCGCCCGAGCAATGGGACCGCATCATCGCGATCAATCTGACTTCGGCCTTCCACACATCCGCTGCCGCGATCCCGCATATGCGCAATTCGGGCTGGGGCCGCATCATCAACATCGCCTCCGCGCACGGCCTCGTGGCATCGCCGTTCAAATCGGCTTATGTCGCCGCCAAGCACGGCATTGTCGGCTTCACCAAGACCCTGGCGCTGGAGCTTGCGACCGCAAAGATCACCGCCAATTCCATCTGCCCCGGCTATGTGCTGACCCCGCTTGTCGAGGCGCAGATCCCGGACCAGATGAAGGCCTATCATATGGATCGCGAAACCGTGATCCGCGAAGTGATGCTCGACAAGCAACCGACCAAGGAATTCGTCACCACTGCGCAGATCGGCGCCATCGCCGCTTTCCTCGCAAGCGATGCGGCAGCGCAGATCAACGGCGCTGCCATTCCTGTCGATGGCGGCTGGACGGCCGGATAGCGCATCCAGAAAAGTGGGAATCGGTTTTCGGAAAGGATGCGCGGCATAAGAAAGCTTAATGCTTTTGGTCGGCGTATCGGGCGAGGCTTGAGAAGGCCAGCACGACGAGAAGCAAAACCGGAAGCGCCAGAAACACCACGCCGAAACCACTATGCTTGGCGACAAAACCGATCAGCGACGGCGCCACCAGCATTCCCGAATAGCCAAGCGTCGTCGCGATGGACAGGCCGACGCTCGGGTTGACGCCCGGCATGTTGCCTGCCATCGAGAAGGCTATCGGCACCATGTTGGAAATGCCGATCCCACAGATAGCGAAGCCGATGATCGCCGTTGTGGAGCTGTTTCCGAGACCGACGATCAACATGCCGATAATGGCGATAGTCGTACAGGCGCGCAGGGTTTTGACCGCGCCGAACCGGTCGCGGACCAGATCGCCCGCAAAGCGCATGATGGCCATGGCCCCTGAAAACGCCGCGAAGCCGAAGCCCGCCACCGTGACCGAAGCGCCCAGATCCTGGCGCATATGGTAAGCGCCCCAATCGATAATCGCACCTTCCGGCACCATGGAAAACAGCGCCATGACGCCGACAAGCCATGGCAGGGGATTGCGCGGCAGGGTGAGCTTCTGCTTTTCAGCCCCCGAATGATGATGCACCGTGTCCGCGATGATCGAAGGCCATGCAACCGCAATCAGGATGGCGGCGACAACGGTCGTCACCAGCGCATGAACGGTCGATCCGAATTGCGCAATGAGAAAGCCCCCGCTTGCAGCGCCAATCAGGCCGCCAAGGCTCCAGAAAGCGTGGCAGGACGACATGATCGCCCGGCGCATCTGTTTCTCGACCGCGACCGCATTGGCATTCATCGACACGTCCATCGCGGCCATGGTCCCGCCGAAATAGAACATCACGATCACAGCCGTGACCACATTGGGAACCACTGCGATGATGAGCAGCGCCGGAATGAAGGCGAGCGCAAACATGCGCACTACAATGCCCGAGCCGCGATGCGCCGAAAGAGCGCCCGCGACCGGCATCATGGCCAGGGAACCGAGTCCGAAGACAAGGATCATCAGCCCCATACCGGCGCTGTCGAGACCCAGACGTGCGGCGAATTCCGGGATTTTCGGAGCCCACCCGCCGAAAACATAACCGTTCATCAGGAAGAGGAGCGCCACGGCGATCCGCTCTCTGGTTACAATCGGCGCACGCGTGGGCGCCGCATCTTCGCGTCCGGAAACCTGTTCCATCTGTCCCTCAGTTGCGGTCCGCTGCCGCACGTAAAATCTTCATACCCGATGCCGCATAGGGCGCAAGCGCCGCTTCATCCGCATCGTATTCGACAGCCATGACACCGACATCGTTCAAGGGAACAACATCATGGGCGGCAACCGTGCCGAGCTTGTCGCTCGTAATGGCAAGCGCCACCAACCGGCTGCGTCCGGCAATCACCCGTTTGAATTCCGCATCGTCGAGATGAAGCGCGGTCACGCCGATTTCGGCAGCGATCCCGCATGCCCCCAGCACGCAAAGATCGGGTCGCAGCAATTCTGCGTCGCGCAAGGCGCGCGCGCCCACTGCGGCACTCACGCGCCGGTCGATGGGCCCGCCGATCATGATCAGCTCGATCTCCGGCGAACCCATGAGAATCGCAGCGATGGACGGCGTATTGGTGACGACGGTAATGGCATCGCCATGCTCGACCATCAGCCGCGCCAGCGCCGTATTGACCGAAGAAGCGTCGAGAAACACCGTCATGCCGGGTTCCACCAGCCGCGCCAGCGCTGCGGCGAGCGCGGCTTTCGCCTGCGTTCGTTCGCAATCCCGTTCGGCAAGCGGCGAAGGTTCCGGCACGGCCCGCAGCGCACCGCCATAGACGCGCTTGCAAAGCCCGGCTGCCGCCATCTCGCGCAGATCGCGCCGGATCGTATCCTCCGACACGCCGAAACTTTCCGCCAGTTCAGCCGCCAGCACACGCCCCGACTGCTGCAGCAGCTGTTGGATGCGTGCCTGTCTTTCGTGAAGCAGAAGCTCTGTCGCCATTATCCCTCAACATGCACAACCATGCACAAATAGGCATAAACATGCATATCAGATTTTGCCTCCCGCGCAACCGCAAAGAAATACCGCGGCGTTTGACAGCCGCGGCGTTTGCGTTTCTGACGCTTTTAAAGCGACAGTTTCGGTCTGATGGGCCGCTACGCTTCTCCCTCATCCTGAGCTTGTCAAAGGATGAGGAAAGGGAGACCTGGAGCGCGATCCGAAGATCGATCAGCTTCGGCTGAAGCCCATAACGGTTACGAGTACACGACCAGCAAATCCTTGGCATCGATCTGCTCGCCCGGACGCACCAACACTTCCGCGATAGTGCCATCGCGTTCGGCATGGATGGCGGTTTCCATCTTCATCGCCTCGATGGAGAGCAGCACGTCGCCCTGAGAAACCGTCTGTCCGGCGGCGACGGCAACGGTGGAAACGACACCCGGCATCGGCGCACCGACCTGCTTGTCATTCCCCGCCTCCACCTTGCGGCGGACACCGCCAGAAGCGCCCTTGGCGCGGTTCGGCACCTTGATGCGGCGCGGCTGGCCGTTCAGCTCGAAGAACACCGTCACCATGCCCTTCTCGTCCGTCTCGCTCATCGCCTGATTGACGATCACCAGCGTCTTGCCGCGTTCCAGATCGACAAAAACCTCTTCTTCCGGCTTGAGGCCGTAGAAATAGACCGGTGTCGGCAGAACGCTCGTCGGGCCATAGGTTTCCTGCGCGGCTGCATAATCGGTGAACACCTTCGGATACATCAGCGCCGATGCAAATTCCTGATCGGAAATCTTGTGTCCGACCGCCTGCTCGAACCCTTCACGCTCGGCATTGAGATCGGCAGGCTCCAGCAGAGCTCCGGGACGCACGGTAAACGGCTCCTCGCCCTTGAGAATTTTCTTCTGCAGCGCCTTCGGCCAACCCGATGGCGGCTGGCCAAGATCACCCCGCATCATCGACACAACCGAATCCGGGAAAGCAATGTCCTTGGCCGGATTTTCGACATCGGCAACGGTCAGGTCCTGACTGACCATCATTAGGGCCATGTCGCCGACAACCTTCGAGGACGGCGTCACCTTGACGATATCGCCAAACATGCGGTTCACGTCTGCATAGGCCTGCGCCACTTCGTGCCAGCGGGTTTCAAGTCCGAGCGAGCGCGCCTGCTCCTTCAGGTTCGTGAACTGGCCGCCCGGCATTTCATGCAGATAGACTTCCGAAGCCGGTCCCTTGAGGTCGCTTTCAAAGGCCGCATACTGGTTGCGCACCGCTTCCCAATAGAAGGAAATGCGACGGATCGAATCCGGGTCGAGCCCCGGATCACGCTCGGAACCGTGCAGGGCTTCGACGATGGAACCAAGGCAAGGCTGCGATGTGTTGCCGGACAGCGCATCCATCGCAGCGTCAACGACATCGACGCCCGCATCGATCGCGGCAAGCACGGTCGCCGCCGAAATGCCCGACGTATCATGCGTATGGAAATGGATCGGCAGGTCGGTTTCATCGCGCAGCGCCTTGAACAGAACGCGGGCGGCGGCAGGCTTCAGGAGGCCCGCCATATCCTTCACCGCGATGATATGCGCGCCAGCCTTTTCAACTTCCTTCGCCAGATCGACATAATATCTAAGATCGTACTTGGCGCGTTCCGGATTGAGAATATCGCCGGTGTAGCAGATCGCCGCTTCACAGAGCTTGTTTTCCTCCAGCACCGCATCCATCGACACGCGCATGTTCTCGACCCAGTTGAGACTGTCGAAAACACGGAACAGATCGATGCCGCCTCTGGCTGCCTCGCGCACGAAATATTTCACGACATTGTCGGGATAGGATTTGTAGCCAACCCCGTTCGCACCGCGCAGAAGCATCTGCAGAAGAAGGTTCGGGGCAGCTTCACGCACCAGCGCCAGACGCTCCCACGGGTCTTCCGTGAGGAAGCGCATCGAGACGTCGAACGTCGCGCCGCCCCAGCATTCCAGAGAGAACAGGTTCGGCAGGGCCTGCGCATAGGAACTGGCAATACGGGCAATGTCATAGGTTCGCACGCGGGTGGCAAGCAGTGACTGGTGTCCGTCGCGCATGGTGGTATCGGTAATCAGCGCCCGCTTTTCGTTGCGCACCCATTCGGCGAATTTCTTCGGTCCAAGCTGGTCCAGACGCTGCTTAGTGCCATTCGCCACTGGCTTATCGCCGAACCACGGCACGCGCGGCCTGGCGGCATCCTTGGCCGGCTTCGCCCGGCCCTTGGTCTCCGGGTGACCGTTGACCGTCACATCCGCGATATAGGTCAGAAGCTTGGTTGCGCGATCCTGACGCTTCACCTGCTCGAACAGTTCCGGCGTGGTGTCGATGAAGCGCGTGGTGTAGTCGTTCGCCTCAAACTTCGGATGATTGATGATCGCCTCAAGAAAGGTCAGGTTTGTCGCCACACCGCGAATGCGGAATTCGCGGAGCGCCCGGTCCATGCGGCGAATGGCTTCAAGAGGCGTAGAGCCCGAAGCCGTCACCTTGACGAGCAGCGGATCGTAATAGCGGGTGATGAACGCGCCCGAATAGGCCGTGCCCCCATCGAGGCGAATGCCGAAGCCCGAGGCCGAGCGATAAGCCTGAATGCGCCCGTAATCGGGGATGAAATTCTGTTCCGGGTCTTCCGTGGTGATGCGGCACTGAAGCGCATGGCCGTTGAGACGAATGTCTTCCTGACGCGGTACGCCCGATTCCGGCGTTCCGATGGCAAAGCCTTCGAGGATATGAATCTGCGCCTTGACGATATCGATGCCAGTCACCTGTTCGGTCACCGTGTGCTCAACTTGAATACGCGGGTTGACCTCGATGAAATAGAACTTGCCCGTATCGGCATCCATCAGAAACTCGACAGTACCCGCACCGATATAGTCGGTGGCATGGGCAATCTTCAGGCCATAGCTTGCCAGTTCCTGACGCTGCGCGTCATTGAGATACGGTGCTGGCGCCCGCTCCACGACCTTCTGGTTGCGGCGCTGGATCGAGCAGTCGCGCTCGAAAAGATGGACCGCATTGCCATGGGTATCGCCCAATATCTGCACTTCGACATGGCGCGCGCGTTCGATCAGCTTTTCGAGATAGACCTCATCCTTGCCGAAAGCCGCCTTGGCCTCGCGCTTGGCTTCCGTCACCTCGCGCGCGAGATCGGCTTCGGCGCGGATCGCGCGCATGCCGCGACCGCCGCCGCCCCAGCTCGCCTTCAGCATCAGCGGATAGCCGATCTGGCTCGCCAGCTTCTTCACTTCCTCCATGTCGTCGGGAAGCGGATCGGTGGCCGGAACCACCGGCACGCCGATTTCGATGGCGAGATTGCGCGCGGCAACCTTGTTGCCGAGGCGGCGCATGGTCTCCGGCTTCGGACCGATGAAGATGATGCCGTTTTCGGCGCAGGCTTCTGCAAATTCCGGGCTTTCGGACAGCAGGCCGTAGCCCGGATGGATCGCATCGACACCCGAAAGCCTGGCAACGCGAATGATTTCATCAATGGAAAGATAGCTTTCAATCGGACCGAGATCGCGATCCAGATGCGGCCCGCGACCGACCTGATAGCTTTCATCCGCCTTGAAGCGATGCAGGGACAGTTTGTCTTCCTCGGCCCATATGGCCACCGTTTTGAGCCCCAGCTCATTGGCGGCGCGGAATACGCGGATTGCAATTTCAGATCGGTTGGCGACCAGAATTTTCCGGATAGGTTTTTGGGCGAAAGACAAGGCAGATCTCCCTAACTGCAATGACAAAGGCGCCATTGCTTAACCTGCAATAGACACGAGCGCAAACAAACTGTGCAACCGGGAGATAAAAACAAAATGCCCGACCAAAAGCCGGGCAGATTGATGAATTTTGCAGCATATTATGCTAATATATCAGGCAAAAGAGCGGCTCCTATATGAAGCAATCATCAGAACCGCTCTAAGCATCTGTGTTCTTCCGACGCAAAACCGCTTCGCGCTTTTGCTGGAAATGCTCCATTACTTCTGGAAGTAATTATACTTGCCGTCTTCGCCCTTGCGCCATTCAAACATCACATAGGGCGAAAGGCTCGGATCGCCCTTTGCGTCGAAGGTGATGTCGCCCAGCACGGTCTTGAACGGTCCCTTTTCCTTCATCGCGGTCGCAACTTCCTGCGGATCGTTGCTTCCGGCTGCATTGGCGGCATTGACCAGCGACTGCACGCCCGCATAGGCGTAGAAAGTATAGGCTTCCGGTTCGAAGCCCTTGTCGCGGAAAGTCTTGATCAGATCGGCATTCGACTTGTCGTCGCGCGGATCGGGACCGAAGGTGTTCATCACGCCAGCCACCGCATCACCGGCAATCGAGGCGAGTTCGTTGGACACGATGCCGTCGCCGGAAATGAACTGGGCCTTGAGGCCCTGATCAGCCATCTGGCGAATGAGCAGGCCGGCTTCCGGGTGCATGCCCCCCCAGTAAACTGCGGTGATTCCGGCAGCCTTCATCTTGGAGATGAGCGCCGAGAAATCCTTGTCGCCCTGGTTCACGCCTTCATAGAGCGTTTCCTTCATGCCGCTTTCGTTAAGCGACTTCTTGGTCTCGTCGGCAAGGCCCTGACCATAAGGCGTTTTGTCGTGAAGGATCGCGACTTTGCCGTCCTTGTAATTGTCGGCCATGTACTTGCCGGCAACAATTCCCTGCTTGTCATCGCGACGGCAGGTGCGGAACGTGTTCCACAATTCGCGCTCGGTGAAGGTCGGGTTGGTGGTGCCGGGCGCAATCATCAGCACGCCATTTTCGGCATAGATGTCCGAAGTCGGAATGCTGACGCCGGAATTGAAGTGACCGATGACGAACTGGACGCCGTCGCCGACGAACTTGTTGGCAACCGAAATGCCCTGCTTCGGATCAGCAGCGTCGTCGCCGTAGACGATCGTGATCTGCTCGCCATTCATGCCGCCCTTGGCATTGGCTTCTGCGACTGCCGCTTCGACACCGCGCTTGATCTGCTCGCCGAAAGCCGCCTGGCTGCCGGTCAGCGGTGCGCCGACGCCGAGCTGGATATCGGCAAACGATACGCCGCCCATTGCAACCAGTGCCGAGAGGCAGACGCCGCAGAATAAGGATTTCTTCATTTCAGTTGCTCCCACTAAACGCATCCCGGAAGTTTGACCGTTCCCGGAACGCGCATCAAAATAGTCATTCAGAGCGGCGTTCCAATCCGATCGGACGACCGCCGTTTTTGCAGGCCTGCGCAGCCACAGCGAAGCACCGCGCACAACCTGATATTCGAATGGGAGACCGGCATCAGCCTTTGGAACGCTATCTGGGCTTCGAAATGCCCGCGTCGAAACTGGTCCTCCCACCAGATTGCAAGACCAGGCATAGAGAATCGCCCTACATCTGGATGCAATTGTAGATAGATTCCCTTTCAGGCTGAAAGTAAAGTAATGATTTCGTCTATATTCTGCGTTTCACGCATGACTTTATGCGGAACAGAGCGCCGCAAACGAAAATGCCCGGCATAAAGCCGGGCATTTCCACTGATCGAGAAAGAATATAAGCGTAACTTACTGCTGAACGTAAGTATATTTTCCGTCAGCACCCTTTTCCCACTTGTACATGACGTAACCTGGGAGCTTCGGATCGCCCTTTTCGTCATAGGACAGGTCGCCGAGCACGGTCTTGAACGGGCCCTTTTCTTTCAGCGCCTTGGCGATTTCCTGCGGGTCGTTGCTGCCGGCAGCTTTTGCGGCCTGCGCCAGCGACTGAACCGCCGCATAGGAATAGAGCGTGTAGGCTTCAGGCTCGAAACCGGCGTCGCGGAACTTCTTCACCAGTTCGGCATTGTTCGGATTGTTGCGCGGATCGGGACCGAAGGTGTTGAGCGTGCCTTCGACGGCCGGACCGGCAATCGAAGCCAGCTCGTTGGAAACGATACCGTCGCCCGAGATGAACTGGGCCTTCACGCCCTGATCGGCCATCTGGCGAATGATGAGACCGGCTTCCGGATGCAGGCCGCCCCAGTAAACCACCGTCACGCCTGCCTGCTTGAGCTTGGCGATCAGAGCGGAGAAGTCCTTCTCACCAACGTTGACGCCTTCATAGAGGGCTTCCTTGGTGCCAAGCTCGTTGAGCTTCTTCTTGGTTTCGTCGGCAAGGCCCTGACCGTATGGGGTCTTGTCGTGAATGACGGCGATCTTCGCATCCTTGAAATGGTCGAAGATGTACTGGCCAGCCACGATGCCCTGCTGGTCGTCGCGGCCGCAGGTGCGGAACGTGTTCCACAGTTGGCGCTCGGTATAGACCGGATTGGTCGCGGCAGGCGAGATTTCGAGAATGCCGTTTTCGGCATAGACTTCCGAAGCCGGGATCGAAACGCCCGAGTTGAAGTGACCGATGACATATTTCACGCCGTCGGCTGCGAACTTGTTGGCAACCGAAATGCCCTGCTTCGGATCCGAAACGTCATCGCCGAGCGAGATCGTTATTTTCTCGCCATTGATACCGCCCGCATCGTTGACTTCCTTGATGGCGGCTTCCGCCCCCTTCTGGATCTGTGCGCCATAAACGGCGTTCGGGCCGGTCAAGGGTGCACCGATACCCAGAATTACATCAGCCCAAGCCGAGCCCCCGAAAGACATTACTGCTGCAAGAGCAACACCTGCCAAAAGTGATTTCTTCATTGTTGGAACTCCCATCATTGTATTTACCCCGAACGATGTTTTGCATCGCCTTATTTTCTTGCTGATTACTCAGCAATATCTACGCTGAATCTTATTACTGTCAACGTGATCTTGTAAAAAAGCTTCGCCGCATGACGGCGAAGCTTTGAAATTATTTTGCCTTCCAGCTCAGTGGCGAAGCTTTCTCATAAAGCCAGCCATACTGCCGCACCATTTGCTTGGTGCGGGTGTAGCGAAAGCCGACCGTGCCGATAATCATCAGGACGATCGTGTCCACCAGATAGTAGTGGAACGAAAGAAGCGTCCCCTCGAACAGTGCGAAGTGGATGAAACGCACGGCAGCGCCGAGCGGGATCAGATAGATCAGCAGCTGCGGATAGGTGCGCCAGGTCGAAGCACAGGCACGCCCCGTCATCCAGGCAGCCCAGCCGCCAAGCAGACAGGTGATGAGGAAAAACAACCAGAATGACGGTTCTTCGTAGAGAATACCTTGCATGATTTCCTCCTAGTGCCTTCCGCCTTCGAGATAGGCGGCACGGACTTCCGGATCGGCCAGCAGTTCGCGGCCTGCGCCGCTCATGGTGATCGAGCCGTTGACCATCACATAACCGCGGTCTGCGAGCTTCAGCGCACCGAATGCGTTCTGCTCGACGAGGAATACCGTCAGCCCCTGCGTGCGGTTCAGTTCCTTGATCGCCTCGAAAATCTGCTTCACGATCAGCGGCGCCAGACCGAGCGACGGTTCGTCCAGAAGCAGGAGCTTCGGACGCGCCATCAGTGCGCGGGCGATCGCCAGCATCTGCTGTTCACCGCCCGAAAGCGTGCCGCCGCGCTGGTTGATACGCTCCTTCAGGCGTGGGAACAGGTCGAACATCAGCTTTACGTCTTCATCGAAATATTGCTGATTGTCGAGGCTTGCGCCCATCTGGAGATTTTCCAGAACAGTCATGCGCGGGAAGATGCGACGGCCTTCCGGCGACTGCGCGATGCGCAGCTTGGCGATCTCGTGCGGCGGCATGGACGTGATATCCTTGCCATTGAACAGGATGCGGCCGGTACGCGCCTTCGGCGAGCCGAAGATCGTCATCATCAGCGTCGATTTGCCGGCGCCGTTTGCGCCGATCAGCGCCACGATCTCGCCCTCGTCGACAGTCAGGTCGATGCCCTTCAAGGCGCAAATATTGCCGTAATAGGTTTCAACCTTCTCGACGGCCAGAAGCGGTTGCTTTTTCTGCATGGTTTCAGCCTGCATCATTCGCCTCCCTTCCTGGGCTTGCCCGGAGTTTTTGTTGAGGCTTTTGCCGGGGCTTTGGCGCGTTTCGCACCACCCTTGGCAGCCTCACCCTGAGCAGCCTTCACGGGAGCAGTCTTGTCGCCGGTCGGATCATCGGTTGCGTCAACGCCTGCGGAAGGCGTTTCGCCCTTCTCTTCGGCAATTTCCTCCTCGATGGCTTCCTCGGCAAGCTGGGCGGCGACCAGATGCGCCGGATCGACCACACCGGGCTTGTCCGCCTCTTCGATGAGTTCGGCGATTTCCTCGTCATCGACGCCGAGATAGGCGGCAATAACACGCGGATCGTTCTTGACCTCTTCCGGCGCGCCATCGGAAATCTTGGTGCCGTATTCCAGCACGATCACATGATCGGAGATTTCCATGACGACCGACATGTCATGCTCGATCAGCAGGATCGACGTGCCGGTTTCCTTGCGGATATCGAGGAGAAGCTTGTTGAGCTCCGCCGATTCGCGCGGATTGAGACCGGCGGCAGGTTCATCGAGGCAGAGGATTTCCGGCTCGGTGCACATGGCGCGGGCGATTTCCAGACGGCGCTGATCGCCATAGGGCAGATCGCCTGCCGGATCGTCCGCACGGTCGATCAGGTTGATCTTTTCCAGCCAGTAACGCGCCTTTTCAACCGCTTCCTTCGCCGCCGACTTGTAGCCCGGCAGCCCCAGCAGGCCGAGGATCGTATAGCCGGAAGAGCGCATCAGCGTGTTGTGCTGCGCAACGAGCAGGTTTTCCAGAACGGTGAGGCCCGAGAACAGGCGGATGTTCTGGAACGTACGCGCGACCTTGGCTTGCTTGGTGATCTGGAAGTCGGGCAGGCGTTCCAGCAGGAACTTGTCGCCCGTCTTCCGGTTCATCGTCAGCATCCCGCCCGTGGGCTTGTAGAAGCCGGTGATGCAGTTGAAGACCGTGGTCTTGCCTGCACCGTTGGGGCCGATGATCGCAGTGATATCCCCGCGCGTCACATTGAAGCTCAGATCGTTGATGGCGACGAGGCCGCCGAAGCGCATCGAGAGATGCTCGACCTGAAGGATGGTGTCTTTCCGAGTGTTGCCGGACATAGTGCCAGACATAGTGCTAATCTCCGCCATCAGCCGTGCCCTTCCTTGGTAAAGGCACCCGACACCATCTTCTTCTCATGCAGGAATGCACTCGGTTCTCGACTTCCGACGAAACCGCGCGGCTTCCAGACCATGACTACGACCATGGCAAGACCGAAGATGAGCATGCGGTAGAGTTCCGGCGTGAAATCCGGTCCGAAGACAGCTTTCAGGAAGCCCATTTCACGCAGGATTTCCGTGCCGCCGATCATGACGATCGCCGCAATGGCAATACCGACCAGCGAGCCCATGCCGCCGAGAACGACAATGGCCAGAATGACGGCGGATTCAAGGAACACGAAGGATTCCGGGCTGACGAAGCCCTGGCGCGCCGCAAAGAAGGAACCGGCGAAACCACCGAACATCGCGCCCGTGGCAAAGGCCGTGAGCTTGGTCGTGGTGGTGTTGATGCCGAGCGAACGGCAGGCGATTTCGTCTTCGCGCAGCGCTTCCCATGCACGGCCAACCGGCATGCGGCGCAGGCGGATGGTGACCCAGGCCGTCAGGAGCGCCAGCAGAAGGATGACGTAATAGAGGAAGAACTTGTAGTGCGCGGCCGAGAAGGTAAGGCCGAAATAGGCTGCAAAACCGTCCTTGCTGGCATTGAAAGGCAGGCCGAAGAAGGTTGCCTTGGCAATGCCGGAAACGCCGAAGGTGCCGCGAGTAACATCCGTCCAGTTGATGAGCACCAGACGGATGATTTCACCGAATGCCAGCGTCACGATGGCGAGATAGTCACCGCGCAGACGCAGAACCGGGAAGCCAAGGATGACGCCCCATGTCGCCGCCAGAATGCCCGCTATCGGCAGCAGCATCCAGAAGGACAGGCCGAAATAGGATGACAGCAGAGCGTAGGAATAAGCGCCCACTGCATAGAAGGCCACGTAACCCAGATCGAGAAGACCGGCGAGGCCCACCACGATGTTGAGGCCCCAGGCCAGCATCACATAGATGAGGATCTGGACGCCGAAATTGTCGACCCATTTGAGCGATCCCTGCCAGCCGAGGAAGGCCACGATCAGGATCGGATAGACAAAAAGGAAGGCGACGCCGAGGCGCGAGAAGTGGCGGCGCACGAAAGACGGGCTTTCGACCGCAACGGCAGGCTGCTTGCTCTTGGCAAGCTTGCGCGCCTCCAGCCAGGGCTGAGTAAAGGCAACGAACAGGAAACGGCCAATGGCGGCCAGCACGACGATGACGGCCAGCGCACCCCAGCGCTGTTGCAGCACCAGTTCATTGTTGATGTTCTGATCGGTCTTGAAACCGATGATGAGGCAGAAGAGGCCCAGCGCCAGAAGACCGGCGAAGAACCCTTCACGAATGGCCCGGCCAAAAAGGGAATCCGGGCGTGAACTCGACTGTGCAGCCATGATTAAACCTTTTCGACTTCAGGACGGCCAAGAATGCCGGACGGCATGAAGATCAGCACGATGGCGAGGATCGAGAACGCGGCAACGTCCTTGTAATCGATCGAGAAATAGGCCGACCACAACGCTTCGATGAGACCGATGAGCAGGCCACCGACCACAGCGCCAGGAAGCGATCCGATACCGCCCAGAACCGCTGCCGTGAACGCCTTGACGCCGGGGATGAAGCCGTCGGCAAAGGAAATCACGCCATAGAAGGAGAGGTAGAGCGTACCGGCCACCGCCGCGAGCATGGCACCCATCACGAAGGTGAGCGAAATGACGCGATCGACATTGATGCCGAGAAGCGCCGCCATCTTTCGATCCTGCTCGCAGGCGCGCTGCGCACGGCCGAGCGAGGTGCGGTTGACGATATACCAGAAGATCGTCAGCAGCACCGCGGTTACCACGATGACAACGATCTGCTTCAGCGAAATCGTCACATTCGTACCGAAGAGATTGAAGGAGCCGTTCAGAAGCTGAGGCACCGGCTTGTTACGCGGGCCTTGCGTAACCTGAACGAAATTCGACAAGGCAATCGACATGCCGATAGCCGTGATCAACGGCGCGAGGCGGAACGAACCGCGCAACGGCCTGTAGGCCACGCGTTCGATCGTCCAGCTCCACAAGCCTGTCAGCAGCATGGCGACGATCATCATCAGAAGAAGCATCAGCGCAATCGGCAAGGCACCGATGAATGTTGTGATGATGAGAAAAACAATCAGCGCCATGAAGGCGCCGAGCATGAAGACATCGCCATGAGCAAAGTTGATCATGCCGATAATGCCATAGACCATCGTATAGCCGATGGCGATCAGGCCATAGATCGAGCCGAGCGCGAGCCCGTTGATCACCTGCTGGAAGAAATATTCCATCGAGAAGCCACCCATTTTACCGTCCGGGGTTTTTTTGACGCATCTTTATTTCGTGCGCCTTCATTTTATTCCCGGCTATTTACACCTAACGGCTGTATAGAGGAATGCAAGCCCCTTTTGTCTCCGACAAAAGACTAAGGGCATCATCCTTCCACAAACTAGTTATGTCCCCTAACAAACGTCCTGTATATGTTTTTTTCTCCTACCCTGGGCGCCTTATTCCACATTTTTTGCACGACCGGAAAGCCAAAAAATAGGGAGGTCGTTAAGAAAATTACCGACCGTACCCACTTTATGGTCTTTGGGGCGCCAGCCTGCAAGCGCGGCTGAGCTGGATTTGGTTCCCGAACCGGAGAATTTTCACCCATACCAAGCGCCAAACCTGTTTCCCCAATAGACCCTACGCGACTGTGAACCCGTGTGCAAAGGGATCGCGATCGTCGATGAAGATCGTGTTGTAGCCAGTCATGCGCGCCCAACCGGCGATTGACGGCACGATTGCAGGACGCCCGGCGACTTCCGCAGCGCGCTCCACGCGGCCATGGAAAAGCGATCCGATGATGGATTCATGCACGAACTCGTCGCCCGGCTTGAGCTTGCCCTTGGCAGCCAGCTGCGCCATGCGCGCAGACGTACCGGTTCCGCAGGGCGAACGGTCGATTGCCTTGTCGCCATAAAAGACTGCATTGCGGGCATGCGCTTCCGGATGCTTGGCCTTACCGGTCCATAGAATATGGCTCAGACGGTTGATGTCAGGCAGCAGCGGATGCTGGAACTTGTACTTCTCGTTCAGCCGCTGGCGCAGGACGGGACTCCAGGCGATCAGCTGCAACGCGGAATAATCTTCCATGTCCGTGTAATTTTCTTGCGGCTCGACAATGGCGTAGAAATTGCCGCCATAGGCCACGTCGACCTTGAGGCTTCCAAGGTCGGGACATTCGACTTCAAGCCCTTCGGCATAAAGGAAGGCCGGGACATTGGTGAGACGAACACGCTCGACATACTGGCCGTTCTGCTCATACTCGATGGCCACCAGACCGGCAGGCGTATCGAGATTGAGCTTGCCCGGCGTCTTCGGCGTTACCAGCCCCTGCTCTATCGCCATCGTGACGGTGCCGATGGTGCCGTGGCCGCACATCGGCAGGCAGCCGGACGTTTCGATGAAAAGCACCGCCACATCGCAATCAGGCCGCGTGGGCGGGTAGAGAATGGAGCCGGACATCATGTCGTGGCCGCGCGGCTCGAACATAAGCCCCGTGCGAATCCAGTCATATTCCGCCAGAAAATGCGCGCGCTTTTCCATCATGGTCGAACCTTCGAGCTTCGGCCCACCGCCGGCCACCAGACGCACCGGATTGCCGCAGGTATGTCCGTCGACGCAGAAGAAGGAATGTCTTGCCATGATGGTCAGTTCCGAAAACGTTGTGGCTTGAAAGGTTCGATGTCGATTGCCGGCGCGGCACCCGTGACGAGATCGCGGATAAGCCGCCCGGTCGCCGCCGACTGCGTGAGGCCAAGATGGCCATGGCCGAAGCCGTAATAGATGTTGCCGCCCCCCGAGGCCCGGCCGATGACCGGAACGGAGTCCGGCATGGATGGCCGATAGCCCATCCATTGCCGCCCGCCTTCCGTGCGCAGGCCCGGCAGAAACATGGAAGCCTTCTTTAGCATGGCTTCGGACCGCGCGAAATTGGGCGGCAGGTCGAGCCCGCCGAATTCCACGGCCCCGCCGACACGCAGGCCCGTTTCCATCGGCGTGATGACGAAACCGTGGCCGGGGAAAGTCAGCTGACGCTTCACATCGAAACTGCCGACCGGCAGGGTCGTATTGTAACCGCGTTCCGTGTCGAGCGGCACTGCATCGCCAAAGCCTTTGGCGAGATCACGTGACCAGGCACCGGCCATCAGGACAAGGTGCGCCGCCCAAATTTCGGTCCCGTCGACGAGACGGACGCTCGCCCCACCATTGCCCGGCCTTGCATCCGCGACCTTTGCCTGAAGGAAGCGTGCGCCCCTGCTTTCCGCATACGCCCAGATCGCCTTGCCGAACAGCTTCGGATCGCTGACATTCTTCCAGCCCGGAACGAAAGTTCCAGCTACGAAACGCGGGCTCAGGCCCGGCTGCAATTCGGCTAGCCGATCACCCCGCACGTGTTCATAGGCGATTCCGGCATTTTCGCGAACATCCCAGCCGGGCTGCGAGGCCGCAAGCTCGGCTTCGCTCTCATAAAGTTCCAGGTTGCCGTTTTCGCGCAAGCGATCGCGCAGGCCCGCCCTGTCGATCAGGCCCATCATCTCGCTGCCGGCAAGCCGCATGATGTCGGCCTGCGCAATCGCGGTTCTTGCCAAAGCATCCGCGCTGCTGGCGCGCCAGAACCGATAAAGCCAGGGCACCATTTTTGGAAAATAGGAGGGACGGATCGTAAACGGCCCGAGCGGGTCCATCAGCCAGCCCGGCACCTTGCGCATGACACCCTTGGAGGCGAGCGGAAGAATATCGGAGAAAGCAAGCGCCGCGGCATTGCCCGAGCTGGTTTCCTCGCAAATGCCGGTTCTGTCGATAACCAGAACCTGACGCCCCGCCTCGGCAAGCAAGGCCGCAGTGGCGACGCCGACAATACCGCCGCCAATAATCAGAACATCGTGCTGACCCTGCGGATCAGATTTCATCGTATACGGCTCCCCACCGGATTCAACTTTGCCTTGTGTCTTGCCGAAAAACCGGCAGAGACCGTCGCTTCGGCCAATCGGCAATCGCCATGTTCAACGCCAGCACGCGATTTCTGTCCATCGATTTTTTGGAATGACGGTGTGCTGAAAGTTTGCCATCGCTTGAAAAAGCCACAAAGGCCAAGTTAGGGATCGACAATGCAAATCGCCTCTTATTGATATATCAGAGATATATCTATAGGATTGAACTATGTCAATCGTCGTAACCACAAGGCATGAACGGCATGGAAGAAACGAACGTTCGAGACAGGCTGACGCGGAGCCCGGCAAACATGCCGCTGGCCACCATGGACAGCTGGGGTAGCGAAAGCCTCGCCGAGCAGGCCTATCGCATTCTGGAACGGTCTATCGTCACGCTGGAACTGGAACCGGGGACGGTCGTCAACGAGCGCACGCTGATTGAGCTGACCGGCATGGGCCGCACGCCCATGCGCGAGGCCATTCAACGGCTCGCCTGGGAGGGCCTTGTGGAAGTGCGCCCGCGTTCAGGCATTGCCATCGCGGCAATCGACCCGAAGGATTTCATCAAGGTGCTGGATGCGCGCGAAGGCGTCGAGCGCGTTTTGGCGCGCGATGCGGCGCGCTTTGGCAGCCCGCGCGACTATGAACGGCTCGAAGCGGCGGCAGCAGCCATGCGGCAGGCAATTCCCGATGAAGATGTCGCACTGTTTCTGGATGCCGACAAGGCATTCGACATCGTTCTGGGTGCGGCTGCGAGCAACCCCTACGCCGCCCGTATCGCCGCTCCCTTGCAGAGCCACAGCCGCCGCTTCTGGTACCGGCTCCGCCCATCGAGCGGCATAGCTGGTTCGGCCAATGCCCACGCAACATTGATTGAAGCGATCGTTTCACGCCAACCGGAACGGGCGAGCGACACGGCCAGCGAACTCATGGCCTATCTGCGGACGCTCGCCCCCTGATTTCCGGCACCCGGGGTTCAGCGCGCCCGCGAAGACCGACGAGACCGCTCATTGCTCCGCACATCCACGGCAGCAGCTGAAGCTGTATCAAAGATCAGCCCGTCATCGGTATTCACGTCATTCAAGGCCTGGGCATAGGCATGCCGTGTCCCGCGCGCCATATCCTTTGCCTGCACCGCCGCGACCGCAAGCACCGCGCACAACCCCACGACAGCCTGAGATGGATGACGCATCTCGAACGCTCCCATCACACTTTCCGCGCCCACCACAATTTCCACGATGACCGCGTCCAGCGGATCATTCGGCTGCGACGGAAAGATGGCGCGGCAGGTTCAATTTCGAGACGCCAGCTCACGAAACCGTAATCAGCCAAAGAAAAAGCCGAAGCTGTCGCTTCGGCTTCCGGTCATTGTTGAGACTGGCAACATTAATGGGATTTGTTCATCGAATCCGACATCTTGCGAAGCACGTTGAGCGCGATGTTCAGCTCCTCGTCGCTAACGCCCTCGAGAAGGTCTTCGCGCACGTCTCCGGCGAGCTTCACGACCTGCTCGGCCAGAATCTTGCCTTCTGCCGTCATGACGACGCGCTTGGCGCGACGGTCGCCCTGGACCGTCTGCCGTTCGATGAAGGATTGCCGCTCCAGCCCATCGAGCAGGCGAACCATGGTCGCATTCTCGATTTCCAGCGCTTCCGCCAGTTCCTTCTGGTAAAGACCTTCCTGTTCCATCAGCGCAAGCAGGGTGCGCGCACGGGCCAATGTCAGGCCCCGCTCCTTCACCCGGGCGTCGAAGACAGTGCGAAGCCTGCGATTAACCTTCGCCATGGCATCAATCATTTCAGCTCTGAGGTCCGCCGTATCCATGCCAATCGCCTTATATATTAGTAAACTAATGATTGCGAACTTGGATAGATCGCTGCCGAACCATTTTCAAGCGAACTTCCTGAACTCACGCAAGCGTGATGGGATTTAACGCCAATATGACAGTTCTGCGAACAAATTCACTGCCGGGCCGGTGATCTGAAAAAGAAAAAGCGGGCACAAGCCCGCTTTCCCGAAAACGACAGGATTGCAGCCGATCACGCCGGCATGATCGTTCCCTGCAGCGTCATCAGCTGGTGCAGGAAGATTTCCGCCTTGGTGCGATGCTCGTTGGTCGAGGCATCTTCCAGATGCTTGCGGGCTTCCTCGATGCGGCGCTGGATGTCTGCCGGATTGATATCGTCCACATGGGTGGCCGATTCAGCCAGAACGGTGCAGCTCTGCGGGGTGATATCAGCGAAACCGCCGAAGACCACGTAGGAGTCGGACTTGCCGTCGGCAAGCTTCACCGAAACGACACCCGGCATGATCGTCGTCATCAGCGGCGAATGACCGGCGAGAGCCGTCAGATAGCCTTCGCTACCCGGAATGACGACTTCCGTCACCTGCGCGGAAAGCAGGAGCCGTTCAGGCGACACGAGTTCGAATTGGAAAGCTTGAGCCATGGTTCTCACTTGAATTCAAAAGCACGGTTCCGAAAATTAAACCGGTTTTCGGAAAGGTCATGCTTAAACAAAATGATTGGCTTTCACGGCGGGCCTTGCGGCCCACCGGGAAATTCAATTCATCAAGCAGCTTCTGCTGCCAGCTTCTTGGCCTTCTCGAGTGCTTCCTCGATGCTGCCGACCATGTAGAAGGCAGCTTCCGGAAGATGATCGTAATCGCCAGCGCAAAGGCCCTTGAAGCCCTTGATGGTGTCGGCGAGATCGACCAGCTTGCCCGGCGAACCGGTGAAGACTTCGGCCACGAAGAACGGCTGCGAGAGGAAGCGTTCGATCTTGCGGGCGCGGGCGACGGTGAGCTTGTCTTCTTCAGACAGTTCGTCCATGCCCAGGATCGCGATGATGTCCTGAAGGGCCTTGTAGCGCTGCAGGATCGACTGAACCTGACGGGCGACGGCGTAGTGTTCGTCACCAACGACTTTCGGGTCGAGCATGCGCGACGTGGAGTCGAGCGGGTCAACAGCCGGGTAGATACCCTTTTCAGCGATCGAGCGCGACAGAACGGTCGTTGCGTCCAGGTGGGCGAACGAGGTGGCTGGCGCCGGGTCGGTCAAGTCGTCGGCAGGGACGTAAATCGCCTGAACCGAGGTGATCGAACCCTTGGTCGTGGTGGTGATGCGTTCCTGCATGGCGCCCATGTCGGTTGCCAGCGTCGGCTGATAGCCCACAGCGGAAGGAATACGACCGAGAAGAGCCGACACTTCCGAACCTGCCTGCGTGAAGCGGAAGATGTTGTCCACGAAGAACAGAACGTCCTGACCCTGGTCGCGGAAGTTTTCAGCAACCGTCAGACCGGAAAGGGCAACGCGAGCGCGGGCACCCGGGGGTTCGTTCATCTGACCGTAAACGAGGGCTGCCTTGGAGCCTTCGCCGCCGCCAAGCTTGTTAACGCCCGACTCGATCATTTCATGGTAAAGGTCGTTACCTTCACGGGTACGCTCACCGACGCCTGCGAACACGGAGTAACCGCCGTGCGCCTTGGCGACGTTGTTGATGAGTTCCATGATGAGAACGGTCTTGCCAACGCCTGCACCGCCGAAGAGGCCAATCTTGCCGCCCTTGGCGTAAGGAGCCAGAAGGTCAACGACCTTGATGCCCGTGACCAGAATTTCGGCTTCGGTCGACTGTTCGATATATTCCGGAGCGCTTTGGTGGATGGCGCGGGTTGCCGTGGTCTTGATCGGACCGGCTTCGTCGACCGGCTCACCGATGACGTTCATGATGCGGCCAAGCGTTTCAACGCCAACCGGAACCATGATCGGCTCGCCGGTGTCGCGTGCTTCCTGACCGCGAACCAGACCTTCGGTCGCATCCATGGCGATGGTGCGCACGGTGTCTTCGCCGAGGTGCTGGGCGACTTCGAGAACCAGGCGGTTGCCCTGGTTGTCGACTTCAAGCGCGTTCAGGATCAGCGGCAGCTGGCCTTCCGGGAACTTGACGTCGACGACAGCGCCGATGACCTGCGTAATGTGGCCGACTGTGCCAGTGGCCGCAGTCTTGGGAGCGGCAGACTTGGCTGCTGCGGTGGTCTTGGGCGCCGCTTTCTTGGCAGGCGCCTTCGCCGCTGGCTTTGCTTCGGCCGCGGCGGTAGTTTTCGGGGTCGCTGCTTTTGCCATCGATCCTTACCTTCCGTTAGCATGATCCCGAAAAGTTGCAGACTTTCCGGGAAATCATGCGGTAAACCAAACTCTAGAGCGCTTCCGCGCCCGAAATGATTTCGATCAGTTCCTTGGTGATCTGCGCCTGACGCTGGCGGTTGTACGTGATCGACAGCTTGTTGATCATGTCGCCCGCATTGCGCGTCGCATTGTCCATCGCGCTCATCTTCGCGCCCATCTCGCCCGCGACATTTTCCAGCAGAGCACGGAAAATCTGGACCGAGATATTGCGCGGGATCAGCGTCGACAGGATCGCCGCGGGATCAGGTTCGTATTCGTAGATCGCATCGCCTGCGGTCTCGCCGCCCGCACTGTCGCCAGCCGAAGCCGGGATCAGCTGCTGTGCGGTCGGAACCTGGGAGATCACCGACTTGAATTCGGAATAGAACAGCGTGCAGACGTCGAAAGCGCCTTCCTCGAACAGCTTGATGATCTTGTGGCCGATCTGGTCGGCATGCACAAAAGCGAGCTGCTTGACTTCGCGCAGATCGACATGATCGACCAGCAGGCTGGCAAATTCGCGACGCAGAATATCCGCGCCCTTCTTGCCGACCGTGATGATCTTGACCGTCTTGCCTTCAGCGAGGAGCTTGCGGGCATGATCGCGCGCAAGACGCGCGATCTGGCTGTTGAAACCGCCGCAAAGGCCACGTTCTGCGGTGCAGACGACGAGCAGATGCACGTCGTCCTTGCCCGTACCGGCCATCAGGGCCGGCGCATCTTCGCCGGTGACGTTCTGCGCGATATTCGCGAGAACGGCGCCCATGCGCTGCGAGTAAGGCCTTGCGGCTTCCGCAGCTTCCTGGGCACGGCGCAGCTTCGCCGCGGCGACCATTTGCATCGCCTTGGTGATTTTCTGCGTCGCCTTGACCGAGGCGATACGGTTTCTCAGATCCTTTAGTGAAGGCATCCGTTCATCCCGTCACAAGTTTCAGGCAAAGGACTTGGCGAAAGCGTCGATCGCTGCCTTGAGCTTGGCCTTGAGGTCATCGGTAATGGCTTTCTCGTTGCGGATGCCATCGAGCACATCCTTGTGCTCGGTGCGCAGCGAAGCGAGAAGACCTTCTTCAAACTTGCCAACCTGGCTGACGGCAAGCTTGTCGAGATAGCCGTTAACACCGGCGAAAATCACGGCAACCTGCTCTTCCGTCTTCAGCGGCGAGAACTGCGGCTGCTTCAGGAGTTCGGTCAGGCGAGCACCGCGGTTCAGAAGGCGCTGCGTCGCAGCGTCAAGGTCGGAACCGAACTGTGCGAAGGCAGCCATTTCACGATACTGGGCGAGCTCGCCCTTGATCGAACCGGCAACCTGCTTCATGGCCTTGATCTGGGCCGAGGAACCAACACGCGAAACCGACAGACCGACGTTAACAGCCGGACGGATACCCTGATAGAACAGGTTGGTTTCGAGGAAGATCTGGCCGTCGGTGATCGAGATCACGTTGGTCGGAATGAAGGCGGAAACGTCGTTGCCCTGCGTTTCGATGACCGGCAGAGCCGTCAGCGAGCCAGCGCCGTTTTCGTCGTTGAGCTTTGCAGCGCGTTCGAGAAGACGGGAGTGCAGGTAGAAAACGTCGCCCGGATAAGCTTCGCGGCCCGGAGGACGACGCAGCAGAAGCGACATCTGACGATAAGCAACGGCCTGCTTGGACAGATCGTCATAGCCGATGAGGGCGTGCTGGCCGTTGTCACGGAAATATTCGCCCATCGCGCAGCCCGCAAACGGTGCGAGGTACTGCATCGGAGCCGGATCGGAAGCGGTAGCCGCGATAACGATCGAATATTCCAGAGCGCCGCGCTCTTCGAGAACCTTGACGAACTGGGCAACGGTCGAACGCTTCTGGCCGACAGCGACGTAGACGCAGTACAGCTTGTCCTTGTCCGGGCCGTTATCGTGAATCGGCTTCTGGTTCAGGAAGGTGTCGAGGATGATGGCGGTCTTGCCGGTCTGACGGTCACCGATGACCAGCTCGCGCTGGCCGCGGCCAACCGGGATCAGGGCGTCGATGGCCTTGAGGCCGGTCGACATCGGCTCGTGAACCGACTTGCGCGGGATGATGCCAGGCGCCTTGACGTCGACGCGGCGACGTTCCTTGGCCTTGATCGGGCCCTTGCCGTCGATCGGATTGCCGAGAGCATCGACAACGCGGCCGAGCAGTTCCGGACCGACCGGAACGTCAACGATTGCGCCGGTACGCTTGACGACGTCGCCTTCCTTGATGTCGCGGTCGGCACCGAAGATAACGACGCCGACATTGTCGCTTTCAAGGTTCAGCGCCATGCCGCGAATGCCACCGGGGAATTCGACCATTTCACCGGCCTGAACATTGTCCAGACCATAGACGCGGGCGATACCGTCGCCAACGGACAGAACCTGACCGACCTCGGAGACCTCAGCCTCCTTGCCGAAGTTCTTGATTTGCTCTTTCAGGATAGCGGAAATTTCCGCGGCGCGGATGTCCATCAGCCGACCTCTTTCAGTGCAAGCTTGAGAGAAGAAAGTTTAGTGCGAAGGGACGTGTCGATCTGACGCGAACCCATCTTGACGATAAGACCGCCGAGGATCGACGGATCGACGGTGACATTGATCGTCACGTCCTTGCCGGCCACGCCCTTAAGCGTTGCCTTCAATTCGTTCTGCTGCGCCGCACTCAGTTCGTGCGCGGAGACGACATCGGCGGAGATTTCGCCACGATGCTCGGCAGCAATCTTGCGGAAAGCGGCAATGATGCCCGGCAGGGCGAAAAGACGGCGGTTCCGCGCGACGACGCGCAGGAAATTTCCGACCAGACCCTTGATGCCCGCCTTGTCGGCGAGAGCGCCGATGGCGTGAAGCTGATCTTCCGAGGAAAATACCGGACTGGAGATCAGTCGCTTGAGGTCTTCGCTTCCGCTCAGAAGCGCCTCGAAACGGTCAAGATCTTTTTCCACAGCTGCAACGGATTTCGCGTCGAGCGCGAGCTCGAAAAGAGATCCGGCGTAACGCTGTGCGACACCTGAAATGAGCGAAGACGTTTCAGCCACGAACAACCTGCTCTCTACGTTGAAACCATCCTTTTGGGGTCCAATCTTGCTCAGGACGCCAAGCCGATGATTTTATTGAATGTTTCCGGAAAACCACTGACGCGCGAGCACATCAACACCGAAATGTGATTGCCGTCTAGCATAGACGAACAGGACTCGCAACACGCGAATCCGGCACATTTGTGTAAGATTTGCCGCCTTTCGCGGTCAAAAAAGTCGCATCTGCTTGGGCGATGCACTCTTCCCTCACACAGCCTGCACGCCTGACGTGCAAAACCCGTCCGGTTCCGCTCAGGAAATGAAGCCGAATGCGTAGAGCAGCGGACCGGCGGCCAGCACGAATTCGACCAGTGCCGCCAGGCTGCCATAGAAGCGCCCGCCGGTCGGTCCGCCCCTGCGCCCGCCCGCATCGGACATCATCGAAATGAAGCGTCCGAACAGCGCGAATCCCCACACGGCGCCCAGAACGACCCAAAGAAAGGGCTGCGCGAAGATGAGGCATCCGAGCCCCACGCCCAAATAGGGACCGGCGAGCGTCGCGCGGATGGAGCCGTAACCTTCGGGACGGCCATTGATCGGCTGAAGCCGCAGCAGCTTCATGGTTATGCCGGGCGCAAAAAGCATGACAAGACCGGCCAGCGCCGTCAGGGCCGCAGAGCCCCAGGCGAGCCATTCTCCGGTCGTGGCAGGAAGATAGAATTCCATCGCATTTCCCCTTTCGGCACCCTCGTCGTTTCAGGCCATATAACGGAATTTGGCGTCACGTTCCATCCTGTGCAGGCTGTTCGGATTCTGGTTAGAGCTTGTCCTGTTTTTCATGCCTCGTTGGAAATGCTCTATCTGTTTGTTATCGCGCATCCTATCCGAAAACCGGTTCCCACTTTTCCGGATGCGCTCTACAGGAAGCTTTGCGGATCGATATCCACCTGCACCCTGATCGAGCCTTTTTCCTTCGGCCCGTTGGCAAGCAAGGCACGGATAAACCCTTGAATATCGGCGCGTTTTGTCCCGTGCACCAGAATGCGGAAACGATGCCTTCCGCGCACCAGCGCAAGCGGCGCTTCGGCAGGCCCAAGCACTGAAACCTCCGGGGAGGAAGGTGCGGCGCGGCGCAGCGCCCGCGCATGGTTTTCAGCGTCGGGCCGGTTGTCGGCGGAAATGATCAGCGCCGCAAGCCGTCCGTAGGGCGGCAGCGCGCTACGCTCGCGTTCCTCGATTTCGCGGGCGTAGAACGCCTCCGCGTCGCCGCTGACTATGGCCCGCATCACCGGGTGGTCAGGTTGATAGGTCTGGAGAAGGCCGAGGCTCTTGCGCCCGGTTCGCCCGGCGCGGCCCGTCACCTGATTGAGCAGCTGGAAGGTACGCTCTGCGGCGCGCGGGTCGCCATTGGCGAGCCCCAGATCGGCATCCACCACTCCTACCAGCGTCATGTTGGGAAAATTGTGCCCCTTGGCGACAAGCTGGGTGCCGATCACGATATCCGCCTCGCCTTTTGCGATAGCGTCGAGTTCCAGCCTGAGCCGCTTCACGCCTCCCGCCATATCAGACGAAAGAACGATGATTCGCGCCTTGTCGAAGGTCGCCGCCACTTCCTCGGCAATGCGTTCCACGCCGGGACCGCAGGCGACCAGATGATCCAGCGTGCCGCATTCGGGACAGGCCTGCGGAACCGGCTCGTGATAGCCGCACTGGTGACACATGAGCTGCCCGCGAAAGCGGTGCTCCACCAGCCAGCTCGAGCATTGCGGGCACTGGAAGCGGTGGCCGCAGACCCGGCACAGCGTCAGGGGCGCATAGCCGCGCCGGTTGAGGAACAAAAGCGCCTGTTCGCCGCGCTCCACCGTCTTGCCGACAGCTTCGGTCAGTGCGGGCGACAGAAACCGGCCCGGCGGCGGCGGAGAACGCCGCATGTCAATGGTCTTCAGGTCGGGCAGCGCCGCTTCCGCATAGCGCCCGTAGAGCTTGATTCGCTTGTAGCGGCCCTGCTCCGCATTGACCTGGCTTTCGATGGAGGGCGTGGCCGACGCCAGAACCACCGGAAAGCCGCTGATATGGCCGCGCACCACCGCCATGTCGCGGGCATTGTAGAAAACCCGGTCCTCCTGCTTGTAGGCCGGATCATGTTCTTCATCGACGACGATCAGCCCCAGTTCCTTGAAGGGCAGGAAAAGCGCCGACCGTGCGCCCGCCACAACCCGGACGGTCCCTTCCGCGATCTGCCGCCAGACGCGCTCGCGGGTGCGCGGCGCAAGGTCGGAATGCCATTCGGCGGGCTTTGCCCCGAACCGGTCATGGAAACGGTCGAGAAACTGCTGGGTCAGCGCGATTTCGGGCAGGAGAATCAGCACCTGCCTGCCCTGCTCGATCGCCTTGGCGACCGCTTCGAAATAAACTTCCGTTTTGCCCGAACCGGTTACGCCGTCGAGAAGCGAAACCGAGAAACCGCCTGCTTCAACCGCTTCCGACAGCATTTCAGCCGCCGCCTGCTGGTCTTCCGAAAGCGTGGCGCGCGCATAGTCGATATCCGGCCTTGCCACCACGGCTGGCGGCGGCAGCATGACTTCCTCGAAAACGCCTTGCGCCTTCAGCCCATCCACGACCGTCATCGAGACACCCGCCGCATGGGCAAGCCCGGATCTGGTCCAGGCAAGCCCGTCGCGGGCAAGCTCCATCACCCGCGACCGGGCGTCGGTCATGCGCTCCGGCTCGCTGCCGGAATAACGAAGGCCCGGCACCGATGGCTCGGGATCGAATGCAGCCGGCACGCGCAGGACCATGCGCGCCACCATGCCGGGCGGCGACAGCGTATAGTCCGCTGCCCAGCGCATGAAGCGCAGCATGTCGGCGCCCACCGGCGGACAATCGAAGACCTCGGAAATTTCCCGCAATTTTCTGGCATCGACCGCATCGGTTTCACCCTCGCAGACGATCCCCGCCACCTCACGCGGTCCAAGCGGCACGCGCACGATCGATCCGGGCTGGACGTTCATACCCGCCGGAACCATATATGAGTAAGGCCGCTCCGCGGGCATGGGCACGAGCACGGGAACCACCCGTGGCGCGAGCTCCGGAAACAGACCAGAAATCGGGTTTGCAATATCGTGCGAATCTTTCGACATGATCGCGTGACCTTGGCGCGGCTTTGCGCTAAAGAAAAGCCACCTTCCGGGAATTAAATGGTTTTAAATTCCTCAAATCCACCCGCGCTCATTATGGAGGAACGCTGTTATGAAGTTTTTCGTGGACACTGCGGACGTCAAGGAAATCCGCGAGCTCAATGACCTTGGGCTGGTCGATGGCGTGACCACCAACCCGTCCCTCATCCTGAAGTCGGGTCGGGACATTATCGAAGTGACCAAGGAAATCTGCAACATCGTCAAGGGCCCGGTTTCCGCCGAGGTTGCCGCGACGGAATATGAGCAGATGATGAAGGAAGCAGCCGTCATCTCCAAGATCGCCGACAATATCTGCATCAAGCTGCCTGTAACGCTGGACGGACTGAAAGCCTGCAAGGCCTTGTCTTCCGAAGGTCACAAGGTCAACATGACGCTGTGCTTCTCGGCCAATCAGGCGCTTCTGGCGGCAAAGGCCGGCGCGACCTTCATTTCGCCGTTCATTGGCCGCCTCGACGATACCGGCATCAACGGCATGGAACTGATTGCCGAAATCCGCACGATTTATGACAATTACGATTTCCGCACCGAAATTCTTGCCGCTTCGGTTCGTACCGTCAATCACGTCAAGGAAGCAGCCCTCATCGGCGCCGATGTCGTGACCGCACCACCGGCAACGCTCAAGGCACTGGTCAAGCATCCGCTGACCGACAAGGGCCTCGAAACCTTCCTCGCCGATTGGGCGAAAACCGGCCAGAAGATCGCCTGATCGGCGAACTTTTCAGACGCGTGAAAGGCGGGCCATCGGCCCGCTTTTTTATTCCAGCACGGTTTCCCCGTCCTGCTTGCTCACCCGGATCGGCCGCGCGCCGCATTGCTCTGCAATGGCGCTTGCAAGTGTGGCGGAATGCGTCACCACCCATATCTGGCTGCGCTCCGATGCCTGGGCGATCATGCGGGCAAGCGAGGGAAGCATATCGGGATGCAGGCTCGCCTCCGGTTCGTTGAGCGCGATCAGCGGCGGCAGGCGATAGGAAAGCAGCGCACCGGCCAGCGCCAGCATGCGGATCTGCCCATCGGACAATTCTCCGGCCCGGAACATGCGATGTGGAAAGGCCGGAAAATTCAGGCCGAACGTCGCCGTCTCGCCCGGAAAGGGAATATCCAGCGCCGCACCATCCAGCGCATCGGCCACCAGTCGATCCAGATCGACCGTATCCTGCCGGATATGGGCCAGCGTCGCGAAGACCGAGGCAAGATTGCCGCCGTCCTCGTCCAGCATGGCAGCGGTCGCGGCGATGGAGGGCTGACGCGCCGGTGCATCGCGGTCGCTTCGAAAGCCATGATAAAAGCGCCAGCTTCGCATCTGCGCGGCCAAATCACCGATCTCCGGATAATGGCCGGATTGTCCCAGCACCGCCAGCCCGCTTTCGGAAGTCAGCAAGCGTGCGGGATGTTCCATGCGCCGCCCTTCCCCGTCCCGTGCGAAGACAACGGGCCCGCGCCGGTCCATCAGGTCGACGGGGCGGCGCCCCGTATCAAGGCTGAGATTTTCTTCCTTGATCTGCGGCTCGAAGGGAAAGGCGCCCGAAACCGGCGGCGGCAATCCCGCCTCGACGCTATAGGCAAGTCGCGATGCCAGTCTTTCATCCTCGAAATGGGCTTCCAGAATGATGCGCGCCGGTTCGTGCTTGCGGCGGTTTCCGCCCCACATCGCCGATTGCATCCCGCCCTCACGCACGATTTCGGTTGAGAAATTGCCCTCGGCGGCCGCCTTCACCAGTTGCAGTGCGCGGTAGAGATTGGATTTTCCGGCCCCGTTCTCGCCCACAAAAACCGCTACCTGCCCGAGATCGACACGGACGGAACGCAGCGAGCGATAGCCTTTGGCGGAGAATGAAACGAGCCGCATAATTCTTCCCTGGAGCGTTCTCCGCGAAATAATTCACACTGGACAGCAATGCCCCTGAAAAAACAAAAGGCGGCACCGAGAGTACCGCCTTGTGTCATGTCACGCCATCGCAACAATCAGAGCTTCGACAATTTCTGCGCAAGAGCGAGGAAGACCTGTTCGGCCAGTTCTTCCGCGGCACGCTTGCGCGCGTCGCGTTCGGCGCGCAGGTTCGCAAATTCCTGGCGCGGACGGTCGAAGGAAGCGCCGACCGTGCGGGTGCCTGCGGCAAGCGGCTTGCCGTCCTTGTCACGCAGCACGAAGTTCGACGTCGCCTTGACGATACCGGACGATGGACGGCCGGTACGGTCGGTCTGGTCGCCAATGTCCACGCTCACCGCGGCAAGCGTAGAACTGCTCAGGCCAAGGCGCAGCCGATAGACCGGATTGGCCGGCTCACCGGCACCGCCGCCGAGCAGGAAGATGAGGCGATTGCGGACCTGCTGGCTGAAGACGTCGCCAGCCGGGTCGATCGCCACCGAAGCAAGCTTGGTGCGCATGTCCGGCGTCACGCTGCCGCCCATGGTTCCACCAGCGCCAGCGCCGGAGGAGTAAAGCGGCTGCACGGTGCATCCAGCCATGAGAACCGCGGCCCCGAGTGCGAAAATCGCAACGCGGAAAGCTTTGATTGCGGAGAAAAAGCGGTCAGGCAACGACATTGACGATCCTTTGCGGCACCACGATAACCTTCTTCGGCGAGCCCCCGTTGAGCGCAGCCTTGACGAAGTCAAGTTCGAGCACCGCCTGCTGGATGCTAGCTTGATCAGCGTCGCGTGCGATTGTCAAATCCCCACGCTTCTTGCCGTTGATCTGCACCGGCAGAACGATCTCGTTTTCCACCACCAATGCCGGATCGAACACCGGCCAGGCGCTGCGGGCGACCAGCGTTTCACGACCGGCAACCTTGCCACCCAGCGCTGCAAGGCACTGTTCGGCCAGATGCGGCATCATCGGCGCCAGCATCAGGATGAGCTTTTCCGTGGCGTCGCGGACAGCGCCCTTCAACGTGTCATCCGCATTGCCCGAAGCAACCTGCTGCAACGGTCCTGCAACCGTGTTGACCAGTTCGTAAAGACGGGCAACACCACGGTTGAAGGCCAGCTTCTCGATATCGTCGCCGACAGCCTTGACCGCCTTGTGCGCAGCCTTGGAAACGACAAGGGCTTCGCCCTCGGTACCGGTCTTGGGCGCAATGTCCTTCAACTGTTCGGCAGCTTCGGAGATCAGACGCCAGACGCGCTGCACGAAGCGGTGAGCGCCTTCGGCTCCGGCCTCTGTCCAGATCACGTCACGCTCGGGCGGCGAATCAGACAGCATGAACCAGCGCGCCGTATCGGCGCCGTAGGAAGCGATGATGTCATCCGGATCGACGACATTCTTCTTCGACTTCGACATCTTCTCGATAGAGCCGATTTCCACCGGCTCGCCCGTGGAGAGCAGGCTCGCCACGCGCTTGCCGTCGGTTTCCTCGATCCGGATATCGGCAGGCGCCACCCACTGGCCATTGGCCTTGTAGGTTTCATGCACGACCATGCCCTGCGTGAACAGGCCCTTGAACGGCTCGTCGATGCCGACATGACCGGCGACCTTCATCGCGCGGGTGAAGAAACGCGAATAGAGCAGATGCAGGATCGCGTGTTCGATGCCGCCGATATACTGGTCGACCGGCAGCCAGCGGTCGGCAACCGCGCGATCCGTCGGCTCGTTTTCCCATGGCGCGGTGAAGCGTGCATAGTACCAGGACGAATCGACGAACGTGTCCATCGTATCGGTCTCACGACGCGCATCGCCGCCGCATTTCGGGCACTTCACATGACGCCAGGTCGCATGACGGTCGAGCGGATTGCCCGGACGGTCGAACTCGACATCATCCGGCAACTTGACCGGCAGATCGGCGCGCGGCACCGGATTGACGCCGCAAGCCTCGCAATGGATCATCGGGATCGGGCAGCCCCAATAGCGCTGGCGGGAAATGCCCCAGTCGCGCAGGCGGAACTGTACCTTGCGGCTTGCCTGCGGACGATTGCCGAGCGTGGTGTTTTCCAGACGGTTCGCCACTTCATTGAAGGCGGCTTCCGGCGAAAGCCCGTCGAGGAAGCGCGAATTGATCATCACGCCATCGTCGGTATAGGCCGTCTCGCCAATGCTGAAGCTTGCCGCATCCTCGCCCTTCGGCAGAACGACAGGCGTGACCTTCAATTTGTACTTGTTGGCGAAATCCAGATCGCGCTGATCGTGCGCCGGACAGCCGAAAACGGCGCCCGTGCCATATTCCATCAGGACGAAATTGGCGACATAGACCGGCAGTTCCCAGTTCTCGTCGAACGGGTGCCTGACCTTCACGCCAGTATCAAAGCCCTTCTTCTCGGCCGTTTCGAGCGCCGCCAGCGATGTGCCCTGATGATGGCATTCATCGATGAAGCCGGTGAGCGGTGCATTGTTTTCGGCCAGCTTCTTCGCCAGAGGGTGATCGGCGGAGATCGCAACGAATGCCGCACCAAACAGCGTATCCGGGCGGGTCGTATAGACTTCGATTTCCGAGAAACCTTCCGGCGCGGTCTTGTCGTCCAGCCCGAAGCGGACCTGCAGGCCTTCCGACTTGCCGATCCAGTTGCGCTGCATCAGGCGGACCTTTTCCGGCCACTGGTCGAGCGTATCGAGACCGGCCAGCAATTCCTCGCTGAAATCGGTGATCTTGAAGAACCATTGCGTCAGTTCGCGCTGTTCGACCAGCGCGCCCGAACGCCAGCCGCGACCGTCCACCACCTGCTCGTTGGCAAGCACGGTGTTGTCGACCGGGTCCCAGTTGACCTTGGAAGTCTTGCGCGTCACCAGGCCCTTTTCAAAAAGGTCGATGAACAGCATCTGCTGGCGATGATAATATTCCACGTCGCAGGTCGCGAATTCACGCGCCCAGTCGAGCGAAAGCCCCATCGATTTGAGCTGGCCGCGCATGGTGGCGATGTTCTGGTAGGTCCATTCCTTGGGATGAACCTTGTTCTGCATCGCAGCATTTTCCGCAGGCATGCCGAATGCATCCCATCCCATCGGATGGAGCACGTTGAAACCCTTGGCGCGCTTGTAACGGGCGACAACATCACCCATCGCATAGTTGCGCACATGGCCCATATGGATGCGCCCCGACGGATAGGGGAACATCTCGAGCACATAATATTTCTCGCGGCTGTCGCTATTGTCGGTTTCGAAAGTCCGGTCTTCTTCCCAGACTTTCTGCCAATGAGCTTCCGCCACGCGCGGATTATAACGTTCGGCTGCCATGACCGTATTTACTCGCACGAAGGTGATGCAATAAGGAGAGTCGATATTTAATGGCGACCTTCACCACGTATTGGCGAAAGCGTCAACCTTTTGCGGATGAAAAGCCTGAAAGCGAGAGTTTCATGTCGGATATCGTAGCGAACCTGAACGCGGTCAAGGCCGCAATCGCCAGTGCCGAAAAGGAAGCACGGCGCGAAAAAGGCTCTGTGACACTCGTCGCGGTATCGAAAACCTTCGACGCCGACGAGATCCGCCCGGTGCTCGACGCGGGCCAGCGCGTCTTCGGCGAAAACCGCGTGCAGGAAGCGCAAGGCAAATGGCCGCAGCTGCGCGGGGATTATTCCGGCATCGAACTGCATCTCATCGGCCCGCTGCAATCCAACAAGGCCGCCGATGCCGTCGCTCTCTTCGACGTCATCGAAACCGTCGACCGCGAGAAGATCGCCGCCGCCCTGGCCGCCGAGATCAAAAAGCAGAACAAGACGCCGAAGCTCTACGTTCAGGTGAATACCGGGCTGGAAGAACAAAAGGCCGGGATTGCCCCGAAGGAAGCGGTCGCCTTCGTCGAACGCTGCCGCAAGGAACATGGCCTCGCAATCGAAGGGCTGATGTGCATCCCGCCTGCGGATGAAAATCCCGGCCCGCATTTCGCACTCCTGGAAAAGCTTGCCCGTGAGGCTGGCGTTGAAAAACTCTCCATGGGCATGTCGGGCGATTATGAAACCGCCATCGGCTTTGGCGCGACATCGGTGCGTGTCGGCTCGGCCATCTTCGGTGGGCGGAGCTATGCCAACCCCGCCTGAATTGTGACCCCTACTGCTTGTTTTTGTCGCATGATCCTGCGCAAAACCGCATCACACTTTTGCTGGAAATGCTCCTAATGCAGGACGATCTCGCCCTGCACATTCCTCCAGTCCGAAGGGCCAAGCAGCCGGAAATGCGTGTAGCTGACCGAATGCAACGGCCCGTCGATTTCCCGATTCCAGAATTCGATGAAATGATTGAGCACCGGAAAATCCGGCGCGAGGTCATAATCCTGCCAGACGAAAAGCTGCAGCAGATGCGGATGATCGGGCAGGTGATAGAAGACTTTCGCCGTCGTCAGGCCGTAGCCGGCGAGTTGCAGTTCAAAGGCTGATTTCGCGTTCAAAGCGGACGTCGTCATGGCGATTTCCCCTTTTTGTGAAGAGCCATATTGCATGGCTCCTGATTAGAAGATAATCACTCCAAATGGTTTTTAAACTGTAAAAACAATATATTAGCAACAGTCGGCGGCGAGTGCTGCCAGTTGCCGTTTCTGACGATGCGTCATTGTGGATCATGGACGCGCCGATTGTCTAATTTACCTTGCCCGCAATGGAAGGTAGACAGGCACCCGATGGTCTCGCCATTCACGGCAGGCCGTCTCATCCGGCGGGAGGTGCCGGGCAGTTTTGGGTGCATTATGCGTGCGGGACATGTCTGTCCGGTTCGCACAATGCTGAAGGAGGACATCATGTCGGAAAAGCTTTACCCGGTTCTTGCCGAGGCAAAGAGAAACACGCTCATCGACAACGCAACCTATCTCGACTGGTATCAGGAAAGCGTGAGCGACCCGGACGGCTTCTGGGCAAAGCACGGACGGCGCATCGACTGGTTCAAGCCCTTCACCAAGGTCAAGAACACCGATTTCAACGGCGACGTGTCCATCAAATGGTATGAGGACGGCGTCACCAATGTTTCCTACAACTGCATCGACCGCCACCTGAAGAGCCGTGGCGACGAGGTCGCCATAATCTGGGAAGGCGACAATCCCTATATCGACAAGAAGATCACCTATCGCGAACTCTATGAAAACGTCTGCCGTCTGGCGAATGTGCTGAAGAAGCACGGCGTGAAGAAGGGCGACCGCGTCACGATCTACCTGCCGATGATCCCGGAAGCCGCCTATGCGATGCTGGCCTGCGCGCGCATCGGCGCGGTGCACTCGGTCGTCTTCGCCGGCTTCTCGCCAGAAGCGCTGGCCGGCCGTATCGTCGACTGCGAATCCACCTTCGTCATCACCGCCGATGAGGGCGTGCGCGGCGGCAAGCCGGTTCCGCTCAAGGAAAACACCGATACCGCCATCGACATTGCCGCCAAGCAGTATGTGATGGTCAACAAGGTTCTCACCGTGCGCCGTACCGGCGGCAAGGTGAGCTGGGGTCCGGGCCGCGATCTCTGGTATCATCAGGAAGTGGCAAGCGTCGAACCGACCTGCGATCCGGAACCGATGAACGCGGAAGACCCGCTCTTCATCCTTTACACCTCCGGCTCGACCGGCAAGCCGAAGGGCGTGCTGCACACCACCGGCGGCTATCTCGTCTATGCATCGATGACGCACCAATATGTCTTCGACTATCACGATGGCGACATCTACTGGTGCACGGCGGATGTGGGCTGGGTGACGGGCCACTCCTATATCGTCTATGGCCCGCTGGCCAATGGCGCGACGACGCTGATGTTCGAGGGCGTGCCCAACTTCCCCGATCAGGGACGTTTCTGGGAAGTCGTCGACAAGCACCATGTCAACATCTTCTACACGGCGCCGACCGCCATCCGCGCGCTGATGGGTGCGGGCGATGAATTCGTCACTCGCTCGTCGCGCTCATCACTGCGCCTGCTCGGTTCGGTCGGCGAGCCGATCAATCCGGAAGCCTGGGAATGGTATTACAACGTGGTTGGCGACCAGCGCTCCCCGATTGTCGATACATGGTGGCAGACGGAAACCGGCGGCATCCTCATCACGCCGCTGCCCGGCGCAACGGACCTGAAGCCGGGTTCTGCGACGCGCCCGTTCTTCGGCATCAAGCCGGAACTGGTGGACAATGAGGGCGCCGTTGTCGAGGGTGCCGCAGACGGCAATCTGTGCATCATCGACTCCTGGCCGGGCCAGATGCGCACGCTTTACGGCGACCACAAGCGCTTCGTCGAAGCCTACTTCTCGACCTATAAGGGCAAGTACTTCACCGGCGACGGCTGCCGTCGCGACGAGGACGGTTACTACTGGATCACGGGCCGTGTCGACGACGTGCTCAACATTTCCGGCCACCGCCTCGGCACGGCGGAAATCGAATCGGCGCTCGTCTCGCATCACTCGGTTTCGGAAGCCGCTGTCGTTGGCTATCCGCATCCGATCAAGGGACAGGGCATCTATTGCTACGTCACGCTGATGACCGGTGAAGCAGTTCAGGATGAGGACGCCCTGCGCAAGGAGCTGACCCTGCACGTGCGCAAGGAAATCGGTCCCATCGCCACGCCGGACAAGATCCAGTTCTCGCCGGGCCTGCCGAAAACCCGCTCGGGCAAGATCATGCGCCGCATCCTGCGCAAGATCGCCGAAGACGAGTTTGGTGCACTGGGCGATACCTCGACGCTGGCCGATCCGGGCGTCGTGGACGACCTGATCGAAAATCGGCAGAACAAGAAATGACAAACGAAAGGCCGGGGATTTCCCGGCCTTTTCACACTCCCCAATTCTTTGACTTGCCTGAGAATTGAAGGGCCTTACACTTGCTCCCAGTCAATCAATTCCTGGAACTGGTATGGACTCCATCTTCAAAGATACATGGTTTCTACATTGGTTGACTGCGTCGGGTGGACTCGAAGAATTTGAGCAACCTATCTTCATCGAAATTACCGCAGCCTTCAGGACCTTGGAGCACTTCGTTTCGCCGCCCAAGCTCGATATTCTTCTCAATCGTTCAAAACATATAATTCCAGAGATCGGAATTCTGGGTCGGTCCCACAACAGTATGTTATTTTCGTTGAACTTCGATCCAGACAATCCCAACCTTAAACCAAGCCTTACGAACGGAACGCTTCAGCGCCAATTGCTGCATGAAATCCATCACTGCATGCGCATGGCGGGACCGGGCTATGGATGGACACTTGGTGAGGCGTTAGTGAGCGAAGGCATGGCAGGCCATTTCGTTCAACATCTCATGAACACTCCACCGGAACTATGGGAACGTGCAGTCCCCATCGACCGGCTGAAGGTGCATTGCCCGACAGTCGCAGAATTGCAGTCTACCGATTACGATCACGCCGAATGGTTTTTTGGTAGAGGAGAAATTCCTCGTTGGCTTGGTTATTCAATGGGATTCGAACTCGTGCGGCTCTGGCGTGAAACCGTTCGGCCGGAAACCCAAGATCAATGGATCAACACGCCTTCAAGTGAAATTCTTGCCATTGGTGAAAAAGCCGGACTGATCAAAGATTAAAAATCTATCGTCCGCCCCTTGATCTCCCAGTCACCATAACGGGCGGGATCCTTGCCGCCGCGACCGCCGATTTCGCGAGGCGCCTGAGCTTCCTTTTCGGCGGCACGGCGCGCCTCGGCTTCCTTCAGCGCGCGCTGGGCAGCGGGCGGCAGATCGTCAAACGGGCGCTTGTCCACGTTTTCCGGGCTTTCGGTTGCTTCGGTTTTCTCGCTCATCGGTCACATTCCTGTTGGCTGCGTCAGCTCCCATTATTGAAGCGAAGCCTGTTCATACCCATCATATAGGCAGAAAGGCACCCGCTGCAAAACCCTTGCAGGCCATGCAGCTTCAGATTTTGGAGACCGCCACGGATGAATATGACGAAAACTGCCATGCTGATCGCCCTCATGACGGTCATGTTCATGAGCATCGGCTATTTGTTAGGCGGCGGGGGCGGCATGATGATCGCGCTTGTGATCGCCGTCGCCATGAACCTGTTCGGTTACTGGAACTCCGACAAGATGGTGCTGCGCATGTACAATGCGCAGCAAGTGGATGAGCGCAGCGCACCGGACTATTACCGCATGGTGAGCGGCCTTGCCGCCAATGCGGGCCTTCCCATGCCGAAGGTCTACATCATCCATGAGGACCAGCCGAACGCTTTCGCCACGGGCCGCAATCCCGAAAATGCCGCCGTTGCCGCCACGACCGGCCTTCTCAACCGGCTTTCACCCGAAGAAGTGGCGGGCGTGATGGCGCATGAGCTGGCCCACGTCCAGAACCGCGACACGCTGACCATGACCATCGTCGCAACGCTTGCCGGTGCCATATCCATGCTCGGCAATTTTGCCTTCTTCCTTGGCGGCAACCGTGAAAACGGCAACGGCATCATGGGTGTGGTCGGCACCATCCTCGCCATGATCGTCGCACCCTTCGCCGCAATGATCGTGCAGATGGCCGTCAGCCGCACACGCGAATATGCCGCCGACAAGCGCGGCGCGGAAATCTGCGGCAACCCGCTTTGGCTGTCCTCGGCACTGGGCAAGATCGCGCGGGGCGCAAAAGCCATCCCGAACGAGGAAGCCGAACACAACCCGGCAACCGCGCATATGTTCATCATCAACCCGTTGAGCGGACGCGGTGCAGACAATCTTTTCTCGACCCACCCGGATACTGATAACCGCATTGCAGCGCTTGAACAGATGGCCGCCGAAATGGGCATCCGCTCTGCCGGAATGGCTCCTCGTGCCGCGGCCCCTTCCCAAAGCAGTGGTCCATGGGGTAATGCAGGCGGTAACAGCAATGGCGGTTCCGGTTTTCGAGGGCCGTGGTCATAAGGCATGATCCCGAAAAGTGGGAACCGGTTTTCGGACAAGATCATGCTTAAACAAAAAGTAGCAGAACAGCGTGAACGATAAAAAGCCTGCGCCGAAGCGCGGAAACAAAAAGCCGCTAACCAACAACAGCGCCGCAGACCTGCGCCCCGGTCTGGCGGCGCGTTTGTGTGCGGCGCGCCTTCTCGGCGCGGTGATCGAAAAGAACACCTCGCTTGACGGCCTGACCGACAATACCCACGGTCATCCGCAATATCTGGCGCTGGAGCCGCGCGACCGCGCACTGGTTCGCGCCATTCTTGGCTCTGCGCTGCGCAATCGCGGCAGCATCGAGCGCGCCATCAACAAGCGGCTCGACCGGCCATTGCCGGAAAATGCGGTGGCGCTGAAACATCTTCTGCATGTCGCCATCGCCCAGATTTTCTATCTCGACCTCCCCGACCATTCGGCGGTTGATCTGGCCGTGGAGGCGGCGAACAGCGACCCGCGCAACCGCAAATATGCCGGTCTGGTCAATGCGCTGCTGCGCAGGCTGTCGCGCAACAAGGAACGTGCGCTCGCCCACACGCTTGAGCCTGAAACGAACGTGCAGGAATGGTTTGCAAAGAGCATCACCGAGGCCTATGGCGCGGAAAAGGCAGCAGCCATTCTCGCCATGCACGCCTATGAGCCGCCAATCGATTTCACGGTCAAGGGCGACGCGGAAGCGTGGGCCGAAAGGCTGGGTGGCGTGGCGCTCCCCAACGGCTCGGTGCGCCTGCAGACTGTCGAAGGCAATCTCACCGATCTGCCCGGATTTGCCGAAGGCGACTGGTGGGTGCAGGATGTGGCGGCAAGCCTGCCTGCGCGCCTGATGGGTGACATCAAGGGCAAACGGGTTGCCGACCTGTGCGCCGCCCCCGGCGGCAAGACGGCGCAGCTTTTGCTCCAGGGTGCGGATGTGACCGCGCTCGACCTTTCCGAAAACCGGCTGAAGCGCCTGCGCGGCAATCTGGAACGGCTCGGTTTCGAGGCGAAGACCGTCGCCACCAATCTTATGGATTTCCAGCCGGACGAACTGTTCGATGCCGTGCTTCTGGATGCGCCCTGCTCGTCCACCGGTACGGTGCGCCGTCACCCCGACGTGCCATGGACCAAGACGCCGCAGGATATTGCCAAGCTTGCCGAACTTCAGGGCAAGCTTCTGGCGCATGCGGCCACCCTGGTCAAACCCGGCGGTGTAATCGTATTTTCCAACTGTTCCCTGCACCCGCTCGAAGGCGAGGAAATGGCGCGCAAGGCGGCGGAAAATCCGCTGCTGGAGCCTTTCCCGATCACGGAGCAGGATTGTTCCGGTCTGGAGGGGCTGGTAACGGCGGAAGGCTTTTTGCGGTCCACGCCGGCAGACCTGCCGCCGGAGCGTTTTGACGGCAATCCGCAGATGGCCGGCATGGACGGTTTCTTCGCCGCCCGCTTCAAGCGTCGGGCCTGAGACCGGATATAAGCAGACAAGTCGGATAATTTGCCATAACGGGCCGGGATGCCCGTTATGGTTAACGCTCGATTCACCATTTCTGTACAATTGTATCAAGGGAAACCGGCCTTTCGATCTGGCCGCAGCATGATGACAAACAATACGGAGAAAGACCGGGTGGCAGTCGCCCTCAGCGAAACCCCACATCTTTGGGGACTGGCCGTTGCACAGGCGTGGCGCAAGTTCAGCCGCCGTCTGCGTATGGGGCCGCTTTATCGCTGGCGCTTCACCGGCTTTACCCCGGACCGAATCCTGATCGCCCCGCCTGACCTGCGCGTCGCCGACCCCCAACTGGCGCAGGAGTTTTACCACGGCCGCTTTGCGCTTGCCGGTCGACTGGTCGAGACCGGCGGGTTGTCGCCTTTCGCCGTCGAGCCGCCGACACCGGAGTGGGAAGCGGCACTTCAGAGTTTCGGCTGGCTGCGCCATCTGAAAAGCGCCAACAGCGAACTGGCAACCGCCAATGCGCGCGCGCTCGTCGATGACTGGATGCGCATGTTCGGCAAGCGCATCGGCGGTCTTGCCTGGTCGCCGGAAGTCACCGCGCAGCGCATCATCGCCTGGCTGCAGCATTCCAATCTCATTCTGTCGGGCGCGGAACTTCCCGCCTATCGCAAGTTCATGCGCTCGCTCGCCATGCAGGTGCGTTACCTGCGCACCGTCGCTGCCGCCATGGATGATGGCGAGGAGCGCTTGCGCGCCCGCATCGCATTGGCTTTCGCCGCTCTGGCGCTGCCGGTTTCGCCGCCGACGGCACGTGCCGCGCGGCGCAATCTGGAATATGAGCTGAAGCGCCAGATCCTGCCCGATGGCGGACATATTTCGCGCAATCCCGTTACGGTTCTGGAGCTGCTGGCCGATCTTCTGCCGCTGCGCCAGACCTATGCCAATGGCACGGAATCCCCGCCCAAGGCGCTGATCGAAGCCGTCGAGCGCATGTTGCCGGCCCTGCGTTTCTTCCGTCATCAGGATGGCAGCCTTGCGCTTTTCAACGGGGTCGGCCCCACCATGCCGGAACGCATCATTTCGGTTCTGCGGCACGATGAAACTGCCGGATCGCCGCTGACCCACGCGCCCTATTCGGGCTATGAACGGCTTTCGATGGGTTCGACCACCATCATCGCCGATACCGGACTGCCGCCGCCGGTCACCGCATCGCGGGACGCCCATGCCGGCTGTCTCGCTTTTGAAATGTCCTCCGGACGCCAGCGCTATATCGTCAATTCCGGCGTCGACCGTTTCGGCCCGCCGGAATTTCGTCCATTGGGCCGTTCGACGGCTGCGCATTCCACCGCTACCATCAATGACACGTCCTCGTGCCGTTTCAGCCTGAATGCGGGCCTCTCCAACATGATCGGCACGCCGATTATTGCAGGCCCGACGCGCGTACAGCGCGACCGGATCGAGGAGATGGGGCGGCAGGGTTTTGTCGCCAGCCATGACGGCTATGCGCGCCTGTTCGGCATCTATCACGAGCGCCGCCTCGTGCTGTCGCATAATGGCAGCGTCATCCAGGGCGCCGACCGCTTCTATCGCGGCGACGGTCGTCCGTTGAAATCAAACGGACGCGACAATATTGCCGTCCGTTTCCACCTGCATCCCTCGGTCGATATTTCCTTCGATGAGAACGGATTGATCGTCCTTTCGGCTGACCGCGACGATACCTGGGTCTTTTCCTGCTTCGAGGTTGCGCCGCAGCTGGAAGATTCGATCTTCTTTGCAGGCTTCCGCGGTCCTGTGACATCGAAGCAGATCGTGCTCTCCTTCCCGGCTTCCGAATTGCCGGAAGTGAACTGGCAGTTCAGCCGCGTCGCACTCGGCAGTTACGTGTAATTCGCTCTCCCGCTCCTCCCCTTCGAGACGGCGCTGCGCGCCTCCTCAGGATGAGGGTGGAGCGTAATTAATCAGCCTCAACGAACGCACGCTGCGTTTGCGAGTCGACAGCGACATATCCATTCTGGAACGCTCTTCAAGCACCACCGCCCTCACCCTGAGGAGGCGTCCTGAGCTTGTCGAAGGGCGCCGTCTCGAAGGGTCGAGGATCAATGGGATCGAATGCGGGGCAAGAAATACCTCTTCACCGTTCATTTCCGGCCTTTTGCGGTAGGATTCTCGGCGCGCCTGTGTTAGGGCGAGCCGTCCACTTTCCTGAACGCATCCGTTTCAGCAACGAAGAGACCAACTCCCTATGGCTGTCAGCTCCAAGCATATTCCCGCTCCCGATCTTCATCGGGTGCGCCGCGCCCTCCTTTCCGTTTCCGACAAGACCGGTCTGATCGATTTCGCCAAGGCGCTTCACGCGCAGGGCGTCGAAATCCTTTCGACCGGCGGCACCGCCAAATCGATTGCCGCCGAGGGCATTCCGGTGAAGGACGTGTCCGAAGTAACCGGCTTCCCGGAAATCATGGACGGGCGCGTCAAGACGCTGCATCCGGCAGTCCATGGCGGCCTGCTCGCCGTGCGCAATGATCCGGAACACGTCGCGGCCATGGAAGCACACGGCATTGGCGGCATTGATCTCGCCGTCATCAATCTCTATCCGTTCGAGGAAGTCCGCTTCAAGGGCGGCGACTACGACACGACCGTCGAGAATATCGACATTGGCGGCCCGGCCATGATCCGCGCTTCCGCCAAGAACCATGCCTATGTCGCAACGGTCGTCGACCCCGCCGACTATGCCGACGTGGTGGCCGAACTGGAAAAGCATGCAGGCTCCCTGCCGCTCGCCTTCCGCAAGAAGCTTGCAGCCAAGGCCTTTTCGCGCACCGCTGCCTATGATGCGGCTATTTCCAACTGGTTTGCCGAAGCGATCGAGGAAGAAACCCCGGTGTATCGTTCGGTCGCAGGCAAGCTGCATTCCGTCATGCGTTACGGTGAAAACCCGCACCAGACGGCCGGTTTCTATCTCACCGGCGAAAAGCGCCCCGGCGTCGCCACCGCGACCCAGGTTCAGGGCAAGCAGCTTTCCTACAACAACATCAACGACACCGATGCGGCTTTCGAGCTGGTGGCCGAATTCGATCCGGCCCGCACCGCAGCCGTCGCCATCATCAAGCACGCCAATCCTTGCGGCGTGGCGGAAGCTTCCACCATCAGGGAAGCCTATCTCAAGGCGCTCGCCTGCGATCCGGTTTCGGCCTTTGGCGGCATCGTCGCGCTCAATAAAACGCTCGATGAGGAAGCAGCCGAAGAGATCGTGAAAATCTTCACCGAAGTCATCATCGCCCCGGACGCCACCGAAGGTGCACAGGCCATCGTGGCGGCCAAGAAGAACCTGCGCCTGCTCGTGACCGGCGGTCTGCCGGACCCGCGCGCCAAGGGCATTGCCGCCAAGACCGTTGCCGGTGGCCTGCTGGTCCAGTCGCGCGACAATGGCGTGGTGGACGATCTCGATCTCAAGGTCGTCACCAAGCGTGCGCCGACCGAAGCCGAACTCAACGATCTGAAATTCGCCTTCCGCGTCGGCAAGCATGTGAAGTCGAACGCCATCGTCTATGTGAAGGACGGCGCTACGGTCGGCATCGGCGCAGGCCAGATGAGCCGCGTGGATTCAGCCCGTATCGCAGCCCGCAAGGCGGAAGATGCAGCTGAAGCCGCCGGTCTTGCAGAGCCGCTCACCAAGGGCTGCGTGGTCGCTTCCGATGCGTTCTTCCCGTTTGCAGACGGTCTTCTGTCAGCCGTTCAGGCCGGTGCAACCGCCGTCATCCAGCCGGGCGGTTCCATGCGGGACGATGAAGTGATCGCCGCTGCCGACGAACACGGCATCGCGATGGTCATGACCGGCATGCGCCATTTCCGGCATTAATGCATGTCTCCCAAAAGTGGGAACCGGTTTTGGGATAAAGACATGCATGGAAACTAAAGCTTAAAGCGTGTCATACGAGTACGATAAAATGCGACACGCTGTTAAAGCTTATACGCATTATAAAACAGGCATTTACCGAGGCCCCGAAACCAGCCGTTCCGGGGCCTCGTTTTCATTGAGTTTCATATTGTTTCGTTTAAATTCGTTTTCAGAATAGACCGGATCAACGGAGGAGCCCGCCCCATGACGCAGTTTATCGGTTCCATCGACCAGGGAACCACGAGTTCGCGTTTCATCATTTTCGACCGGCAGGGCGATATCGTCGCGAGCGACCAGCGCGAACACGAGCAGATTTATCCAAAGGCGGGCTGGGTCGAACACAATCCAACGGAAATCTGGCGCAATACGCAGCACGTCATTGCCGCAGCGCTGAAGAAGGCAAACCTGAAGGCAGCCGACATAGCTTCCGTCGGCATTACCAACCAGCGCGAAACCACTCTGCTCTGGGACCGGAAGACCGGCGTGCCGCTCCATAATGCGGTCGTCTGGATGGATACGCGCACGGACGAGCTGGTCGCCCGTTACACGAAAGACGGCGGCGCGGACCGCTTGCGCGAAAAGACGGGCCTGCCGATCTCGACCTATTTCTCCGGCCTCAAGCTGCGCTGGATACTCGATCACGTTCCCGGTGCCCGTGAAAAGGCCGAAGCTGGCGACGCGCTTTTCGGCACCATCGACACATGGCTGGTCTGGAACCTCACCGGCGGCACCGATGGCGGCATTCACATCACCGATGTGACCAACGCCTCCCGCACCCAGCTGATGGATCTTTCGACGCTGAAATGGGATGAAGACATACTTCTTCTTTTCGATATTCCGTCAGCCTGCCTGCCGGAAATCCGTTCCTCGAGCGAGGTCTATGGCGAGATCGCCCTGCCCTCGCTTTCCGGCGTCAAGCTGGCGGGTATTCTTGGTGACCAGCAGGCAGCGCTCTTCGGCCAGGCCTGTCTGGAACCGGGCGAAGCCAAGAACACCTATGGCACCGGATGCTTCATGCTGATGAACACCGGCGAGAAACTGGTGCCCTCCAATTTTGGCCTTCTGACCACGGTTGCCTACAAGCTGGACGGCGCGAAGCCGGTCTATGCGCTGGAAGGGTCAATCGCGATCACCGGCGCTCTGGTGCAATGGCTGCGCGACAATCTCGGCATCATCAGGCACAGCAGCGACATCGAAACGCTGGCCCGCACCGTCGAAGACAATGGCGACGTCTATTTCGTCCCGGCCTTCTCCGGCCTCTATGCGCCGCACTGGCAGGATTCCGCGCGCGGCATCATCGCTGGCCTCACCCGCTTCGCCAACAAGGGGCACATCGCCCGCGCGGCGCTGGAGGCGAGCGCCTATCAGGTGCGCGAAGTGCTGGATGCGATGGTGAAGGATTCCGGCGTCGAGATCACGGAGCTGCGCGCCGATGGCGGCATGACCGTCAACGAGCTGCTCATGCAGTTCCAGTCCGACATTCTGGACGTGCCGGTCGTGCGCCCGAAAATCATCGAGACCACGGCGCTGGGCGCTGCCTATGCGGCGGGACTGGCCGTCGGCTACTGGAAATCGACGCGGGACATCGTGGAAAACTGGCAGGTGGGCCAGCGCTGGCACCCACGAATGCCGGTCGAGGAAAGCACGCGCCTGTTCCACTCGTGGGAAAAGGCCGTGCAGCGTTCGATGGGCTGGATCGAATAGAGCCGTCTCGAAAAGACCGGAACCGGCTCCGGCCCGTCAATGCGGGCCGGATGCAAGCGGCCTGTCGGCCGGATAAGGCGTAATGGCAGCCAGATAGAGCCCCACGACAAAAAACAGCAGCAGCACCGACATGCCAATCGCCGCGCAACCAGTGAGAGCGGTGATCGTCGCGACCAGAAACGGCCCGAGAAATCCCGTCGCCCGGCCCGCCAGCGCATAGATGCCGAAATAGCGACCCGATTCCTCCGGCCTGATGCTGCGCGCAAACCACGAACGGGCGGACGCCTGCACCGGCCCCAGAGCGGCCCCGATCATCAGCCCGTAGACGAGAAATGCCTGTTCCGCAGCCGTCGAGAACAACCCATTTCCCTCGGAATAGCCAACCGGCAAAAGCCCGAGCAGGAAATAATCCGTTCCGGTGGAAACGATACCGAACGAGGCGATGAGCAGAAGCACCAGCGATCCGAGCACGATGGCTTTTGAGCCGAGCCTTGCATCAAGACGAGCCGCGACGAGGCAGCTCAGGATCGCCGACACATTGGTGATCATGCCGAAGAGGCCGATTTCGTTGATGCTCCAGCGAAACAGTGAAGCGGCATAGCCCGCGCCGAGCGCGACAATGGCATTGAGCCCGTCCTGATAGACAAGGCGGGCGGCAAGGAAGCGGACTATTCCCGGACGCTTCCGCACTTCCCTCAGCGTCGACTTCAGTTCCGTCAGGCCGCTGCCGACCGCCTGGCGCAGCGGCTGGCCGCGCGCCTGATCCGGCGTGAACAGGAACATCGGCATGATGAAAACGAGATACCACAGCGCCGCGATGGGGCCGGTGATGCGGGCATCTTCGCCGCTGGCAGGGTCAAGCCCGAAGAGTGGCGGAAGCCCGATCAGGGTCCTGCCCGTCTCGGGTGACGACGCCAGAAAGACCACGACGAAGATCAGCACCAGCACACCGCCCAGATAGCCGAGCCCCCAGGCCAGATTGGATACTTTGCCAATCTCCCTGGCGGGGACGAGCCGCGGCATCATGGAATCGTTGAAGACGATGGAAAACTCCGCCGAGATCATGGCGATGCTGAATGCCAGAAGCACCCAGAACAGGTTTGCGCCCGGCACCGCGAACCACAGCGTCATCAGGCCCGCGATCTTCAGGACGGCAAAGAAGCCGATCCACGGTTTGCGCGCGCCGGTCTTGTCGGCAATCGATCCCAGAACGGGCGACAGCAGTGCGATCACGAGGCCCGCGGCGGCAAAGCCGTACCCCCAGGCGATCTGCCCCGCTTCCGGCGTGTCGGCCATGCGTGAGTTGAAATAGGGACCAAAGATGAAGGTTACGATGACGGTGAAGAACGGCTGCGCCGCCCAGTCGAAAAATATCCAGCCCCATACGCCACGCCGCGAGGCATGGCTGCGGGCAGCCATAAGCTGATCGCTCAATTACTCTTTCCTTCCCCCCACGCCCGAAGCGGCTTCCGACGATAGAGCACCATGCGCCTTTTGGCGTATAAAGACCACTCCAGCCCGATACATCTGCACACGATGCTTTGCGAAAACCGGTTCCGGATTTCATGCAGATGCACGCAGGCCAGCCGAGCCGTTCGGCTGCATCGTTCCTTCAATGTGTCGGATGAATTTCAGGCCCAAATCATATTAGCGGGAGCTTATACCCCGAAATGTGCACTGGAAAGAAATAAAAAGGGCGGCCACAACCGCCCTTCTGCAATAGAATTTCCCGACCTGCCTACTGGGCGAGATCGGACATCAGGCCCGCTGCAACCGCCAGTCGCGAAACGGTCAGGTCGCCACCTTCCGTCAGCGCGACCATGCGGTTCTGCACCTGCTCGATGCGGGCGCCATCGGCTGCAAACCAGGCTGCCGCCGGGTCCTTGTCCTTGGCGAAACGCTTGAGCGCCGCAATGGTGATGCCGCGTGCAGCCTGCGTGATCGTATCGCTTGCCCGTGACAGCGCCAGCCCGTCATAATAGTCCGTGACGGGGATGGAGCGCGCGGCTTCCTCGATGCGACCGATGCGGAAGGCTTCCGAAACACCGAAATAGGTCTTGGCGGTAACCACCCGGTCGGCGCCCGCCAGATGCGCGATCAGCGCAATGTCCGGCATGATGCCTGCAAGCTGCAGATTGGCAAGACGCTGTGCCAGCTTTTCCGGCGCACCCATTTCCACGAAAGCGGCCTTGTCGGCCTGAAGCGTGGTTTTGAGATATTCCGGCATCAGGCCGTCGAAACGCGGTTCCAGTTCGGCGCGCGCCCTGGTGATCGTATCCACCAGTTCCGTCAGGTTGGCGCGCGTCGTGTCGTTGCGCAGCACCCATGCCGTCGTCGCCTGCAGCATTTCGCCGACGAGATGGTAGAACTGGTTCTGCACATCGCCCGCAACGCGATTGTCCAGCGCATCGATGGCGTCATAGATCGTGTCGATGTCGAAGCCGTCACGCACCGCCACATAGGCGCGGACGATATCGGCAGGCGACTTGCCGGTCGTATCGGCCAGGCGGCTGATGAAGGTGATGCCCCCGCGATTGATAACATCGTTCGCCAGCAAGGTAGCGACGATTTCACGGCGCAGGCGATGGCCGGAGATTTCCTCGGCATAGGTCTTCACCATGCGCTTGGGGAAATAGCCCATCAGCAGCGACTGGAAGTACGGCTCGTCGGGAAGCTGGCTCGCCACCAGATCGTCACAGAGCGAAAGCTTCGCATAGGCCAGCAGAACCGCCAGTTCCGGGCGGGTGAGCGGCTGGCCAGCCTTCTGGCGCTCGGCGAGCAATGCGTCCGACGGCAGGTTCTCCACCTTGCGGTCGAGCAGCTTGCGGGCTTCCAGTTCCGCCATGAAGCGCGCCTGATAGGGCAGCTCCGCCAGTCCCTGACGTTCGCTTAGCGAAAGCGCCAGCGGCTGCAGATAGTTGTTGCGCAGCACCAGTGCCGAAACATCATCGGTCATGCTGACCAGAAGCTTGTCGCGCGCCGGGCGCTTGAGCTTGCCCGAGCGCATGGCAGCAGCCAGCGCGATCTTGATGTTGACCTCTACGTCCGAGCAGTTGACGCCCGCCGAATTGTCGATGGCGTCCGTGTTACCGCGACCGCCCGACAAAGCATATTCGATGCGCCCGCGCTGGGTCACGCCAAGGTTTGCGCCTTCGCCGATCACCCGCGCACCGACTTCCGAGCCGGTGATGCGGATCGCATCATTGGCGCGGTCGCCAACCTGCGCATCCGTTTCAGCGGAGGAGCGGATATAGGTGCCGATGCCGCCGAACCAGAGCAGATCGACCTTCGACTTCAGGATCGCCGTCATGATTTCCTGCGGCGTTCCGGAGGTCTTGCCGAGGCCGATGGCATTGGCCGCTTCCGGCGAGAGCGTGATCGTCTTCTGGCTGCGGCTGTAGATGCCGCCGCCAGCCGAAAGCTTGGAGCGGTCATAGTCCTGCCAGCTCGAACGCGGCAGCTCGAACAGGCGCTTGCGCTCGGCAAAGCCGTCCGCCGGAACCGGGTTCGGGTCGATGAAGATATCGCGATGGTCGAACGCCGCCACGAGGCGAATCTGTTCGGAAAGCAGCATGCCGTTGCCAAAGACGTCGCCCGACATGTCGCCCACGCCCGCAACCGTGAAAGGCTCGTTCTGGATATCCATGTCGAGTTCGCGGAAATGGCGCTTCACGGCTTCCCACGCGCCGCGCGCGGTGATGCCCATGCCCTTGTGGTCATAACCGGCGGAACCGCCCGATGCGAAGGCATCGTCCAGCCAGAAATCATGCGCCTGGCTGATGGCATTGGCCGTATCGGAGAAAGTGGCCGTGCCCTTGTCGGCGGCGACGACGAAATAAGGATCGTCATTGTCATGGCGCACGACTTCCGCCGGCGGCACGACATGGCTGTCCTCGATATTGTCGGTAACGGACAGGAGCGTGGAGATGAAGACCTTGTAGGCATCGCGGCCGGCTTCGAACACCGCATTGCGATCGCCGCCGACCGGCAGACGCTTCGGATAGAAGCCGCCCTTGGCGCCGACCGGCACGATAACCGCGTTCTTGACCTGCTGCGCCTTTACCAGCCCCAGCACTTCGGTGCGATAATCCTGCGCGCGGTCCGACCAGCGCAGGCCGCCGCGGGCGACCGCGCCGAAACGCAGGTGCACGCCTTCCACTTCCGGCCCGTAGACGAAGATTTCGCGGTACGGGCGCGGGTCAGGCAGGCCGTCGACCAGACGCGGATTGAGCTTGAAGGCGAAGGTGACGCGCGGCTTGCCCTCGGCATCCGGCTGATAGGCGTTGGTGCGCAGCGTCGCTTCGATCAGATTGCGGAAACGGCGCAAGATCTGGTCGTCATCAATGCTCGGCACGCCCAACAGCGCGGTTTCGATGCCATCGACCAGCTTCTTTTCAGCCGAATCCCGGCGCTTGGCCGACGGGTTGAAACGCAGGTCGAACAGCGAATAGAGGTCGCTGGCGATTTCAGGATAACGGTTCAGCGCTGCCGCGATGAATCCCTGCGAATAGGCGATGCCCGCCTGCTGCAGATAGCGCCCATAGGAACGCAGGATCATGATCTGGCGTGCCGTCAGGCGCGCGGTCTGCACCAGCGCATTATAGCCGTCATTATCGGCCTGACCGTCCCAGACATTGCGGAACACGTCTTCCAGCATCTCGCCATCGTCGGAAAGATCGACCGGTGCCCCATAGGCGTTCACGAGCTGCATGTCGTGCAGGTAGACGGTTGCGCCGTCTTCGCCTGCCTGCGGCAGGTCGATGGTCTGCTCGCTGACGACACGGAAACCCATGTTTTCCAGAAGCGGCACGCGCTGCGACAGCACGACCGGCGCACCGTGATGATAGATCTTCAGCGAAACCGCATCGGGACCATCGGTGCGATAACGATAGAAATCCACGAAAAGCGGAGCCTCGGCGCTGAGGCTGGCAATGCGTTCCGCATCGACCAGCGCTTCCGGCGCCGTGAAGATTTCGCGGTAGGACGGCGGAAAGCTTGCGGCGAGCGCAACGGTCTTCGCATCGGCGCTGTCGGAGCTTTCACGCACCGCATCGTCCCAGGTGCGGACGATGGCGCGCACTTGCGCTTCCAGCGCTTCCCGGTCCACATGCGGCGTGGAACGCTCGTGACGGCGGATGACGAACTGGACGCGCGTCAGGCCGTTCTGCAGGAAGACCGGATGGAATTCAAAACTGTCGCCGCCATAGACGTCGACCAGATAATGCCCGATCTTCTCGCGCACGACCGAGTCGTAACGGTCGCGCGGGATATAGACCAGCACGGTGGCAAAACGGCCAAACCGGTCGAGACGCGGAACAGCGCGCACCCGGGGACGCTCGCCCAGCGCCAGGATCAGTTCGGCATTGGCCGTCAGGCTTTCCACATCGATCTGGAAAAGCTCGTCGCGCGGATATTCCTCCAGCACGTTGATGAGCGCCTTGCCCGAATGGTCCTCGCGGTTGAAGCCGAGATGCTTGATGACCGCATCGGCCTTGGAACGGATGAAGGGAATGCCCGCAACCGAACTCGTATAGGCGACCGAGGTAAAGAGGCCGACCAGGCGCAGTTCGCCGATGGCCTCGCCCTTCTCGCCGAATATCTTCACGCCGACATAATCGAGATAGGAACGGCGATGCACCAGCGAAAGCGAGTTCGCCTTGGTGACGATCAGCGGCTCGTTGCTGTCGAGGAATTCGGTCACTTCGCGCGGCGTCACCGTGTCGTCGTCATCCTTGCGCAGGACGCGGACCTCGTGATCGTTGAGAATGCCGAGCGTTTCCTTGACCGGCACGAGTTCGCGCTTGTCGCCCTTGCCCTTGAAGGTCAGCTCGCGAAGTCCGAGGAAGATGAAACGGTCGTCGCGCAGCCATTCGAGAAAGGCGATCGCTTCCGGCATGGCCGGATCGCCCGTCATGTCGTGCACGCGCTTGTAATCGGCGATCGCGCCATCGAGGCGCTTCAGCATCGGCTTCCAGTCGCTGACGGCGGCGCGAACCTGCCCCAGCACGCGCTTGATGGCGGCGGTCAGGTCGGCCTTGGTCTGCTTGTCGAGAGCCGGGAGATGGATCTGCACCAGGCTGACGCGCTCGACGCCCTTGGCAGGCGCAAGCTGCGATGCCTCACCCAGAATGACGAGCTCGTCCTTCTCGCGCGCAATGTCCAGAACCGGATGCACGACCATGAAAATCTGGTTGGCATGGTCGTTCAGCTCACCCATGATGGAGTCGAGCAGGAACGGCATATTGTCGTTGACGATGGTGATGACGCTCACCGGGCGACCATGGCGTTCGATACCGTTATCGACGCTGATGATGCTCTTGCCCTTGCGATAGGATTCCAGAGCGGCATAGCCGTGACGGGCTGAACTGTCGAGAGCGGCGGCATCGTAAGCGGCCAGATCTTCCGGCGGCGCCCATTCGAAGAGAAGCTGCGAGAAGGCTGTAAGCGCCTTCGACTTTCCTCCCTTCTTCTCCTCCTTGCCTGCCTTTGAACCCTTAACCTTGCTCGACCGATCCTGCTTTGCAGTCACGTCGGATACTCCTGTCATGATGGCAATGCGCGCCAAACTAGCAGATTAGGCACCGGATTCGATGGCAATTCGTTGAAAATAACGAAAAATTTCCCGGAAAGTCAGAAAAACCGCATTTAATCCATTTAATTTGGAACAAAACTTCGAAAACTTCCCGCGAAATTTCGGATTATGCCAGTGGATTTCTCCACGGCGCGCAGAAATGGTGCCGGAAGGGCAAAGCCGCAGGCCGGTTTTGCCATGTTTCAGACTAAAGTTGCAGATGATTCTGACGGAACCGAACGGCTCTCATAACTCGATCAGGTGATCGTCGAGTTCGTTAACATTGTCCGCCCCTGCCGGGAAATGCGTCTCCAGCAAAAGGCCCGCCTGACCGATCGCCAGCACGAAACCCTCGGCCACCTGCGCCCGCGATGCATGATGGACGAGCGTCGCCACGATCGCATTCCACTCGTCCTGTCCGACCCGCGCATTGATGCCCGCATCGGCGATCACCTCGGCATAATGTTCGGCCATGGAGACGAAGAGCAGGATGCCGGTGCGATGCTCGGTGATGTGCACATTGCGCGCCAGAAACTGTTGCAACGCATTGAGATGCGCGCGCTTGTAACGGATGCGGCGCGGCACCAGCAGCATGCGGATGGCCGGAAAGACCCACAGCACCAGCATCGCGGTCAGGAAGGCCGCCAGCACCGCAAGCCCGAACATGGGCAGGCGGACATCGAACCAGTACCAGTGCGCCAGAAACGCCACGACGACCGATGCCAGCAGGATGCCGCAGGTGGCGACAAAGCCCGCCGCAAAGAAATAATCGTCGCTGGAACGGGCCAGAACCGCATAGATTTCGCCGCTGGTCTCGGCTTCCGCCTTGCGGATCGCCTCGGCAATGCGGGCATGGTCCTCGGCGCCAATCAGCGTGTGATGCTTCATCCCTGCGTCTCCCTACCAGCTGCCCGAGGCGCCGCCGCCACCCGATGAACCACCGCCGCCGGAGAAACCGCCGCCGCCCCCACCGGACGACCAGCCACCGCCGCCACCCCTGCCGCCAGACCCGCCGCCGCGATTGTTATAATCCACCACCATGCCGAGCCACTGATACCGGCCCGGCCCGATCTTGCGCCCGAAAACCGGCGTCAGGATCGCCATGCCGAAACCGCCGAAGAAGATCAGGCACCAGAAGGCAATGAAGACGACGAACACCCAGTCGACATCATCGGAACTCGACTGCACATTGCGCCTGGCGCGCGCTTCAAGCTCGGCGGCATCGCCGGAAAGCACCGAAAGAATGCCGTCAACGCCCTGCACGATGCCTTTCGAATAATCGCCCGTGCGGAATTCGGGAATGATGGTGCCATTGATGATGACGCTTGAAAGCGCATCGGTCATCACGCCTTCGAGGCCGTAGCCGACCTCGATGCGCACCTTGCGGTCATTGGGCGCCACCACCAGCAATATGCCGTTGTTTTCCTGTTTCTGGCCAAGCGCCCAGGCGCGGAACAGACGGTTGGAATAGGTTTCGATGTCTTCGCCATTGAGGCTCGGGACTGTCACCACGACCACCTGATCCGACGATTTGGCTTCGAAATCGGCAAGCTTCTGCGTGAGGCTCTGGCGCTCTGCCGGATCGATGATCCCCGCCGCATCCACCACGCGGCCAGTCAGGGTCTGTGCGGGTTTCGATGCATCCTGTGCCAAGGCTGCCGTATGCAGCATCAAGGCTGCGGAAAACAGCAGAAAGACAAGCGCAATAAGATGCCGCGGCCAATAAAAGCCGCGACGATCACGCATGGGTGCTGCACCCGCCTCCAGACGCATCATGAGACGCGCCGTCAGTTGAAGTTGACTTTGGGCGCGGTCTGGCTGCCTGCATCGGCGCTGAAGCTCTGCATGGGCTGCGCATCGCGATACCAGATCCACGTCCAGATCATCGTCGGCATGGTGCGCAGCGACGTATTGTAGACGCGAACCGCCTCGATATAGTCACGGCGGGCGACGGCGATGCGGTTTTCAGTGCCTTCGAGCTGCGATTGCAATGCAAGGAAGTTCTGGTTGGCTTTCAGGTCCGGATAACGCTCGACCACCACCATCAGGCGCGACAGCGCGCTCGTCAGGTTGGCCTGATTATCCTGAAACTGCTTGAAGAGTTCGGGATTGTTGAGCGTTTCGGGCGTGATCTGCACCTGCGTCGCCTTGGCGCGCGCCTCGATCACGGCCTGCAGCGTCTCCTGTTCGTGAGCGGCATAGCCCTTCACGGTCTCGACCAGATTGGGCACGAGATCGGCGCGCCGCTGATACTGGTTCTGCACCTCGCCCCAGGCGGCCTTCGCCCGTTCCTCATTGGTCGGGATAGTGTTGAAACCGCAGGCGGAGAGCAGCGGAACCAGAACAGCCAGACCAAGAGCGATGAAAATACGGCGGCCCAGGGCTGCAAGCGAGAAAGAAGTGGCAACCGTCGTACCCGACATGGATTTCTCCTGAAAAGGGCGCTTTGCCAAGCGCCGGGGAAACAAATTCAACACCCGCATGAGTGCGTTCACGCAAATGCGAGCCGTCAAATCAGCAAGATAGTCGAAATTCACTCGTTTTCCAGTCGGTTTGGACAACAAGGTAAAACCGCGACCGCCTGTTTCAGGGATGCAGGCGGAAAGCGCCGCTTTCGACCGCAGCGCGAACAGCGGCAAGCGTCTGACTGCGAGACCACCCTTCGGCAGCCAGCACGTGCGGCTCTAGCGGCCCCAGCGCGGACAATTGCCCGTGCAGTTCCGCAATCGGACCCGGATCGGCAAGCGTATTGCCGCCACGCTCGCGGCAGCGCCGGATCGCCTCATCGAGAGATGGACGCAGAACCACATAGTGAAGCGGCGTGGCAAGGTTTCGGAATGGCTCGAGGAACCATGGCCCGATTATGCCGTCGACGATGACGAAATAGCCGCCGTCGGCATAGGCCTTGGCCGCCTTGGTCAGCGCATCCATCACAATGACATTTTGCGCATGGGCTTCCGGCAGATAGGGCTGGATCGCACCATTCTTGATGAAGTGCCAGAAATCGTCCGAATGAAGATGAACCTTCGGCGAACCCGGCTGGTTCGCAAGCCTCTCGGCGGTCGTGGTTTTACCGGCGCCCGGCGTGCCGGTCAGGATAAGAATTTCACCAGAATGTTCCATGATCCGACCTTATCATGGAATGCCATCAGGTCAGTCCCGATATCTCAATCCATATCGGGATCATCGCCACAAGCACCCGTGAAATAGCATCTGGACCCAATCCTCGCCTTGTGGGCGGGCAGCGCGTTGACGTTCTCGCATATGTGGATCAGGGTTGCATAGGTACTATCGATCTCACTCCCTTCGATCATGACAATACCATTCCTGACAACCGGTTCAGCTCCGCCGTTCGAAATGAGAAGCACAATGATCCTGAGAGCGATGTTCGCCTGATGACAGGGGCCCAGGGCGCTCGCCAAGCGTGCCAGTTCGCTGCCGGGAGCAGGCTTCGCCTCACCTGCCGGCGCTTGATTCTGTTCCGCAAGTGCTGTCAATGCATCGAGAAAGGGGCCGTCCTCCCTCGAGATTTGCGAGGCCAGTGCCTCCAGCCCAGCCTTGTCACCCGCTTCGATGAGGTCGGCAATCCGGTCTTCCAATTGTTGCGCTGCCGCTCCGTCTCGATAAGAGGCGGCCGCCGCAGCCAGTAGCTGCGCGTCGATCGCGCGCGCCGGACTGGCAAGTACGGCGACAATAAGCGCGGGCAGCACGGCGGCGAGTTTCAATGTAATCCCCATTTGCCCTCCAGGAAAGCGGTCAACAAAAAAGCGGCGGATTGCTCCGCCGCCTTTTTATAACGCAAACTGCGCGAAAGATTATTCGCTTGCAGCTTCTTCAGCCGGGGCAGCAGCGGCTTCTGCGGCGGCCGCAGCAGCTTCAGCAGCCTTTGCAGCGGCTTCTTCTTCAGCCTGCTTGGCCATGGCCAGACGTTCCTGGGCCTTCTTGCCCGGCTCGCCCTTGGTCGGGTTGCTGCGGGCCGGACGCTTGGCAAGGCCAGCCTGGTCGAGGAAGCGCAGAACGCGGTCGGTCGGCTGTGCGCCCTGTGCAATCCAATGCTGGATGCGGTCGGCGTCGAGCTTCACGCGTTCAGCGTCCTTGGCCAGCATCGGGTTCCATGCGCCAACGGTTTCGATGAAGCGGCCGTCACGCGGGCTGCGGACGTCGGCAACGACGATGTGGTAGTAAGGACGCTTCTTGGAGCCAGCGCGGGCCAGACGAATCTTCAGAGACATTTTTTCTTTCCTTTAGACAATTGCTTCGCCCGGGGAATGGCCGTGGCAAAACGGGTTAAGCTATCGATATAGCTATTGTTTTCCGCCGTGATTGGCGGCGGCATGCTCATGATGCCGAATGACTTCCTTCACGATGAAGTTCAGGAATTTTTCGGCGAAATCGGGATCGAGATGGGCATCGACTGCCAGCGCGCGCAGACGCTCCACCTGACGCTTTTCGCGGGCGGGATCAGCCGGTGCGAGGCCGCGTTCGGCCTTGAGTACGCCAACGGCCTTTGTGCAGCGAAAACGTTCGGCCAGCATATGGATCAGCGCCGCATCGATATTGTCGATGGAGGCGCGCAGTGCCAGAAGTTCAGCCGGTGCAGTGTTCTGTTCGTCGCTCATGATTCTCACTTCTTCTTCGGCAGGCCCGGAAGACCGCCACCGAGACCGGGAAGCTTGGGTCCGCCCAGACCGGGCAGACCGCCCGGAAGACCGCCGCCGGGCAGGCCCGGCAGACCGCCGCCTTTCGTCAGGCCCGCTGCTTCCGCCTGCTTGGCAAGCGCCTCAAGCTGCTTGGGGTCCATCTTGGAGAGGTCAGGCATGCCCATTCCTCCACCCAGACCGCCCAGCCCCATCTTGTTGGCAAGGCCGCCCATCATCTGCTTCATCATTCCGCCCTTGCCCTTGCCCATGACTTTCATCATGTCGGCCATCTGGCGATGCATCTTGAGAAGCTTGTTGATGTCGGCGGCGCTGGTGCCGGAACCCTTGGCGATGCGCTGCTTGCGGCTGTGCTTGAGAATGTCGGGATTGGCGCGCTCGGCCTTGGTCATCGAGCCGATGATGGCGAGCTGGCGGTCGAACACCTTGTCGTCGAGACCGGCAGCGGCCACCTTGTCCTTCATCCCGCTCATGCCCGGCATCATGCCCATGATGCCGCCCATGCCGCCGAGCTTCTTCATCTGCTTGAGCTGTTCGGCAAGATCGTTGAGATCGAACTTGCCCGACTGCATCTTCTTGGCCATCGCCGCGGCTTTTTCCGCGTCGATGTTTTCGGCGGCTTTTTCGACCAGCGAAACAATGTCGCCCATGCCGAGAATGCGGTCGGCAATGCGCTTCGGATAGAACTCCTCGAGCGCATCCATCTTTTCGCCGGTGGCGATCAGCTTGATCGGCTTGCCGGTGATGGCGCGCATCGAAAGTGCCGCGCCGCCACGGCCATCGCCGTCCATGCGGGTGAGCACGATGCCGGTAATGCCGACGCGCTCATCGAAATTGCGCGCCAGATTGACGGCGTCCTGACCGGTCAGGCTATCGGCGACGAGCAGGATTTCATGCGGATTGGCGGCCTTGCGGATATCCGCCATTTCCACCATCAGCGGCTCGTCGATATGCGTGCGGCCTGCCGTATCGAGAATGACGACATCATGCGCGCCAAGCTTTGCAGCCTGAACGGCGCGCTTGGCGATTTCCACCGGCGACTGTCCGGCAATGATCGGCAGCGTGTCGACGCCGGTCTGTATGCCAAGCTGGCGAAGCTGTTCCTGCGCAGCCGGACGGCGCGTATCGAGCGAGGCCATCAGCACTTTCTTGCGCTGGCGCTCGGTCAGGCGCTTGGCGATCTTGCCCGTCGTCGTCGTCTTGCCCGAACCCTGCAAGCCCACCATCATGATCACGACCGGGGCCGGCGCATTCAGATCGATGGAGACGCCTTCGGTGCCAAGCATTTCGACAAGTTCGTCATGGACGATCTTGACGACCATCTGGCCGGGCTTGATGCTTTTCAGGATTTCCGCGCCGACAGCCTTCTCGCGAACGCGGTCGGTGAAGGAGCGAACCACTTCCAGCGAAACGTCGGCCTCGATCAGCGCGCGGCGCACTTCGCGCAGCGCCGCCGTCACGTCGGCTTCTGAAAGAGCGCCGCGTCCGGTAAGGCCGTTCAGGATGGAGCCAAGACGCTCCTGAAGTGATTCAAACATCGAATTTCCTTTTAATCCGAGAAGAGGCTTATGCTTCGTCAGGGATAAATCGTCCCGTGTGTCTGCCAGTTCAAGAAGCAACCAAAGCGGTACAGCACCCGAGGGCGCATCGCGCTGTCGGATGTGGACCTCCGGGATCGCTTTATACCATGATGGGTCCCGGTCGGTGGCTCGCGTTCTGAAGATCGCGGATAGATTGGAGCAGGCTTTAAGGCGATCAGCCCGCAATGTCAAGCAAAAGGCCCGAAACGGGCTGAAACCCGCACCGGAAGTATCCTCCAGCGCATTCTCCCGCTTGCCGCCCCCAAGAGGTAGCCTGAAGAGGCAGATCGTGGGACCTGCCGGCGGGCTGCATTTCTTCTGCGACCAAAGAAACACTTGCCGATCCGGTGCAAAAATGCTTGAAACCGCGCCGCTCGACCACTCTTCAGCTGCCATTCCGACATGACATTTGGTGTAAGGAATGGCAAGTTCGCGTTGAAGTCGAATCAATTCCAAAGGAGAAACGAATGGCGTTGGTTGCCAAGGGCCGGACTTGGACGGCAGCAGCAGTTCTTGCAATGGGCATGATGACGGGAACAGGCATTGCCGAGGCGGCCCAGTGCGGCAACAACGCCGCAGGCTATAATGCCTGGCTCCAGCAGACCCTGAAGGAAGCGCCGTCGCGCGGCGTTGGCAAGGCGGGCCTCAATGCGCTGGCCGGCACCAAATATGCGCAGGCCACCATCAATGCCGACCGCAATCAGAAGAGCTTCAAGCTCTCCTTTGAAGACTTCATGAAGAAGCGCGGCGCCGACACCATCATCAAGCGCGGCCGCGCGCAGAAGCAGCAGAACGCCGCTCTCTTCGCCGCAATCGAGAAGCGCTATGGCGTTCCGGCCGGCCCGCTGATCGCGATCTGGGGCATGGAAACCGGCTTCGGTTCCTATCTCGGCAAGCAGCACACCCTGTCGGCCGTCGCAACGCTGGCCTATGACTGCCGCCGTTCCGATTACTTCACCGGCCAGCTCTATGCCGCTCTCAAGCTCATCGATCAGGGCGACCTCAGCCCGCAGGCCGTTGGCGCGATGCATGGCGAAGTCGGCCAGACCCAGTTCATGCCCGCAAACGTCCTGAAATACGGCGTCAGCGGCTCGGGCGGCTCCCATTTCGACCTGCGCAACAAGGCGGACGCGCTCCATTCGACCGCGAACTTCCTCGTCGGCCACGGCTGGCAGCGCGGCGCAGGCTATCAGCCGGGCGAACCGAACTATGGCGCGATCCAGGGCTGGAATGCCGCACAGGTCTACCAGCGCGCCATCGCCGTCATGGGCAAGGCCATCGACGGCAACTAGAGCATGATTCCGAAAAGTCGGAACCCGGTTTTCGGATAAATTATGCTCTACAAAATTCGGAGCGGGACGAGGGCTCAGTTTATAAACACCCCGCTCTGAAGCCCAAATCCGCAATTTCGCTTTGAAATTGCCACAGAAAAGCCACACGCGACACAAAATAGCCCCAAGATTTGGGGCTATTTTTGCATGTTCTGGTGCGGTTTTTCGCGTTTTGGCAACGAAAAACACCGATTTTCGGTATTTCAGAAAAAACAAAACGGCCCCTCTCGATCAGAGAGGAACCGTTTCGGAAGGCATTTTCGGGGAGCCGGATCAGGCAGGGTCAGGACGTTTGAAATCGCCCGTCTGATGATCCATCACCCACAGCTCGCCGGTCGAAATATCGAACCATGCGCCATGCAGGGTGAGCTTACCCTTCTTCTCCAGAATATCGACGCAGGGGAATGTGCGCAGATTGTTGATGGAGTAGCGGATCGATATCCGTTCCAGCGCTGTCTGGCGTTCGCTCTGCGTCATGAGCTGGTTGCCGCTGACGGCTTCGGCGGCGGGGGCGATCAGGCTCATCCACTTGCCGATGAAGTCACCCGGCGAAAGCGGTGCGCTTTCGGTGTCGAGCGCCGCCTTGATGCCGCCGCAGCGGCCATGGCCCATGACGACAATGTTCTTCACCTTGAGGCTCTGCACCGCAAATTCCAGCGCTGCGGAAGCCGCATGATATTCGCCATCGGGTTCGTAGGGCGGGATGAGATTGGCAACATTGCGCAGGACGAAGATTTCGCCGGGTGCCGCGTTGAAGATGGTTTCGGGGGCCGCACGGGAATCACAACAAGCGATAACCAGCGTTTCCGGTGATTGTCCCTTGTCGGCCAGATGGCGATATCGTGCAGTTTCGTGGGCAAAATGCTCGCGCATGAAGGTTCGATAACCGGCGAGAAGTGTGTCTGGAAGATCAACCATATTTTTCCAATATCCCTATCGAAAACCGAGATCAATCGAAATGCATTGAACGGGCTGCGTCGAATTGGACGCATGTTTCCGTTCGCATTCACGCATGTTTCTCAAGCCCAAATCGCCATGCGGAGACCGAAATCGTCGCGTTCCACATGATCAGGATACGGACGCGCCTCGCCACGTGCATGGCGACGGGCCACGAGATACATGGCGCAGGCATCGAGAAAGTCATCCTCCTTCGCGCCGCGCGGAACGGGACTTTTTAAAAAATCCTCCGGCAGTCCGCAGCGCTGCAACAAGGCCCGGCGCTCCGCCAGCCCTTCCGGGTTTACGCGCCCCTTGATCTTCTTCGGCAGGGACATGGAATTCATGCCGTTCAGCGCGGCAAAAGCCAGTTCCGGATGCGATTCAATGATGCGCGCCGCCAATGCGGCATCGCTTCGCAACAGAGTGTCCAGCTCGCAGATCTTAGGGAAAAGCCCGAATGCCTGCCTTGAAACCTTGCGCGGCGGATCGGTCCGTTCGAGCGACAGGGAACAGCTTTCGCGGTAATCCCCGGCATAGACGGCGGCGCGCGGCGGAATGGAGAAAAGGCTCGACTGCCTTTCGCCAAGATGGGCGCGCGCTGCCCGTTCCGCCGAACGCACACCCCTTTCCGGCAGGCCGATCGGCATGTCCACGGCAATGATCGCCTCGCCGGGAAGCGAAGCCGTCAAGGCGGCAAAACTGCCGAACACTTCGGCCCGCAAACTCCCGCCCTCACCGGCCACCGCGATCCAGCCGCCGGGGCAACCGTCGACACCGGCAAGCACGGCTTGCGTCAAGCGCGGAACCCCTTGGTCGGATGCATCAGCCGCCGCGTCTGCACCATGGCCATCGGCGTGGCGAGGCTCGACGCATCGGCCTCCAGCATCAGTTCGTCCGCCCCGCGCTTTGCCGAGCGCGCCATGATCTCGAACACCGCCGCCGTGGTGCTTTGCAGCATTTTCTCCTCTGTCATGCCGGAAAGACGCCGCGCCAGAAACACGGCGGAGGTCAGATCGCCAAGCCCGTTGGTCGGGCCTTCCACGCGGCGATGTTCGGCCATCAGCGCCATGGTCGGCGTCAGCAGAATATTGCCGATGCTGCCGCTCATCAGCGGAAAGGCCGATGTGACCAGCATGGTTGCCGGACCAGCCTCCAGCGCGGCTTCCATCAGGGCTGTATTGTCTTCGAGCGGCACGCCGGTCAGCCAGGAAAGCTCGAATCGGTTGGGCGTTGCGATATCGGCGAGCGGCAGGAGCTTGTCGCGAATGCCGGTCGCCGTCGCCTCGGGCACGTAAAGCCCCTTCTCGTCGCCGATGACCGGGTCGCACAGATAGACCGCGTCGGGGTTTTTCGCCTTCACGGTCTTCACCAGTTCGGCGACGGCTGCCGCCTGTTCGGGATGGCCGAGATAGCCGGTCAGGATGGCGCCCACTTCGCCAAGCCACGGCGCGCGCTGAAGATCCTGCATCAGGCGCGAAAACTCTTCCGCCGGCGGCACGATGCGGCCCGCCGGAGCGCCTGGAACCCCGTGTCCCGGATGCCATGGCAGCACCACGGTCGGCACGGCCCAGACGGGAAAGCCCAGTGTTTCCAATGCGAAAACGGCGGCCCGATTGCCGACCGAACCGCGCACGACATGGCTTGAGATGACAATAACGGTTGTCGCATCCGAAGGCGCAGAAAGCGTCATTGGGTACCTAGCTTTGCATGAGATAGAAAATGAGCCAGACGATGATGGCCAGCGTGATGAGGAAGCCGAGCCCGCGTCCGACACGTGTGGCCCACAGTTCGACAGCGTCGTTTTCAGGAGCGTCGGCGGCTGAAAGATGCTGTGCCGTGCGGGTAAATCCACGCCGCACGATGCCTTCTCCGCCGGTCTGCTCGCGCTCAAGCCGGTCGAGAATGCGCCGGGCCTCTTCCTGGCGCTCACGTCCCGGCCCGCCGCCTTCCCCTATGCCCGCCTGCTGGCGCTCGCCCATGCTCTGCCTGCCCTTGGAGCGCATCCTGAAACGTGTGAAACGGCTTTCAGAACAGATGCGCGTTAAAACAAATGACCGGAGCGCCGATCCGATTCAGGAGATCGAAACGCGCTTCAGTTTGAATTGACGGGCACAGCATCACGCTCAAAAGGCCGTTCTGCAAGCAGAATATTGCGAGCTCAAGAGAGCTTTATGATAAGCTTTCCGAAATTGCCGCCTTCGAGCAGGGAAATGAAGGCTTTCGGCGCGTTCTCCAGACCTTTGACAATGTCTTCGCGGTAGCGCAGCTGGCCGTCGGCAATCCACTTCACCATGTCGTGATAGAAGGCTGGCCGCTGATCGGCGAAATCGCGCTGGATGAAGCCGCGAATGGTCAGGCTTTTCGACAGGATGTCCCGCATCACCAATGGCAGCCGGTCCGGCCCGTCGAAAGGCCCGCTCTGATTATACTGTGCGATCAACCCGCAGACCGGCACGCGCGCAAACTGGTTCAGCAGCGGAAACACCGCATCGAAGACCTTGCCGCCGACATTCTCGAAATAGACGTCGATGCCCTTCGGGCAGGCCTGCGCCAGTTCCTGCGCGAAATTCTGGCTGTGGTGGTCGATGGCTGCATCGAAGCCGAATTCATCGATCAGCGCCTTGCACTTGTCTGCCCCGCCCGCGATGCCCACGGCGCGCGCGCCCTTCATCCGGGCAATCTGCCCGACGGCAGACCCGACCGGGCCGGTCGCCGCCGCAACCGCCACGGTTTCGCCGGATTTCGGCTGGCCGATGGTCAGAAGGCCGGAATAGGCGGTAAAGCCCGGCATGCCGAGAACGCCGAGCGCCGTCGTCACCGGTGCCTGTTTCGGGTCGAGCTTGCGCAGGGTGGAAGCATCGGCCACCGCATAATCCTGCCAGCCCGAATGGGACAGCACGAAATCGCCCGGTGCAAAGCCCGCGCTCCTGCTTTCAACGACTTCGCCGACCGTGCCGCCCTCCATCACATCGCCGATGGCCACCGGCGCGGCATAGGATTTCGCCGCGCTCATGCGCCCGCGCATATAGGGATCGAGCGACAGATAGCGCAGGCGCAGCAGAACCTCGCCATCACCGGGAGCGGGGAGCGCCGCCTGCTCCAGCCGGAAATTTTCCGCGGTCGGGCGACCTTCGGGGCGGGACGCCAGCACGATACGGCGATTGATCTTTTGGCTCATGGACGGAACTCCTGATGATCGGCTTCGAGCGTTCCGATCTTATTGAAAGGGATCGGCGCTCCAAGCATTTGTTTTAAGCCGGGATCGAAAAAACTGACCGCCCGCAGCCGAACCAAGCTATACATCGGTTGTGAACGCCTGGCTTGGAAAGCTGTTCCAAATCGCATTCCGAAAAGTGCGAAGCGGTTTACGGAATGCGCGCTCCGAAGCCTGGGATTTTGCGCCACGCATCGCCCTTTTGCAGCAACCCTTGGATGACAGCATGAATCAGGACAAGCTTTTTCTCTTGAAACCGGGTTTTGAAGATCCGGCCTATCCCGGCCAGAAATTTTATTGCTGGCACTGCGCGCTCATCGAGGGCGTGCTGGCTTCGTTTCCAGCATTGGGAAGCGATCTGGACATCGAGCGCGTGGAATGGCAGCGCCCGCGCAAGGCCGTAATCGCGCTGGCTGGCGAGGACAACCAGAGCCTGCCTTTGCTGATTGTGAAGGATGGCGACCGCTCCGCATTCGAGACCGGCGTGCATGAAGGACGTTCGCTGATTGCCGACCCGCACAAGATATTGGCCGCCCTAACGGAACGGCACGGATTTCCACCCCTGCATCCCTGAAAGCCAGCCTCACAGTCATCCCCCGACCCTTGACAGGCTCAGGATGACGTTGGGCATTGGCGGTGGGGGGCCCTCACCTCGTCCTTCGAGACGGCGCTTTGCGCCTCCTCAGGATGAGGTGACAGACGCCATGCCGCCTGCTTCGTTGTCGATGATGACCAACTCTGCGCCCTTATTGATGCCCGGATACAAACAAAAACCCCGCCACAAGGGCGGGGTTTCGCTTGGGGGCAGTAAAGATTGCCAACCACCTCATCCTGAGGAGGCGCAAAGCGCCGTCTCGAAGGACGAGGTGTTTAGCGCAATGCTTACTTCATCGTCGGGATGACGAATTCCGCACCGTCCTTCACGCCTAGCCGCGCGCCCGCAGCCAAGGCGAGGACGCGCAAGCAAAGAAGCGTCTGGTGTTACTTCATCGTCGGGATGACGAATTCCGCACCGTCCTTAACACCAGACGGCCAGCGCGAGGTGACAGTCTTGGTCTTGGTGTAGAAGCGGAACGCATCCGGGCCGTGCTGGTTGAGATCGCCGAAGCCGGAAGCTTTCCAGCCGCCGAAGGTGTAATAGGCGATCGGAACCGGGATCGGCACGTTGATGCCGACCATGCCGACCTGCACGCGGCTGGCGAAATCGCGGGCCGCATCACCATCACGGGTGAAGATCGCAACGCCGTTGCCATATTCATGGTCGTTCGGCAGGGCCAGCGCTTCCTCGTAATTCTTGGCACGCACGACCGAGAGAACCGGGCCGAAGATTTCTTCCTTGTAGATGCGCATGTCCGGCGTCACATGATCGAACAGGCAGCCACCCATGTAGAAGCCATCTTCATAGCCCTGCATCTTGAAGTTACGGCCATCGACGACCAGCTTCGCGCCTTCCTCGACACCGAGATCGACATAGCCGCGCACGCGGTCGAGCGCTGCCTTGGTGACCAGCGGGCCGTAATCGGCGGAATTGTCGGTGGAGGTGCCGATCTTCAGCGATTCAACGCGCGGGATGAGCTTTTCCATCAGGCGGTTGGCGGTGTCTTCACCGACCGGCACCGCGACCGAGATCGCCATGCAGCGTTCGCCAGCCGAACCATAGCCTGCGCCGATCAGCGCATCGACGGTCTGGTCCATGTCGGCATCCGGCATGATGAGAAGATGGTTCTTCGCACCGCCGAAGCACTGCACGCGCTTGCCGTTCGAGCAGCCGCGACCATAGATATATTGCGCGATCGGCGTCGAGCCGACAAAGCCGATGGCCTGCACATCCGGATCATCGAGCAGCGCATCGACCGATTCCTTGTCGCCGTTGACGACGTTGAAGATGCCTGCCGGAAGACCGGCTTCCATGAACAGTTCGGCAAGGCGCATCGGCACGCCCGGATCGCGTTCGGACGGCTTCAGCACGAAGGCATTGCCGCAGGCAATCGCCGGACCGGCCTTCCACAGCGGGATCATGGCCGGGAAGTTGAACGGCGTGATGCCTGCAACGACGCCGAGCGGCTGGCGCATGGAATAGGTGTCGATGCCGGTACCGGCATTGTCGGTGAACTCGCCTTTCAGCATATGCGCCGCGCCGAGGCAGACTTCCACCACTTCGAGGCCGCGCTGGATATCGCCCTTGGCGTCGGCAACGGTCTTGCCGTGTTCGCGCGCCAGCAGTTCGGCAAGGCTGTCATATTCGGCTTCGACCAGTTCGATGAACTTGCGCAGGATGCGGACCCGGCGCTGCGGGTTGGTCGCAGCCCAAGCGGGCTGCGCGGCCTTGGCGTTTTCGACAGCGGCGCGCACTTCGTCCTTGGTGGCCAGCGCCACCTTGGCCTGCACCGAGCCGTCGAGCGGCTGGAAGACGTCCGCCGTGCGGCCGCTCTTGCCTGCCACATGCTTGCCGCCGATGAAATGTCCGATATTGCGCATCGAAGAACCTCCCTGATGATCGCTTTGGAGGGCGCAGGCGCCCCCATCGTTGCCCTCATCTTGACTCTGCAAATTCGTGATTGCAAGGCGCTGAAAAGCGTATCTGTTGTGCAAATTTTATAGTAACAAAGACGCATCCTCATGCAGGGAACATCATGAACTGGGACGATATCCGCATTTTTCTCGCCGTCGCCCGCTCTGGCCAGATTCTTGGAGCGGCCAAACGGCTTGGCCTCAACCACACCACCGTCGCGCGGCGGCTGACGGCGCTTGAAACGGCGCTCTCCACCACGCTTCTGACGCGCCGCACCAATGGCTCGACGCTGACGCAGGCGGGCGAGGAATTTCTGCTTGCCGCCGAGCGCATGGAGGCGGAAATGCTTGCCGCCCGCGCCCATGTCGGCAATGCGGACATTGCCGTGTCGGGCACGGTGCGCATCGGCGCCCCGGACGGGTTCGGCGTCAATTTCCTGGCGCCCCGGCTGGCGCGGCTGACCCAGAAATATCCGGACCTCACCATCCAGCTTGTGCCTGTGCCGCGCTCCTTTTCGCTGTCGCGCCGCGAGGCGGATATCGCCATCACGGTCGAACGTCCGGAACAAGGCAGGCTGATTGCGCGCAGGCTCGTCGATTACACGCTGGGCCTCTATGCGCATCGGCGCTATCTGGCAGAAAACGGCACGCCGGAAAGCCCGGAGGACCTCGCCCGGCACCGGCTGATCGGCTATGTGGAGGATCTGGTCATCAATCCGTCGCTCGCCTATGCGCCGGAAATTTCCCGCGACTGGAAACCGGCTTTTGAAGTGTCGAGCGCTCTGGGACAGGTCGAGGCCGTGCGCGCCGGTGCGGGCATCGGCATTCTTCACGCCTTCATCGCCCGCGCCGATCCTGACCTTGTCCCCGTCCTGCCTGACCGCGTGATCCGCCGCGCCTATTGGCTCGCCTATCACGAATCCGCTCGCACATTGCGGCGCGTGACGGCGGTTTCGGCCCTGATTTCCGAACTAGTGGAAAGCGAAAAATCGCTTTTCAGCTGAGCATGATCCCGAAAAGTGTGAAGCGGTTTTCGGATCAGATCATGCTAAATCAATTGAGCCGTATATAGGCGACCATGACGCCCACAATCATCGCAGCCGGAACGAACAGCGCGTCGAGGCCGATGAAATAGTGCCCAAGACCGCCGCCGACAGCGCCAAGCATCAGGGAAAGCCACACGGCCACATGCTGGAGCCAGCGCCATTTCGGCGTTTCGCCGCGCAGCGAACAGGCAAGATCGGCGGCGGCGTTGAAGAGCGTGCCGGTCACATAGGTCACGCCAAGACGCGCCGCGCCTATCGGCTGCACCGCCGCATTCTGCGCGCCCATGGCGGCGGCAAGCAGCAGCACCGGCTGGATAAGCAGCGCGCCCTCCCGCCGCAGCACGCCGACCAGCAGCAATATCGCCACGACGCTCGCCATCACATAAAGGCTGCCCCGGCGTCCATGGGCGCGCACCGTCAGCGTGCCGAAGAATGCTCCGGCGAAAAACAGCACGATCAGGATGGCCGGAAACCACACCAGCACCGCGCCCTGCGGCCCCGGCTGTCCGGCCAGCGCGGTGCCGAGCTGGGTCGTGTTGCCGCTCATGAAGGACGCGAAAAAACCGCCAAGCTGCAGGAAGGCAATCGCATCGACGAAACCGGCCGATGCGGTGAGAATCAGCCCGAGCGACAGTTTGGAATTCGGTGTCATCTGATTGAACTTCGCAATGAAGAAACCCGGCTTTCGGGAAGCCGGGCCTGTTCAGAGAAATATTTGCAGGTCAGGCGCGTTTGATGATGCGCAGGATAACAAGCAGGATGGCCGCGCCGATAAAAGCGTTGACGATTGCGGCGATAATCCCTCCGCCGACAGAAAATCCGAGACGCGGCAGCAGCCAGCCCGCAAAGAAAGCGCCAATCACGCCGACGATAATATTGCCGATCAGGCCGAAACCGCCGCCCTGCACGACCTTGCCTGCCAGCCAGCCAGCGATAAGACCCACAAAAAGAAATACGAGAAGACTTCCAACATCCATGCGTTTTTCTCCCTCTCAAAACGCGCCGTCCGGCGCGCCTGATGCGAGTTGACTATATGTTCGCGGAAGGCACAAGGGGGCACGAACACCTCCCCCGTTAAATCAGGCCACGAGATGCCGGAAAGCAGCAACCACGTCCTCGTAAACCTTGCGTTTGAAGGGCACGATCAGCCCCGGCAGCTCAACCATCGGCTTCCATTCCCAGCGGTCGAATTCGGCGGTATGGCCGCCGGGCGGCGGGTTGATGGCGATTTCGCTTTCGTCGCCCTCGAAACGATAGGCAAACCACTTTTGCGTCTGGCCGCGATACTTGCCCTTGAGCGCCACGCCGACCAGATGCGGCGGCAGGTCGTAATTGATCCAGTCCGACGCCTCTTCGAGCAGCGAGACCGACTTCATGCCGGTTTCCTCATAAAGCTCGCGGATGGCCGCCTCGACCGGCTCCTCGCCCTTGTCGATGCCGCCCTGCGGCATCTGCCAGAGCTGCGTCGCACCGTCCATCTCGTCGCCGGGGATGACGATGCGCCGGCCAGCCCAGACCAGACCGGCCTTGTTCAGCACCATCAGCCCGACACAGGGGCGGTAAGGCAGGCTTTCCGGGTCGACAGGGCCTTTGTGCTTCGACATGACATTCTCCATGATATGAAAATCTACTGCTGTTCGGGATCGCGGACCAGCGCCGAAACCGGCACGATTTCAATGCCGCGCTTCTTGATCTCATTGGCCCATGCGGCAACCGCATCCACCGTCACGGCAAAGGCCGAGCCGGTGCCGATGGCGCTGCCATTGGCGCGCGCTATCCGTTCCAGCTCATCCAGACGATCGAGGATTGCGCCGCGCTCCTGCGCCGCATCGATCAGCACATCCGCCGCCGCGAAAGGCACCGCGTCGCTTTCGGCAATCCGGTCGGCCTGGCTGCGCGCCGATGTGCCGTCATCCAGATAATAAAGGCCGCGCCTGCCGATCTCGCCCAGCACCGGTGAAAAGGCTTCCGTCTCGGCTGTGAAACGCGCACCCATATAGTTCATCACTCCGGCATAATTGGTCATGCGCGACAGCGCCCACAGCAGGGAAGCCTGATTCTGGCTGGCCCCGTCATTCACCGTCAGCGTATTGCGGCCGGGATTGACGCGCGGATAATCGAACGGCTCCATCGGCAATTGCAGCACAAGTTCATGACCGTTTTGCCGTGCGGCCTGCATCCAGCGCTGCAAACTGTTGCCCTGCGGCGCAAATCCGAGCGTGATTTCCGGCGGAAGCTTGTCGACCGCCTCCATGCTGCCGGTCTGCGACAGCCCGAGACCGCCAATGACAAGCGCGATCCGCGCCCCGCGCGCGCCGGACCAGCCGACCGCATAGGCATCCATCGGGCGCAGGCCATCCGCGCCGCGCACGGGAAGCGGCCCGGTCGGGCTCTGCTCGACCAGCGCCGGTTCCGGCAGATGGGCGACGCGCTGGTCCTGCCCGGACCGATGCGTGTTCTGCACCACGACCACGTTACCTTCCGCACCCGGAGCGACATTTGGCATACCGGGCGGCATGTCCGGCGTCACCTTGATGATGGCCGGTCCCGGCGGACCGCTCGCTCCGCGCAATGCGCTGCCGGGCGGCGGCGTGTTGCCGGTCGCAGGCTTCACCTCTGGCTTGACGGCGGGCGCTTCGGCTTGCGCCGGTTCCACAGCGGCGGTTTCGGTCTTGCGGAAACCGGCCTGATTGGTCTGCCAGATGGCGAACACCGCGCCCCCGGAAAGGCAAAGCCCGGCGACGATGGCCAGACCCTTCACGGACGAACGAAAAGCGCGGGAGCGTAAGCCCCCGCGCTTTTGCGGTTTCTTGTCCAGTCCTAACGGGCTGTTCAGGTCAAGCATGGAGCGATCAGTTCAACACGCCCTTTTTCGGGTCCGGCGGGAATGCGGCATTGGCCACTTCGCCCCGCAGGAGCTTGAAGGCTTCATTGAGCTGAATATCGTCCTTCGGTTCAGCCGGGACATAGGCCGACGAACCGGAGCCGTTATCGTCTTCGGCATTGCCCTTGATGTGGCCCTTGAGTTCGGATTCGCCGCGCACGACGTCCTCACCCTTCAGTTCCGGCGGCAATGGCTGGTCGACCTTGATATCAGGCGTGATGCCCTTGCCCTGGATCGACTTGCCCGACGGCGTGTAATAAAGCGCGGTCGTGAGGCGCAGCGAACCATTTTCGCCAAGCGGAATGATCGTCTGCACCGAGCCCTTGCCGAAGGACTGCGTGCCGAGCACGGTGGCGCGGCGATGATCCTGCAACGCACCGGCAACGATTTCCGACGCGCTGGCCGAACCGCCATTGATGAGAACGATGACCGGCTTGCCGTCGGTCAGGTCGCCCTTGCGCGCATCGAAACGGGTCACGTCCTGCGGATCGCGGCCACGGGTCGAAACCACCTCGCCCTTGTCGAGGAAGGCGTCGGACACGGCGACCGCCTGATCGAGCAGCCCGCCCGGATTGAGGCGAAGATCCAGAACATAGCCCTTGAGCTTGTCGCCCGGAATCTTGTCCTGAATATCCTTGATCGCCTTCTTCAGGTCGTCGGACGTCTGTTCGGTAAACGAGATGACGCGCAGATAGCCCACATCGTTCTCGACGCGGTAGCGAACGGCCTTCACCTTGATGACGGCGCGCGCGATCTTCAGCGTGATCGGCTTGTCAGCGCCTTCGCGCTGGATGGTCAGCTCGATCTGCGAACCCACTTCGCCGCGCATCTTGTCCACGGCGTCGTTCAGCGAAAGCCCGCGCACTTCCTGCCCGTCGATCTTGGTGATGAGATCGCCTGCCAGCACGCCGGCCTTGGAAGCGGGCGTATCGTCGATCGGCGCGATGACCTTGACGAGATCGTTGTCCATCGTCACTTCGATGCCCAGGCCGCCGAACTCACCCTTGGTCTGCGCGCGCATGTCCTGCGCGGCTTCCGGGTTGAGATAGGACGAATGCGGATCGAGCGAGGTCAACATGCCGTTGATCGCGCTTTCGGTGAGCTTCTTGTCGTCGGGCGGCGTCACATATTGTGCGCGCACACGCTCGAAAATATCGCCGAAAAGGGCCAGTTCCTTGTAGACATCGCTATCTTTCCCTGCCGCGAAAGCAGTGGAAGCCGGCGCGCCCTGGACCATCACCATGGCTGACGCCCCCAGAAGGGCCCCGGCGAACAGCAGCGACAGTTTACGCATCATTTTCACGTCCTTCCAGAAAGCCGTTCGGTCCACCACGGAGCGGGATCGACGGGTTTTCCATCCTTTCGAAATTCAATGTAAAGCAATGGCGCGCCATTGCCCACCTCTATCGGTGCAACACTTGCGAGAAGTTTTTCTCCCATTGCGCCGACCGGCTCTCCCGCAAGTACAAATTGGCCTTGCGATACGTCGATTCGCCCCATGCCAGCCATGACGACATGATATCCATTGCCTGCATCGAGTATCAAGAGCTGCCCGTAGGAACGGAATGTGCCCGCGTAAAGTATCACGCCATCGGAAGGTGACGTAATCGTGGCAGAGGGCAAGGTTTCGACCACCTGCCCCATCATGGAGCCGCCGACGCCGTCCCTTTCGCCGTAGCGGCGCACCGTCTTGCCCGCCGCAGGCAAGGCAAGCTTGCCCTGCAAGGAGGCAAAATCGATCTGCGGGCGCAGATGCGTGTCATCGGGCGCGGCTTCCCCGGCCTTTTCCCTTGCTGCGGCAAGGCGATCGGCTTCCGCCTTGCGGGCCGCTTCGGCTGCATCGCGCACGCCTGCCATCTGCTTGTCGAGCCCGTCGATGAGATCTTTCAGATTGCCTGCCTTGGCCGCAAGCTCTTCGGAACGCTTGCGCTGCGCCTCGATTTCCTGTTCCGATTGCGCCTGCAATTTCTTCTTCTCCTCAAGAAGAAGTGATTGCCGTTTCTGCTCTTCCGCCTGGACCGTGCGCGTCGTCTTCAGCTTTTCCTGCTCCTGGCCGATGGAAGCGGTGACCTGCTGCATGTCTTTCAGATCGCCGGTCAGCTCCTCCACCTGCTCGCGCATTTCGGGCACCACGGCGCCAAGAAGCACGGCGCTGCGCACCGAGGCGAGCGCATCGTCGGGCCGCACCAGAATGGCGGGAGGCGGGTTCAGCCCCATGCGCTGCAACGCGGCCAGCACTTCGGCCAGAACGCCGCGCCGTGCGCTGAGCGATGCGCGGATGCCGTCTTCCTGCTCGCGCAGCGCGGTCAGCTTGTCGGCAATATCGGCAATATCCTGCTGCAGCTTCTTGTCGGTCTTGGCCGACTGGATCAGCGCGGCGGTAATGGTGGCCTGATCCTTCTTCAGCCCGGCCACCTCGTCCTCAAGCTGTTTCAGCCTGTCGCCGGTGACGGTGAGTTCGTTGCTGAGCTTTTCATAGTCGCTTGCCGCCTGATCGCGCTGCTGCTGCAAGGCGTCCTGCGCAAGAACCGGCGCGCAGGCGAACAGCCCGGCCACGACAAGGCCAGCCCGCGCGGATGCAAGCAATCTTGGTCTTTTGAAAAGGCGTACAGGGTACATTCGTGTTCTATCAGGACGAAACAAGGCTAAATTCAGGGCTGAAACCGCAACCTAGACCGATACCGTTAACGAACCATCAACCATAACAGCCAGCATCAGGTTGGAAGGCGCTCCATCAGCTCGATGCGGTTTCCGAAAGGATCGGAAACATAGCAGCGCTTGTAGCCTGCCAGCGGCTCATCCTCGCTCACCGGATGACCGGCTTCGGACAGGATACCGATCAGATCATCAAGATCATCGATCAGAAATGCCGGATGCGCCTTGCGCGCAGCCACGAAGGCCGGATCGACGCCCAGATGAATTTTCAGAGCCCCGCGCTCGAACCAGCAGCCGCCGCGGGCCGCAAGGTTCGACGGCTTCGGAACCTCCGGCAGCCCCAGAAGGTCTCCATAAAAGGCGCGTGCCTGCTCTTCTCCGCCTTCCGGCATGGCAAGCTGTACATGATCCAGTTGCTCGACGCGCATAATGCCCTCCCGCTGCTTGCGATCAAGCCTACAAAGCGGGGCATGACCGTACAACAGAAATCAGGACGGTGTCGCCGCCTCCAGCCACTCCGTGAGGGCACGGCGGATTGCGGTCTCCGCTGGCTCGCAACGCGTGAAAGCCCACCAGATATGCGCGCCCTGCCAGATGCTGGCCATCTGCCAGCCGAGACGTTCGGCTTTTTCCGCATCGCTGGAAAGACGTCGCCCGAGCGCACCGGCCAGATAGACGCCCCATGCCGCGCCCCGCGCCCGCAGCACCGGATTGCGAATATCCTCGCGCAAAAGCAGAAGCCCGTCGGTGGCATTATATTCAGCGGCGTCCGATGGCATCAGCGCCATCAGCAGGTCGATCGCGCCCTGCGGGCCGGGTTCTGCATCTTCATCGGCCGCGCGCGTTGCCGCATCGAGCTTGTCCCACGCCCGCAGCAGCACCGCCTCAAGCATGGATTGGCTGTTGCCGTAACGCTGGACCAGCGTGGCGGCAGAAAGCCCCGCCGCCTTTGCAGCCCGCGCGAAGGTCAGTCCATCGGGACCGGCTTTCGCCACGACAGCCAACAATCGGTCGAGCACTGCCTCATCGGGCACGGATTTGGTTCTTGCCATGGTGAATATATAAACGTATATTCATTTATAAATCAACCGGAGAAATCACAATGGCGAAAATTGTCGGCTACATCGCCGCCAGTCTCGACGGCTTCATCGCGGACGAGAACGGCAGGCTCGACTGGCTGTTCAAATATGATGGCGCTGATCTGGGCGAGCACGATTACCGCACCTTCATCCAGTCGGTCCGCACTGTTGTCATGGGTCGCGCCACCTATGACTTCGTGGCTGAAAGCGATGCGCCCTGGGCCTATGGCGACCAAAGATGCATCGTGGTCACGTCACGGCCTGTCGAAAACCCCAGGGGGCCGCTTGAAACCCGCCACGACGTCGATGCGCTGATCGCGGAACTGCGCGCGCTCGATGACGGCGATGTGTGGATGCTCGGCGGCGGCCAGTTGCAAATGGCATTTCTGGAACGCGGCGCGCTGGATGAAATCGAGATTTACGTCATCCCCGAACTCATCGGCGGCGGCATGCCGCTGTTTCCGCCGACCGGCTTCAAGGCGAGCCCTGTTCTCCTCAGCGCCAAGACGCTTGACCGCGGCTGCGTACGCCTGCATTACGCATTTCACGACTGATGATAGGGATGGCCACAGAACCAAAAGCGATTGAGATCAGCCTGATGATCATATAAGGAAAAACAGTGTTTAATGATTTTTTTAAAAAAGAACCAATTGGAATTGGTGGTTTTCTGCTAATTCCAATTGTAGCCGTAATATCCTCAGTAATATTCATTTCACTTGATATATTTTATACAATAGAGGCATTTCCTGAGGAAGTCATTATTGAAATATATCGCCAAAATATATTACTCGGATCATCCATAGTTTTTGTTATAATATTACAAGTATTTCTTGTTATTCTAGGCATATTATCTTTATACTTCATGATAAGGCGCGATATAAAAACAACAGGGTGCCTTATTGCATTCTTCATAATAAAAGTAATAACGCTCAATATCGCAAAAGCAAACTTGAATGAACTTTCATACGATTTCATCATTGATGGAATCGAGAAAACTGGCCAATCATTTCTTTCAAGTTCGGCGTCATTGATATTTGTACCATACCTTGTTCTATCAAGAAGAGTAAAAAATACCTTCACGAGAAATCAGAAATCTTCAATATGAAAAACCGTCACGACCGATGATAGGGATGGCCTGCCAGAATGGTGGCGGCGCGATAAAGCTGCTCGGCAATCAATATGCGGGCAATCTGGTGCGGCCATGTCAGTTCGCCCAGCGCCAGAACGAGATCGGCGCGTGATCGCAATGCCGGATCGTGACCGTCCGGCCCGCCAATGGCGACGATAAGCTGGCGCTTGCCGTCGTCGCGCATCCGTCCGACCGCTGCCGCAAAAGCTTCCGATCCGAGCGCCTTGCCGCGCTCGTCGAGCAGGATCAGGGCCGCGCCGCCAGAACTGGCATTATCGAGCGCGTCGTGGATGCGCTGGGCTTCCTCGGCCTTGCGCAGTTCCGCCGTCTGGCCACGGCTTTCCGGAATTTCGCTCACACCGGCGAATTCAAGCCCCAAAGGCGGCCCAGCCTTGGAAAACCGGTCGAAATAACGCTCAACCAGTTCCCGTTCGGGGCCGGTTTTCATTCGGCCCACGGCAAAAACACTCACACGCATGACGCTCTCAATTCATCGAATTAAAGCGTGTCACGCTTTAATCTTTTCTTTCACGCATTCTTCCGCGCAAAAGCGCTTCGCACTTTTGGCTCGAGAATGGCCTAATGCACCGTTTCCAGCGCTCGTTCGTCGTCGAAACCCTCGTCGAGCCAGATCTTCTCGATATTGTAGAAGTCACGGACTTCCGGTCGGAAGATATGGACGATGATATCGCCGGTATCGATGAGAACCCAGTCGCCACTCTCGAGACCTTCGACCCGGATGTCCTTGCAGCCTGTTTCACGCAGGGCCTGCAAAAGATGGTCGGCAACCGCCGTCACATGGCGATGCGAACGGCCCGACGCGACGATCATAAAATCGCCGATCGTTGATCTTCCGCGAATGTCGATGGGGATGATGGATTCCGCCTTGGAGTTTTCGAGACTGGCCAAGGCCGCGTCGAAGGTCTGGGACACGAGATTGGACTCGTCCATCCCGACCGTGGAAGGCACGTGATGAGCCTTCTTCTCAATTGCTGTTCTCAGTGTAATCCCTTTCTCAACAGAACAACGCAATGTGGCAGTTGTAAGCACCACACTCCCTAAAATAGGCAGAGTCCCTGTTTTGTTTCAAGTGCACGAGCTTTTCCAGCCCGTTCACTTTTTCAGTTTCTTTGCCCGTTCTACCCATATCTTGCAGGAATTGTCATGAAACCATCAAGATGCGGTACGGGTTTTGCGGATAGCGGTGGAGGAAAGCGACGACCGCGGCCCATGGATGAAGGTCCAGGCCGGAGGCGTGCGCCGCGCCAGCATGGGCGCATATTGTTCGTCGATGCGGCTGTCGGAAAAAGTCTGCGCCATGCGCGACGACAGATAGGCGAGCGTGGAGCCCGGCCGGTCGATGACCGCAATCGGGAAATTCTGCGCAATCTCGCGCCAGCGCTGCCAGCGATGGAACGAGGCGAGATTGTCGGCGCCCATCACCCATACGAAGTGAACGCCTGGATTGGCGTCGCGGATGAGCGCCAGCGTATCCGCCGTATAGCGGACGTTGAAGGCAGCTTCCAGCGCCGTCACCTTGATGCGTGGGTCTTCCGCCACTTCCTCGCTCAGCTTCAGCCGCTCGGCAAGCGGCGCCAGTTCACGGCTGTCCTTCAGCGGATTTCCCGGCGTCACCATCCACCAGAGCTGGTCGAGCTTCAGCCGCCTGATCGCGATTTCCGCCACCAGCGCATGGCCTCCATGCGGCGGATTGAACGAGCCGCCGAACAGCCCCACCGCCATGCCCTTTTCGACATGCGGCATGCGCAGATAATGCGCACTGACACCCGGATATTTTTCCTTCAATGCGGAAAGCCCGAAGCCGAACTTCATCCGAAACTAACCACGAACCTGTCCGCTGCCGCGCACGCGATATTTGAACGAGGTCAGCTGCTCGACGCCAACCGGCCCGCGCGCATGCATCTTGCCGGTGGCGATGCCGATTTCGGCGCCCATGCCGAACTCGCCGCCATCGGCAAATTGCGTCGAGGCATTGTGCAGGAGAATGGCCGAGTCGATTTCGTTGAAGAAACGCGCAACCGCTGCCGCATCTTCCGCCACGAGGGCTTCGGTGTGATGCGAGGAATAGCGGTTGATATGTTCGATTGCGCCCGAAATGCCATCGACCAGCGCAACGGAAATGATCGCATCGAGATATTCTGTCGACCAGTCCTCCTGCGTGGCGGGCTTCGCCGGATAGAGCGCCAGCACATCGGTGCTGCCGCGAATTTCGCAGCCCGCGGCGGCAAGATCGTCAAGGATCGGCGCCAGATGTGTCGCAGCCACCGCACGATCCACCAGAAGCGTTTCCGCAGCGCCGCAAATGCCGGTGCGCCGCATCTTGGCGTCGAGCGCAATTCTGCGCGCCATATCGAGACCGGCTGTTTTATCGATATAGAGATGGCAGATGCCTTCCAGATGCGCGAAGACCGGCACCCGCGCTTCCGACTGGACCCGCGCAACAAGACTTTTGCCGCCACGCGGCACGATTACGTCAATCGCGCCATTGAGGCCCTTCAGCATTTCGCCGACAGCGGCGCGGTCGGTCACCGGCACGATCTGGATCGCATCGGCAGGCAGGTTGGCGGCTTCAAGCCCCCTGACCAGCGCTTTGTGAATGGCAGCCGACGAATGCGCCGAATCCGAGCCGCCGCGCAGGATAACCGCATTACCCGCCTTGAGGCAGAGCGCACCGGCATCGGCGGTTACATTGGGGCGGCTCTCATAAATGACGCCAATCACACCGAGCGGCGTGCGCACGCGCTCGATGTGAAGGCCGTTCGGACGGTCCCATTCGGCAATCACCTCGCCCACCGGATCAGGGAGCGCCGCGATGGCGCGGATACCATCGGCGATGGCATCGATCCGGCTGTCATCGAGCGTCAGGCGGTCGACGAAAGAAGCCGCCATGCCGTTCTTTTCCGCATTGGCGAGATCGAGCTTGTTGGCTTCCAAAATCTCGGACCGAGCTTCCAACATCGCCTCGGCGGCGGCAATCAGCGCCTTGTTCTTCTGTTCGGTAGTGGCGATGGAAAGTGGGGCGGCGGCAGCGCGCGCCTTGCGCCCCACTTCCGCCATCACGGCAGCAATATCGTTTGCCGTATCTGCCTTGGTCAGCATGTCCTCTCCCCTTACACCGCTTCCGCATTGCTGGCCGCGCGCACGACCAGATCGTTGCGATGGATCATCGCCGCGCGCGCATCATAGCCAAGAATTTCGCTGATCTCATCGCTTTTATGGCCGGCGATCTTGCGCGCATCCTCGGCATCGTAAGCGATCAGTCCGCGCGCGATCTCGCGGCCGTCCTCATTGAGCACCGCGACCGTATCGCCGCGCTCGAATTGACCGTCGATTTCCTTCACACCCGCCGGCAGAAGCGATTTGCCGGATTTCAGCGCCTTGGCCGCACCGGCATCCACCGTCAACCGGCCAGCCGGTTCCAGATTGCCGGAAATCCACGTCTTCCACGCATTGACCGGCGCACGCGCCGGTTCAAACAGCGTTGCGCGCTCGCCGCGATCGATGGCTGAAAGCGGGCCGAAACGCGTGCCCGATGTGATGATCATCGCGGTCCCGGCCGCATTGGCGATCTTGCCCGCATCGAGCTTGGTCTTCATGCCGCCGCGCGACAGTTCGGAAGCCGCCGCTCCCGCCATGGCTTCGATCTGCGGCGTGATGGTTTCGACCAGCGGCAGAAACTCCGCGTCCGGGTTCTTGTGCGGCGGGGCCGTATAAAGCCCGTCAATGTCGGAGAGCAGAACCAGAAGGTCCGCGCCCATCATGGTCGCCACGCGCGCAGCGAGACGATCATTGTCGCCATAGCGGATTTCGGTGGTTGCCACCGTGTCGTTCTCGTTGATGACCGGCACAGCCTTCAGCTTCAAAAGCGTCTCGATGGTCGCGCGCGCATTGAGATAGCGGCGGCGCTCCTCGGTATCGGAAAGCGTGACCAGAATCTGTCCGGAACGGATGGAATGTCCGCCGAGCACATCCGCATAGGCCTTGGCGAGCGCGATCTGGCCGGCGGCGGCAGCGGCCTGGCTTTCCTCAAGCTTGAGCGCCTTTTTCGGCAGGCCGAGGACGGTGCGGCCAAGCGCGATCGCACCGGAAGAAACCACCAGCACCTCGACGCCTGCGTGATGAAGCGCTGCAATATCCTGCCCCAGGCTTTCCAGCCAGTCGCGCTTGAGGCCGGTTGCGCGATCCACCAGAAGGGCGGACCCGATTTTGACAACGATGCGGCGATAGTCCTTCAGTTTCTTCAGCATGTTTCATTCCCTCGCCGCATCCAAAGCGCATCCCGAAAAGTGTGAAACGGTTTTCGGATAAGATGCGCGCCCAAATAAAATCCGACGCTTAGTCTTCGGCTTGCGCCGTACCGGCCTCTGCGGCGCGGCTCTGATCAATCACGGCAGCAAGCTGGCGCAACGCATCGTTCAAACCTTCATGGCTGACCGCCGAAAGCAGCAGCGGATCGCGTCCGCATGCCTTTTTCAGCGCCTTGACCTTGGCCTTGCGCGCTTCCGCATCCAGCGTATCCACCTGCGACAGCGCCACGATTTCCGGCTTGTCCGCAAGCCCGTGCTCATAGGCTTCCAGCTCGCCGCGAATGACCCGATAGGCCTTGGCCACATCTTCTTCCTGCGCTGACACCAGATGGAGCAGAACCCGCGTGCGCTCGACATGACCGAGGAAACGGTCGCCAAGGCCGACGCCTTCGCTCGCCCCTTCGATCAGGCCCGGAATATCGGCAATGACGAACTCGCGGCCATCCACACGCGCGACGCCCAGATTGGGATGCAGCGTGGTGAAAGGATAATCGGCAATCTTCGGCTTCGCCGCTGTCACGCTTGCGAGGAAAGTGGACTTTCCGGCATTGGGCAGGCCGACCAGACCGGCATCGGCAATCAGCTTCAGGCGCAGCCAGATGGTGCGCTCGATGCCTTCCTGCCCGGGATTGGCGCGGCGCGGCGCGCGGTTGGTCGAGGTGGTGAAATGCAGGTTGCCGAAGCCCCCGTTTCCGCCCTTGGCGAGACGATAGCGCTGGCCTATCTCGGTAATGTCGCAGATCAGCGTTTCGTCGTCTTCCTCGAAAATCTGCGTGCCGACCGGCACCTTGAGAACAACGTCGTCGCCCTTGCCGCCGGTCATGTTGCGGCCCATGCCGTGCATGCCGGTCTTGGCCCGGAAGTGCTGCTGATAGCGGTAATCGATCAGCGTGTTGAGACCGTCCACGGCCTCCACCCACACATCGCCGCCGCGTCCGCCGTCGCCGCCGTCTGGACCGCCGAATTCGAGAAATTTCTCGCGGCGGAACGAAACCGCCCCCGCCCCGCCATTGCCGGAGCGGATATAGATCTTTGCCTGATCGAGAAACTTCATCTGAACGTAACCTTCTTGATGCCCGCGCTGCGGCAGGCTTTTGGGCGGCGCGCGCCCTGAATAGGAATTACATGCGGGCGCGCCCGCATGTGGTGTGTTGCAATTACAGCAAAACCGGCTTCCTGCAAACAGTCGAGGAAGCCGGTTTCCGCCTATTTCCGGTTTCGTTCAGGATCGGTGAAATCGATATAGATCAATTCCTGATCCAGATACTGGCCCTGAACGTAAAGCGACTTGGGTTCGACGCCGTAAGTCTTGAAGCCGAGCGCATAATAGACGCGTTTTGCGGCTTCGTTCGTGGCGACCACCTTGGCATCCAGAACGACGACCTGCGTTGCCGCATGGTCGATGACCTTGCCGACAAGCGCCTGGCCGAGTTGCAGCCCGCGCGCTTCGGGAGCCACATAGACGCCCCAGAGCGTGCCGCGATGGCGCTCGGACCTGCGATCATGGCGGAACATGCCCGCCGTTCCCAGCAGGTTTTCGCCATCGAAGGCCCCGAAGACCACATTGCCGTTCACCTGTTCCAGGCGGCGTGCGAAGACGCTGTCCGAATAGGCGTTTTCTTCCTCGAAACTCGAACCGAAGGCCATCGGCGCGCGCTGCAAGGCGCTCAACCTTATGGCCCGGTAACGATGCAGGTCGCCCTTTTCGAGCGCGCGCACCACGATCCTGTCGCGTGCGATTGAGTGGGTATCCATCATGTCATTCCCCGATGATTATCGGTCCTGCGCCAGCCGGAAGGGCTTCACGCAGGACCATTTTGCAGCCACACAGGGCTAGTTTTGGAACAGCCCTTACGACTGCCAGCTTCTCAGCCCGATCCAGGTACGCCGATCGAGGACATAGCGCTCGACCGGCACATTGCCTGCGGCGAGCGAGTCGGCCATGCCCATGCTGCTGAACTGGAAGCCGCACTTGTGGATCACCCGGCGCGAACCGCCATTGATGGCATGGCACGAGACATGCAGCCGTTCGATGGCGGTCGCACGAAAAGCCAGATCGATCAGGGCGTGCGCGGCCTCGGTGGCAAAGCCATGCCCCCAATAGGGTTCGCCCAGCCAGTAGCCGATTTCAAGCCCGTCGCCACGATCGAGCGGATGAATGCCGCAGCAGCCCATGAAGATGCCGGTTTCCGCTTGCGTGATCGCGTAGATGCAATTGCCCATCTCGCCTTTTCGCACGCGCTCGACAAAGTCGACGGCGTTTTCACGCGTGTATGGATGCGGCATACGGGCAAGCATACTGGAGACGCGGGCGTTATTGGCAAGATAGGAAATCGCATCCACGTCTTCGACATGCGGCGGGCGCAGCACCAGCCTTTCGGTGACGAGGACGGGGCAGTCCAGCTCGTAGGCCAGGTCGGGAGCCTTTGCATCCTCCAGGCCGGGCGACAGATCTGCGTAACTGCCTCTTCTTTCGCTACTGCTTGCGTCGTAACAATCTTCTTCCAGAACTTCGACAACCATTTTTCGTTCCTCCAGAGCGTTTCATTTGAGCGCACCTTGTTTGAAAACCGCTTCGCACTTTTCGAGATGCGCCCAAATGCAAAAAGGGAAGATGGGTGGCCCCATCTTCCCTTCGATCTTTTGGCTAGGCTGCCATTTACACCGGGTCCGATGGGACGCCGGTGCTTGTGAGAGTGCCCGGCTTACTCTGCTGCTTCCGCGATCGGGTTAACCGACACGTACGTGCGACCGTTGGCTTTCGTGCGGAAAGACACGGAGCCGTTTACGGTTGCAAAAATCGTGTGGTCCTTGCCGAGGCCGACATTGGCGCCCGGATGCCACTTCGTGCCGCGTTGGCGCACGATGATGTTGCCGGCGAGCACAGCTTCGCCGCCGAACTTCTTCACGCCAAGGCGTTTGGATTCTGAATCGCGACCGTTACGCGAGGAACCGCCAGCTTTTTTGTGTGCCATTGGTGTTCTCCTTTAATCTCTCTGTTTACTCAGCCGACTCGGCCTTGGCTGCGGCCTTCTTGGGCGCTGCCTTCTTCGGCTTTGCGGCTTCGCCTTCGACGGCGTCTGCCTTCGGAGCCTTCTTCTCGGCGGCCTTCTTGGAAGGCTTCGCGCCGTCGGTGAGGATTTCCGAGATGCGGATGGTCGTCAGTTCCTGACGATGGCCGCGGGTGCGCTTCGAGTTCTGACGGCGACGCTTCTTGAACGCGATGACCTTGCGGGCACGGCCCTGTTCAACGACTTCGGCGGTGACGAGAGCACCGGCGACGGTCGGGGCGCCAATGGTCGAGCCGACCATCAGGACTTCTGCGAATTCTACGATGTCACCGGCTTCGCCAGCAACTTTTTCGACCTTGATGAGGTCGTTTGCGGCAACGCGATACTGCTTGCCACCGGTCTTGATGACTGCGAACATTTGTTGTCCTTTCGGTTGTTCGGTCCGGCTCTCATTCTGCGACATTGGCGTCGAAGCGATGGGCCGTCTTTTTATCAGTCGGTTGATGAGCGGGCTTTTGCCCTTGATCGCAGCCCCGGAAAAGCCCGAAATCTGCAATCAAAACAATAGGCGCGGATCACCCCACGCCTAAGGTCTGGTGCTTATAAGTGCGAAGCGGCAGAAAAGTCAAGAATTTTCACAAGGGAATGCAAATTAGCTCTTGTCTAATCGGCGCTGGCCCGTTATTGAGCCGCTGCACGCTCGGCATTCGTCATTGATGCTTGTTACTGTGCGATTCTTCAAGGGTCGTTTTACAGTGCTGCACAACGCGGAGAGGTGGCTGAGTGGTTGAAAGCACCGCACTCGAAATGCGGCATGGGGGCAACTCCATCGGGGGTTCGAATCCCTCCCTCTCCGCCATTTATTTCCTTGCAAGAACATCCAGCCATCCGGTGAACAGCGCATCATTTACCGCCGCCGGTATAAGCGCGTGCTTCTCCGCACGGCGCAAACCGTGCTAGAAGAGCCTCATGAGTGTGTTATCAGCCGTTGCTCCCATCTATCATCCCCCGCTGGAACCCTATGTCTCGATCCTTCATCGCGATGCGGGCTTTCTCGTGCTGGACAAACCGAGCGGTCTCCTGTCCGTACCCGGACGCCATCCTTCCCTGTATGACAGTCTCGCAACGCGCGTTCAGGAAACATTTCCGCAAGCGCAGATGATCAACCGTCTCGACAAGGATACGTCAGGCATCGTCCTGATGTCGCTCGATCGCAAGGCGCATGCCGCCATCGCCGCGCAGTTCGAGGCGCGCACGACGCAAAAATCCTATATAGCCATCGTCTGGGGGAACGTTGAAGAAGACGAAGGGCTCATCGACCTGCCGCTGGCGATTGATCCCGACAACAAGCCGCGTCATCGTGTCGATCACGAGCACGGCAAGCCCGCGCAGACACGCTGGCAGGTGCTCGATCGCAGCGAGCGCACGACCCGGCTGCGGCTCTTTCCCCTGACGGGCCGCACGCACCAGCTGCGCGTGCATATGAAAGCGATTGGCCATGTGATCCTCGGCGACGAGTTTTACGCCGAAGGCGAAGCGCTTGCTGCCGCAGACCGCCTGTTGCTGCATGCGGAAGAACTTTCCTTCCGGCACCCCGATGGCCGCGCTGTTACCTTCACCGCGCCCTGCCCTTTCTGAGAGCATCCATGTCGCAGAAAATCGATACATCGGAACTGGTCGTTGATTTCGTCGGCGGCGCTGTCGGCCACCGGTTCCGCTCCGGCGAAGGACGCGGTCAGGCTCTCGCCAGGGCCGCCGGACTGACGCGGGATGCCACGCCGGAAATCGTCGACGCAACGGCTGGCCTTGGGCGCGATGCCTTTCTGCTGGCTTCCCTCGGCGCGAAAGTGACCTTGATCGAGCGCTCCGAAAAGATGCACGGGCTTCTCGCCGAAGGGCTGGCGCGTGCAGCCGCGGAAGGAGGCCGCTATGCCGAGACTGTTGCCCGCATGACGCTTTTGCACGGCGATTCCTGCCTGCTCCTGCCCGAATTGAAGCCGCAAGTCGTGCTGGTTGACCCGATGCATCCGCCGCGCGGCAACAGTGCGCTCGTCAAAAAGGAAATGCGGCAGATTCGCGAAATCGTCGGCACCGATCCGGATGCCGAAAGGTTGATGCAGGTGGCGCTCGAGGCAGCGCAATACCGTGTGGTGCTCAAATGGCCGTTGCGCGCCGATCCCATGGCCGGATTGCGCAAGCCCTCCCATCAGTTCCTCGGCAAGAGCACGCGTTATGACGTGTTCGTCAAGGCGAAGATCGGTTGAACATCGCGCAAGAACTATGGCTGTCCGCTTCCATCTGATGCGAAGTCGCGCGGCATCTCGACAGAATAGATACAGACGCTGTTGCGGCCCTTCGCCTTGGCCTCATACATGGCAGCGTCCGCAGCCGCGAGCAGATCCCCTGCCGACCGGCCATGTCTGGGAAAACAGGCGACACCAATGCTGCACGTGACCTCCAGAGAGGTTCCACCCAGTTCCACCGGCTCGCTTACCCTGCGCCGTATCTCATCAAGCCGGGAACAGAAATCCCCTTCGTCTGCCTTCAGAACCAGAATGAATTCATCGCCGCCCATGCGACCGGCAAGTTCACCCTCGCCGAGCAGAAGCAAAATCCGCCCGGCAACCTGCTGCAAAAGCCTGTCTCCGGCAGCATGGCCGAGCGTATCGTTGACCGGCTTGAACTGGTCCAGATCGAGAAAGCCGACGGCCACCTTCCGTGAATGGCTAGACGCCTGATCGAGCATCTGTTCGAGTTGCCGTTCCAGAAAGGCCCGGTTCGCCAGCCCGGTCAGCGCCTCGTGCTCGGCCAGATAGCGGATGCGCTCGTCGGCGATGCGCCTGTCGATGGCAATTCCAGCCATCCCTGCGGCGGTGGCCAGAAACTCCCGCAAGCCGCGATCATCGGAAACCTCGCCATCGACCATGAAACCCAGAACGCCATGCCCCGTACCGTCCGCCGAAGGAATTTCGATGGAGAATATCGCTTCGTTTTCAGGAGCAAGCGCTGCCAGTGCAGCTTCAAGGCGCGCCGGGGAAAGCGGCGCCTGTCTCAGACCAGTCGCCAGCGAAGGCAGCGAGGGGGCCGAAATAATGACATCATCTGCGTTTTGACCGGTCACGACGGCGACGCATCGAACGCCCCCGGCAAGGCTTTCCAGCAACCTGGCCAGTTGATCTACGAATTCCGATATCGCAACGGCGCTCACCGTCATTTCCAGAATGCGGGCCTGCACCTGCATGAAGCGCTCGGCCTTCTTCTTGATGGAAATGTCGCGCGAGACGCCCACGACACCGATGATGTTGCCGCTCCTGTCGCGCAGTGGGACGCGCGAAATCATCAGCCAGCGATCCGCTCCGCCGCGCATGGCGCGCTCTTCATAGCCGAGGTCAGGCACGCCGCTTTCCATGACCCGCCTTTCGATCTCGGAAATGCGCGCCGTAATCGCTGCTTGGCCGTGAATATCGACGTCCGTCAGCCCGATGAGTTCATTGATGTCTGACAGGCCATTGTTGCGGACCACCGCATCGTTGGCAAACAGGAACCGCCCTTGCAGGTCCTTGGCATAGATGAAATCCGGCACGTGATTGATCATGGCGGCGAGCCAGTCGAGCTGGTCCGTGCCTGTCGGGGCATTGTCGCCCGGCCTTGGCTGTGACAACCGGTACAGCCCTTCGCCGGGGCGCGGATCGCCGACACCCTCGCTGGCATTCTCGCCGTTATCCTCGTTGACACCCAGCGTGGATGCGTCTGCCAGACCTTTCATGGATCGGGCCCCTCCATGCCCAAGTTCATATTAGCAATCTTTTGGGTGGTGGGAATGGCATAAAAGAGCCACACCTGCGCTTTGCATCCTATGCGGCATTCTTTTCCGTGACTTTACCCACGGCGCGCAAACTGCCAACATTAGAGCGCGTTTCGATCTGACTGAATCAGATCGACGCTCTAAGCTGTTCTATTTCTGGCATAATCCTTATCGATCCTCGTTCCACTCGGGTCGGATCATGCTTTAAACCGGAACAGAATAATGATGGCAGTCGTTCCAGGTTTGCGAAGTTTCCTGTCAATTGCTCCCGGCACATCGTTTCGATCACGAGGACTTATGAAACAGAGCATCGACCTGACGACAGCCCCGATCAACCAGGCTCTGCTGCTCTTTGCCCTGCCGACCCTTGGCTCGTCCATATTGCAATCGGCTAATGGTTCCATCGACACGATCTGGATCGGGCAGTTGCTGGGCGAATACGCACTTGCCGCAACGACGAACGGCAATCTGGTCATGTTTCTGCTGACCGCTTTCGTCTTCGGTTTCGGCATGGCATCGACGATCCTCATCGGACAGGCTTTCGGGCGACGGGATATAGAAACGGCGCGCACCATAGCGGGCACCACGGTCGGCACTTTCGTACCGCTCAGCATCGTGGTCGCGGTCATCGGCTGGCTGCTCGCCCCAAAAGTTCTGGCGCTGCTGGGAACTCCTGAAACCATAGAACCGCTGGCGCGTGCGTTCCTGCAGGTCACTTTTCTGGCCATGCCGGCGATCCTGATGCAGACAATCCTGATGATGGCACTGCGCGGCAGCGGCGACGCCGTGACCCCGCTGATATTCATGGGAATGGCGGTGCTCCTCGATATAGGGCTCAACCCCTTCTTCATCCTGGGTTGGGGTCCGCTGCCTGCGCTCGGTATTGCCGGGTCCGCACTGGCGACAGCTGTCGCCAATTACATAAGTCTGGCGGCGATGCTCTACTATATCTACCATCGCGATCTCCCGTTGCGTCTGCGCGGCAGGGAGTTGTGGCTTCTTGTTCCGGACCAGAAGTTGTTGAAGCTGATCTTTGTCAAGGGTCTGCCGATGGGCATCCAGATGATCGTTGTCTCAAGCTCGATGCTGACCATGATGCGGCTCGTCAATCGCGAGGGTGTGGACACGACAGCCGCCTTCGGCGCCACACAGCAGCTGTGGACCTATGTGCAGATGCCGGCAATGGCGTTGGGTGCTGCGGTCAGTGCGATGGCGGCCCAGAACATCGGCGCCGGAAAATGGGATCGCGTCAGCTCCATAACCCGCATCGGAACGATCTACGCAGTGCTGATGACCGGAGCCCTTGCCGGGCTGCTGCTGGTCGCCGACCGGCAGGCCCTGCAGATATTTCTCGGCGCTGAAAGCCCGGCCATCGCGATCGGCCAGCACATCGGTCAGATCGCCACCTGGGGTTTCATCGCTTTCGGCGTGACAATGGTTCTCTTCGGAA